>DASZSS010000491.1:0-25311 GCA_035548535.1 Steroidobacteraceae bacterium
CGTTCGTCACCTCCCCGAGGGACGAATCGATGAAACCACGGCTCCTGTTCGCCTCACAGCTCGCTTCCTGGCTGCTTTGCGTCGCCGTGCTGCCGGCCGGCGCGCAAACGCCGGTGCAGATTCCCGGCACCTTCGTCACACTGGCAGCGCCGGCGGGTTTCCGCATCGCGCGCAGCTTCCCGGGGCTCGAGGACCCGAAGACCGGCTCGACGATCAAGGTCGCCGAGTATCCGCCGGAGAACTTCGCGGAAGTCGCGGCCGTGTTCGCATCCCCGAAGACGGCCTCCACGCGCTATGCAAGCGAAGGCGTGCGATTCACGCGCATCGAATCCGTGGCCGTCGACGGCGGTCAGGCGCCGCTTGCCGTCGGCCAGCAGGTCAGGAACGGCCGGGAGCTCGCGAAGTACGTGACCGTGCTCGGCGGTGGCCGGGCGAAGACCGCGCTGGTGACGTTCGACATCGCGGCCGCGCAGAACTTGAGCCCGGCCGACATCGCCTCGATCGTGCGCTCGATCAAGGTGGCGAACGTGCCCACCGCGGACGAGAAGCTCGCGCGGCTCGCGTTCGAGTTCAAGGTATCGCCGCCCTTTCGCTTCGCGGATTCCTCCGACCCGAACACGGCCACGCTGACGACGTACGACGGCGTGGACGCGACGGGGCTCAAACCGCTCGCGATCATCAGCCGCGCCGGCACCACCGCGTTGCCGCGCGAGAGCGCGCAGACCGCCGAGCAGGCACTGCGCGGCATGGCCGCGAACGCGCAGATCAAGGAGCGCGCGACGGTGCCGTTCGCCGGCGGCCAGGGTGCGTTCCTCTCGGCCGTGGTGGACAACCGCACCGTGCTGCTGTTCCTGCGCGTGCTGCCGGGTGGCACCTACCTGCAGCTGCTCGCAGTCGGCGAGACGATGGCCATGATGCAGGTCAGCCAGACAGTCAAGGACATCGCAGCCACGGTCGAGCTGCGCTGACGCCGCGCGTGGGTGCTTCCGCGCGCGTGCGCAAGGGCGCGGAATGACATCGGAAAAAGGAAGGCCCCCTCGCGGGGGCCTAATGGCGCGGAACGCAGGGGGGACAGCGTCCGCACTCAAGCAACTGTTGGCGGCCTTTCTAGGCCGTGACGGCCTCGGCAGCCGCGACGGCGGCCAGAAGACCCAGGCACACCAGCGCGACGACGGTCGTGACTACGATGATGCTCATTTGCCATCCTCCTCTTGCCTCACGACTCGCAACATAGCGCCGCCGTGATATGATTCCAATCGATATATTTTCACTTTTTCCATGACTTGAGTTCATATCGCAATGGCCACTCGCCAGCTCGCCCGCATGGACCTGAACCTGCTGCTGACGCTGCAGGTGCTGCTCGAATGTCACAGCGTATCGGCGGCCGCGCGGCAACTGAATCTGACGCAATCCGCCATCAGCAAGGCGCTGGGCCGGTTGCGTGCGCAATTCAACGATCCGCTGTTCCTGCGCGCCTCGAAGGGGCTGGTGCCGACGCCGTTCGCACTGCGCCTGCAACAGCCGCTGCACGACTGGCTCGAGACCGCCAACGGGCTGTTCATGCAGGAAGACTTCGATCCGGCCACGTGGAAAGGCGAGCTGACGCTCGCGGCCCACGAGTACCTGCACGTGACGCTCGTTCCGGGATTGCTCGCGCGGCTGCGCGAACGCGCGCCCGGCATGAGGCTCAAGGTGCACAGTCACTACACCGATCAGCTCAAGGGACTCGAGCTCGGCGACATCGATTTCGCGCTGAATCTGGAATTCTCGGATCTCTCCCACGACTTCGATTCCGAGGTCATGTTCACGGACACGCCCGCCATCCTGGCCAGGACGTCCCACCCGCTGCGCAGGAAGGCATGGACCCGTGACGATCTGCTGCGCTATCCGCGCATCGCACTGCGCGTGCCGGACGCCGAGAGATTCACGATGTTCAGACCGCGCTCGGGTCAGCCGCCCTTGAGCCAGCTGTGGCCCGCCGCGTACGAGACCGACGACCTCACGGTGGCCTTGGCCACCGTGTCACGGACGGATTGCCTGCTGCTCGCCGGAGGCATTCTGAACGGGCTCACGACGCGGGATCTCGGCTTCCGGCCGCTGGACTCGACCGCCCCGCCACCGTTCAAACTGGCCTACTGCCTGGTGAGCCACAGGCGCGTGCAGCGATCGGCGCCGCATCAGTGGCTGAAGGGCGCGATCGGCGAACTGTTCCAGACGCTGCGACAGGCTGACGCGGAGCTGACCCGGACATGACACCGATTTAACGCCGCCTTAATACGGGGGCGCGGCCGCTGCGCTCATCATGAGCGTTGTCGAATCAGGCTCGCGGCGGAACCCTCGACCGATCTCGACAGTCGAAACCGGCGCGAGCTGGGGAGTCATTCAAAGGATATTCCGTCATGAAAACACTGAACATCCGCAACAAGCTCACTCTCTTCATTGTGCTGATCGCCGCCTGCAGCGGCAGCGTGCTGGTATGGGCGCAGAAGACCGAGCATCCCGCGATGCAGCTGCAGATGGACAGCGCGGCCATCGACCGCGACGAAGCCGTCCGCGTCAGCTACTCGTCGATCGTGAAGAAGGCCGCGCCGAGCGTGGTCTACGTGTTCTCCACCAAGAGGGTGCGCGTGTCCCAGAACCCGCTGTTCGGCGACCCGCTGTGGCGACGCTTCTTCGGCATTCCGGATCAGGGCGGCGGCCCGCAGCTGCCGCGCGAGTCGGAGCAGCACAGCCTGGGCTCCGGCGTGATCGTGTCCGCGAACGGCTACATCGTCACGAACAACCACGTGATCGACGGAGCCGACGAAGTCAAGGTCGCGGTCGGCGAGCCTCGCAGGGAGTACGCGGCGCAAATCATCGGCCGAGACCCCAAGGCCGACGTGGCGGTGCTGAAGATCGACGCCTCCGGCCTGCCGGCCGTCACGCTGGGCGACAGCGACAAGCTCGAAGTGGGCGACACCGTGCTCGCCATTGGCAACCCCTTCGGCATCGGCCTCACTGTCACGCACGGCATCGTCAGCGCGCTGAGCCGCAGCGGGCTCGGCATCGAGCAGTACGAGGACTTCATCCAGACCGACGCGCCGATCAACCCCGGCAACTCCGGCGGCGCGCTGGTCGACACCAAGGGCCGCGTGATCGGCATCAACACCGCGATCTTGAGCGGCAGCGGCGGCTCCAACGGCGTCGGCTTCGCGATCCCGATCAACCTGGTGCACTCGCTGGCCGACGAGCTCGTCCGCACGGGCAAGATCGAACGCGGCTACCTCGGCGTATCCACGCAGGAGCTGACGTCGGACCTCGCCAAGGAATTCGGCGTCGACCACGGCGCCATCGTTACCGAGGTTGCGCGCGGCACGCCGGCCGAGAAGGCGGGCTTCAAGACCGGTGACGTCATCACGAAGATCAACGGCACGGAGATCCGCGATCCGGAACGGCTGGCACTCAGCGTGAGCCGCTTCGCGCCGGGCACGCCGATCACCGTGACCGTGCTGCGCGACGGCAAACCGCGTGACCTGAAGGCCACGCTCGCGAGCCTGCCCGAGCAGTCGCTGGCGTCGGGCGGCGGCTCGCCCGGCACGGGGAGCGACGAAGGCGTGCTCAACGGCGTCGGCGTGGGCGACCTGAATCCGCAGCTGCGTTCGCAGTACCGTGTCCCCGGCGACGTCATGGGCGCCATCATCACCCAGGTGGACCCGGACAGCGCTTCCGCGCGCGTCGGCCTGCGCCCCGGCGACATCATCGTGTCGCTCGACCGCCGGCCGGTCACGAACGCGGACGAAGCCGTGAAGCTCAGCTCCGAAATCAAGGGCCCGAAGGTGCTGGTGCGCCTCTGGCGCGAGGGCCGTTACCTCTACGTCGTCGTGGACGAGGGCCAGTAGTCCGACCCCTCCACCTTGCGCGGGTTTTGCCCCGCGCAAGGTGGATTTGCGCACGGAACCGGGGCCCGCAAAACCCCCACCGCGAATCTTCCTGAAGTACGTGCTAAATTCCGGCCACCTAGCCAGGTGTGCCGATGAAACTCGATACCGCAAGCGTACGCACTCTGATTCTGGCGGCCACCGCGATGGCAGCGGCGGCGCTCGCCGCCCCGGCTTCGGCCGTGGAGCCACAGAAGCCCTACAGCGAGCTCACTGCGCGGCCGATGTGGGCGGAGAAGGTCAAGGAAGGTCTCTACGTGGTCCGCGGGCCGCTCGGTCCATGTCTGCCGATGCCCTGCCCGGCCGTTCCCACACCCGTGAATCCCGACGGCCTGCTGCATGAGCCGGGCGACGTGGCGGTGCGCGTGACTCCCGAGGGCCTGATCCTGGTCGATACCAAGTTCGCGTACAACGTCCCGGAGCTTCTGAAGGTCATCAAGACGATCTCCGACCAGCCGATCAGGTATGTGCTCGCGAGCCATTACCACGCCGACCACAACGGCGGCATCGGCGAGATGATCAAGCTGGGTGCAACCGTGGTGGTCAACGAAGCGCTGCGCGACGCCTACGACCGGACCAAGAAGGAAGGCGCTTCGCCGCAGGTGACGTTCGGCGACTACGGCTCGATTCAACTCGGTGGCGTGAAGGTGGAGATGCACCACTTCGCCACCGGTCACACGCGCGGCGACACGTTCGTCTACTTCCCGGATCTGAAGGTCGTGCACACCGGCGACGTGGCGCCCGAGGGCATGCCGACGTTCGACTACCGGGATGGGGCGAGCGCCATCGGCTGGGTCAACGAGATGTACGACCTGCTGAAGCTCGACTTCGACTGGGCGATCCCGGGCCACGGCCGGCTGCTCACGAAGGACGAGATCCGCCAGTACGTGAAGAACGTCGAGATCATGAACGACCGCATGAAGGAGCTCGTGCGCCAGGGCGTGCCAGTGGAAGAGGCTGGCAAGCGGCTGAAGCTCGACGACCTGGGCTGGGCCCGGAGCGCCTCCACCCAGACGTTCCTGGCGGGCAGCATCCCCGGCTACTACGCCGAGATGAAGGCCGTCCTCGAGCAGGAGCAGAAGCTCGGCGCGCGACACTGAGCGGCCGGCGCCCCTGCGTCACTCGACCTTGTCGATCACTCGCCCACCAGGATCGAGCGTCAGGGTTCGCCCATCGCTCGTGATGGGGTTGCGATTGTTCTCGGCGCACGCATAGTCGTACACGGTGCTGCCGGGCGGCAGTCGCGTGTACGTGAACGCGACGGACCATGGCCGCGTGAGCGCCTCGGCATCCGTGAGCACCGTTACGACCAGCAAGCGATCCGGCGCGATCAGGCGAATTCGCGTGGTCGTCTCGAGCTTGTCGCTCATCACGAGGCCGCTGCGCGCGAGAATCGTCGAGCCCACGCCCTTGAGTCCGAGCGAGCGAAAGACGAGCGTGTCCTTCTCCCAATGGCCGAGGTTGTAGCCCGTGTACGTGGCCCAGTAGTCCCCCGGCGCCGGATCACTTCGACCGTCGGTGTAGATGCGCATCACGTTCGGCCCGTTCTCCGTGAGCACCCACGTCTGCTCCGGCCGGACGACGAATTCGTACGCATCCGGCAGCGCGAGAAGCCGCGGCCAACCGGCCGGCGTGCCGCAGATCGAGATCGGATCCGGGAATCGGTCGGCCGCGATGCGCGCCAGGTTGTCGCGATAGATCGCCGCGAACTTCGGCGTGTACGGAGGGGTGCGGCGCGGCGAATCGGCGGGCGGCGGCGGCTCCAGGGCCTGCTCGGCCGTCGATTCGTAGAACGCGCCCGTCGAGCGGGTCCACGCTCCGCTCCAATCGGGAAGATCGGCCGCACGCGGCAACGACTGCGCAGCCGCCGCGCCTGCCCAGATCGACAGCACCGCGGCAAGCATGCGGCTCACCGCGACCGGCCGGCGCGTGCTGCTCATCGCGCGGGCGCCGCCGGGCTCGGAGCGCCGGGGCCGAGCACGCGCCCGTCCGCGAGCGTCACCGTGTACATCAGGCCAGCGTGGGTGCCGTCTTTCATCGGGTTCGCGACGATCGAAACCTTGTCTCCTGGCTGCAGCGTCGACGGCTTCCAGCCGAGACGCGAGAGCGTATTCGGACTGCCGCACTCGAAGCTCCACTCGGCCGGCTTGCCGTCGGCCCCGGGCACGGTGACCTGGATCCAGGCATGCGGATTGGTCCATTGGAATTCCCTGACGGTGCCGCTCAGCGCGATTCGCCGTCCGGGCTCGAACATGGCGGTCGAATGGTGCGCCAGAGCTGCCGCAGGCAGGACGGCGGCGAGCAAAGACAAGGTCAGACCGATGCGAACATTCATGCACGCTCCTCGTCGCACATACGGCGCTTCCAGCGGCGACCTCGGCCGAACCGACTGCGCGGCTACTTCAGCAGCTTCTCGACCGCCTCGTTGAACTGCTTCGACTCCGGCTCCACGCTGCTGCCGAAGTATTGCGTAACCTTGCCGTCGGCGGTGACGAGGTACTTGTTGAAGTTCCACTGCGGCTCCTGGGTCTGCCGCGCGAGCTCCTTGAACACCGCGTTGGCCTCCGGTCCCTTCACATGCTGGGGAGCCAGCATCGTGAACTTCACGCCGTAGTTGATGAAGCACATCGTGGCTGCTTCGGCCTCGTCCTTCGCTTCCTGATTGAAGTCATCCGACGAGAAGCCGACCACCGCGAGACCGCGGTCCTTGTACTTCTCGTAAGCCTCCTGCAATCCCTTGAACTGCGGCGTGAAACCGCAGTGGCTCGCCGTGTTCACGATCAGCATCGGTTTGCCCGCGACGAGCGTGCAGAGGTTCACGCTGTCGGACGAGTGCAGCTTGCGGTACTCATGATTCAGGAACGCCGGGCACGAACCGGCGGCATGGGCAGTCGCGACCGCGGAGACTTGCGGCGCGGGCGACAGGTGCAGCACGGCGACCAGCGCCACGAATGTCGCTACGGCATAAGCGGTTTTCATCGGCGGACCTCGCGGTTGGGCTCGAGGAATAGACGATACCCTACGTCGGCCTGGGCAGCACACTCCCCAGCGCGCTTGAACCCGAACCGCGGCGCGAACATCATCACGGGCGCGCCGATCGAACCGGGAGGGCGCCATGCCGAAGGTGACCAGGATCAGCCGCGTTTGCCTGTCCGTCCTCGCCGCCCTGGTCGTGGAGGCAGGCACCGCACATGCGCAGGGGCAGGCACCGGGTTTAGGCGGCCCGCCCGCAGCCCCCGCACCCACCGGGCTCGTCGTTGGCTCGGGCAACTTCTTCAGCCCGATCGTCGCGGACCTCGAGAAGGCCGTCGCGTTTTATCGCGACGGATTGGGTTTCGACGTGCAGGGCGAGGTGACGAATTTCGACAACAATCCGCCGCTCCGGGCCATGTTCGGGCTGCCCGACGCCCGCTTCAGGCAGCAGATCGGGCGCGCACCGCCGACGCCGGGCGGCGTCGAGATCGTCGAGATTTCCGAGGCCGGCGGTCGACCGGTCGAGCGGCGCATTCAGGACCCCGGCACGACGATGCTGCTGGTTGCCATGCGCGACATCGACGCGCCGCTCGCGCGCGTGAAGCAGCTCGGGGCGCAGGTCGTCACGACCGGCGGCGCGCCCGTCGGCATGGGCGGGCAAAACCGCGCGATCGTCGTCAAGGATCCGGCGGGCCACTTCGTGCAGCTCGTGCAGCCCGGCACGTTGCCGCCGGCGGCCCCGGGCTCGCACACGAACATCATCGGCGTCCGCGTGCGGCACACCGTCGCCAATCTCGAGAGATCCCTCGCGCTGTATCGCGACACGCTCGCGCTGGCCGGCGGCCGCGAGCTTCCGGCGTACGCCGGGGGCACGAACGTGCTCGATCTGCTCGGGCTCCCGCACGACATGCAATACCGGCTCGCGAGGCTCACGGTGCCGAGCTCGGGCCTGCCGTTCGAGCTCATCGAGTGGAAGGGTGCGCACGCGCCGGCCAAACCCGCCAACCTCGCAGACCCCGGCTCGACCCGGATGCAGCTGCGCGTTTCGAGCATCGACGACGCCGTCGCGGCGCTCACGAAGTCCGGTGGCACGTTCATCTCGACGGGCGGCAAGCCGCTCGACCTGCCGACCGCCAACGCAACGCTGAAGGTGGGCATCGTGCGCGATCCCGACGGGCTGTTTCTGGTGCTGATCCAGGCGCCGCCGGCGAGATAGCCGCGCGGCTTCGACGGACGCGAGGGACGGAAAGGATCGACGTGGCTGTGTGCTTTCGGGCACATAGGTTGCGGATTCTTCCGACCACATAACGCGTGCAGTTGCCGTGCGGCAGAGACGGTTCCCGCGGCATCGTCCGCCAGCAAGGGCGACACCTCGAGCGATACCCAACCATCGATGCGGTCGGTGGCTTCGTGGATCGGCCTGAACGAGTCTGCAGCCCGCCCGAGGTCCTGCAACACGAGTTCGAAAAACAGTTCCTCGCCCGATTTTTCCGCCCGGGTCTTGTCCCGAATGGCATCGTCGTAAAAGGCATCCGTCCTGAAGGCATGCTCGAAGATCATCGGATTGGACGTCAGCCCGGTCACGCCGAATTCGCTGATGTAGCGGACCCGGCGTGCCGTTCTCGCGAAGCCCGCGTGTGATGTGGTCGAGCGAGAGACTTTGCCCGAGATCGCGAAGTTGCTGTGGAGGGTTGATGGGGTCTCCCGTTTCTGAACCACCGCGTGCCGCCGGGCGGCTCGTCACGTCGACTCGCAGTGGCGGAGATGGGCCGCGAGACACCGAACACATGGGAGCCGTGGCCTCGGCGCAATCATGCCCCAAACGCGCGAATCGTCTCAGTACGCTGGCGTACGCAGCCGGCCGTTTCCACATCAAGCGTCGGCTCACGCGGGGGCGACGCACCGTCGGTCGACGCACTGGACAGAGCATGTCGGGGGCGTTCCCGGTCATTCGACATGGCGTACGCGCTTCTACTAATGTCGGTCAGGGAGATACTGGCCTGAGAATACATGTAGAGGACCAACAAACCACGCTGGAAGGAAAGGCCAATGCCCACATCCAAAGCCACCAGCCCGACGCAACGCCGGCAGATGATCGCAGAAGCGGCCTACTTCAGGGCCGAGAAACGCGGGTTCAGTGGCGGGGGCGAACTCGGCGACTGGCTCGAGGCGGAATCGGAAGTCGATCGACGATTGCGCAAACAAGAGATCGAGCACTTCGTCGAAAAGCTCGACGAAGGGCTCGTGGTCATCAACACGCAACTCACATCGCTCAAGAAGAAGTCCAGCAAACTCGCAACGCAGGCACGCGCCGAATGGCAGCAGGAGCTCGAGACCCTGGTCACGTTGCGCAGCGAATTGAAACCGAAGCTCGATGAGATTCGCGTCCGTGGCGAGCACGTCGGCCAAGAAGCGTGGCAGCGCGCGCAGAAGATCTGGAACGAAATCAGCGAGACCGCTCGGCGCCTCGGCCAGAAGATGCAACATTAGCGGTCGCACGAACAGCACGGCCTCAAGAGGGCGACCTGACCACGTGACGGAACGGGCCCGTGAAAATCATTGAAGCCACGTTGCTCGAAGACTTCGGCCCCGTCGACCGCGGCCGCATCCGGCGCGGCCTGCTCGCGGAGCGCGGCATCACCGCGGTCCTGGACGGGCCCGGTGATCACTCTCTGACCATCGAGTACGATCCGACCGTCATCGCCGGTGAGGGGCTGCTCGAAGTCCTCTGCCGCTACAGCCTCTGTTCCGAGGTCGTGGCGCCGCCGCTCGACCTCGAGGCACAGGAACGCTGGCTGGAAACACTGCGGGATGGCCGGCACGTGCTGATACGTCCGATTCGACCGAACGACGTCGCGCGTAATGCGGAGTTCATCGAAAAGCTATCGCCACCCAGCAAGCACTATCTCTTTCTCGGCGGCGTCGCACAATTGACCAAGACGGCGCTCCGCCGGCTTTGTGATCCCGACTACGCTCACGACATGGCCTACATCGCGCTCGGCCTGGATCGCGAAACGGGCGAGGCGCGCGAGCAGGTTGGCGTCTGCCGTTACGCCGGAGCCGACTCGATCAAGGGCGCCGAGATCTCAGTTGCGGTCGCCGACGCCTGGCAGCATCAAGGGCTCGGCACGAGCCTGCTGCGCCATCTGATCGACTACGCGCGCGCGCATGGCGTCCGGCGTCTGTACTCGATCGACGCGATCGACAACCACCGAATGCGTAACCTCGCACGCGACGCGGGATTCACCCAGCATCCGGATCGCGACGACATCCACCAGGTCATCTACTCGCTCGACTTCCCGTCGACCTCACACGAACGCATGGCGTGACTCAGCGCCGACGGGGGATCCGTTCAAACGGAGTTACCCATCAGAGACGTCACTCTGTCAGGAAATGGACGAACGCTGTGACCCTTCCGACGTCTCCCCGCTGTTGAGTAGCAAGGCGGTTTAGAGTCTAACCCCGGCTGAGCTTGGCAACTCCGGGGCCGGCAATGTAGGTGACGAAGTGGTCGAAAAGCAGGGCTCGTGGTGGCGGCCCACGCTATAGCCTGGCTGCGCATCGTAGTTGTGGTTGTGGCCTTGTGGGTCCAACGATTGAGGTCCGCCATCGGCCTCTTGCGGCGGCTCGATCGGGCGATAGCCGCACGGCTCCATCGGCTGGCGTTCGCTCCCGGCGCCGCCCTCCATTCGCCCTTACGCCCGACGTTCTGCAGACCCTGTCTCGGAAGATGGGAATGAGGATTGTCAGGCGGGTGACCGTCAGGCCGAGCAATGCGCGGGCGTCGTACCGCCGCTTCGTGGCGGACCAGATCCGTGATGTGCGTTCCCTTCGCATCGCTCGCTCGTCCCCGGCTGCCCGGGTCCTCGGAGTATTCGGCGCGGCTCACACCTCTCCCGTGCTCCGAGCAGCGGCCGCGATCGCAACCGTCCTTGCTGATGTTCGACGCACCGGCTGACGGGCGCCGACTTCGGCGGTGGGCACGCGCCTGGTGGTGCTGCGGCACTGGCGTGGCCGAATCACGGAAAGGCGTACACGCCTCAGCGTGAATCAGTCCAGCGACTTGCGGAACCGCAACACGGCCAGCGACATCAACGCAGCGCCGAGCACGAGAAGGGCGAGAAGCTGTGGCCAGAGCACGGACACGCCGACGCCCTTCAGGAACGTGCCGCGGATGATCACCAGAAAGTAGCGCACCGGATCGAGCCAGGTGAGCCACTGCAACACGTCGGGCATGCTGCTGATTGGAAAACTGAAGCCCGACAGCGTGAAGAGCGGATTGACGACGAAAAAGTTCGTGGCGAACGCCTGCTGCTGCGTCTTGCAAATGGTGGAGATCGCGAGCCCGAGCGCAAGCGTGCTGAGCAGGTAGACCGAGGTTCCAAGCAGAAGCACGAGAGGACTCCCCCGGAACGGGATACGGAACCAAAGCGTGCCCACGAGCGTGATGACGGTAACGAGCGTGAGCCCGATGATGAAGAACGGAATGGTCTTGCCCACGATCAAGTCGAATGGCCGGACCGGGGTCACCATGAGCTGTTCGAGAGTACCGGCTTCGCGCTCGCGCACGATCGCGAACGCCGTCAGATTCACGACCATCACCAACGTCAGCGTCGCGACGACACCGGGCACGAAGAACCAGCGGCTGTTGAAACTCGTGTTGTACCAGGGGCGTTCGTCGAGCGAGACCTGCACCTGCTTCGCGATCGCGCTCGGCCGAGTACGGTACATGAGATCCAACGCCACCCTGTCCGAATAGGCGGCCACGATCTCGTTGGCATAGCCCAGCGCGATCAGCGCCGTATTCGAGTTGGTGCCATCCACGAGGACCTGCAGAGGTGCGGATTGCCCCTTGCGCAGCAGGTTCGCGAACCCCGCGTGCACGACGAGTGCCAGCTGCGCTCTGCTCTCGTCGATGGATGCCTGGACCTCGCGCTGGCTGCCAGCCACTTCCCGTATCTTGAAGTGACTGCTGTTCGTAAACGCCGCGATGAGCTCGCGGCTCTCCTGAGTGTGGTCCAGGTCGAGAATCGTCGTCGACACGCCGAATACCTCGAACGTCGCGGCATAGCCGAAAACGAGCACCTGGATGATCGGCGGCACGAGCAGACGAAAGCGCGCCCACTTGTCCCGACGCAGCTCGATGAACTCCTTCGACACGATCTGAAGGATGCGGCCCAGCATTGCAAGTCAGCCCAGCTGCCTGCGAAACGACCGCGCGGCCAGAGTGAGCACGGCCACCGCGTAGATCACGAGCCCGAGTATCGGCGCCCAGAGCGCCAGCGCGCCACTGCCCTTCAGGAACAGGGCTTTCAGGATCGTGACGAAGTAGCGCGCATACACGACGTAGGTGATGCCCTGGATCACCGGCGGCATCTGGTCGATTGCGAAGGCGTATCCCGACAGCAGCGAGATGGGCATGATCGTGAGCAGCAGCGCGAGCTGGCTTGCCCCGACCTGGCTACGCACGGAGACCGAGAGGAAGTAGCCGATGCCGAGCACGACGACCAGGAAGAGCGACGTGGTGAAGAGCAGCGTCAGCACGGAACCGCGAAACGGCACGCCGAACCACAGCAGGGCAAACGCGAGGCAGAACACCGCGTCGAGCAGGCCGATGAGGAAATACGGCGCAAGCTTCCCGATCATGAGCTCCATGCGCGTGACCGGCGTGGCGAGCAGCATCTCCATGGTGCCGCGCTCCCATTCGCGTGCCACGGTCAGCGAGCTTAGCTGAGCGCCGACGAGCGCGAGGATGAGTGCCACTACGCCGGGGATGATGAAGTTGCGACTGGCCAGGTCCTCGTTAAACCACACGCGCGATTGGGTCTGCACAGGCGGGTTCAGAACCACAGATCCGTAGCGACGTGCCGTATCCATCTGCACGTCGGCGGAGAAACCGCTGACCACCGCATTCGCATATGCGGCGGCCAGAGACGCGCTGTTGTCGTCCGTTGCGTCGAGAATGGCCTGCACCGACGCGTGTCCGGCGCCATTCAGTTGCCGCGAGAAGTCCACCGGGATCACGAGCGCCATACGGCAGACGCTGTGATCCATCGCGGCTGGAATGTCCCGCTGGCTCGCCAGTCCGCCAACGATCTCGAAGTACTCCGACGAGCGAAAGCGCGCTGCAAGACTGTCGCTGAACTGGCTGCTTTCGAGGTCGAGCAGGCAGGTGGGCACGTGCTTGATGTCCAGGTTCATGCCATAACCGAGCAGCAGCATCTGCATCAGGGGCATCAGCAGCGCCATGAGCAGGCTGCGGGGGTCGCGCCAGACCTGCAGCAGCTCCTTCACGGCGATGGCTGCAACCCTGCGGGGCTTCATGCGGAAGCCTCGACGATGGCACTTTCCTCGCGAACGAGCTCCACGAACGCGTCCTCGAGCGTCGGGTCGATCGGCAACGCGCGGGCTTCCGGCAGTCCGTGGCTGCGGAGGAACTCCTCGAGGGGCGCCGCGCGCACCGCCGCATCATCGACCAGCACGTGCAGGGTGCTGCCGAATATCGCGACGTCTCTCGCCGCGCCGTAGCTCTTCAGTGCCGCCTGCGCCGCCGCGGGCGCCCCGCACTCGACCCTGAGCAACTGACCGCTGAGCGCGCGCTCGCGCAGCTGTTTCGGGCTGCCAAGCGCGATCAACCGCCCCCGATCGATCAGCGCGATGCGGTTGCAGTATGCTGCCTCGTCCATGTGGTGCGTCGACACGATCACAGTCACCGCGGCCGCCGACAGGTCGTGGATGAGATCCCAGAACCGCCGGCGCGAGATCGGGTCCACGCCCGACGTCGGCTCATCGAGGAACAGGACCTTCGGTTCGTGGAGGATTGCGCTGCCGAGCGCGAGGCGTTGCTTCCAGCCGCTCGCGAGCTCGCTCACGAGCGATCCGGCTCGGCCACCGAGACCCGCCATGTCGAGCGCGAAGCGAACCCGTTCCTGCAGTTTGGCGTTCCGCACGCCGTAGACGCCCCCGAAGAACCGCAGGTTCTCCTCGACCGTGAGATCCTGATACAGCGAGAACTTCTGCGACATGTAGCCGATCTGACGCCGCACTGACTCTGGTTTCCGCACTACGTCGACGCCCGCGACTAGCACGCGGCCGGAGCTCGGCCGCAGGAGCCCGCATAGCATGCGGATGATCGTGGATTTGCCCGCGCCATTCGGCCCCAGAAAACCGAGAATCTCCCCCGGCCGCACATCGAACGACACGTCGCTGACGGCCGAGAAGTTGCCAAAGCGCTTGCAGAGGTGTTGGACCTGGATCGCGGCGCCGGCGTCGGGTAACGCCGCGTTCATGGAGACGCCTCACCACGCGACGCGTCGCTGCCGAGCAAAGCGACGTAGAGATCCTCGACGCCCGGCGTGACTTGGTGAATGTCCCCGTGCGCCACTTGGCGCGCATCGAGTGCCTGCGCGATCCTCGGGCCCGCGGCTGCGTCGTCCGCGTGCACGTGCAGACCTTCGCCGACCATCAGCACGCTAACAACTCCGGACAGACCGGCGACCACCGCGCGCGCCGCGTGCGCGTCGGCGGTTTGCACCTCCAGCAGCGCGCCGGGCATGCGGGCTCGCAAGCTCGAGGGGCTCTCGCAATATCTCAGCCGGCCCGAGTCCAGCAGCGCGAGCCTATCGCAACGCTCGGCCTCGTCGAAATAGGCCGTGGAAATAAGCATCGTCACGCCTTGCGATCGCAGGCCGTAGAGAATCTCCCAGAACTCCCGACGCGACACCGGATCGACGCCCGTCGTTGGCTCATCCAGTAGCACGATGCGGGGCGCGTGCACGAGAGCGCAGGCAAGCCCGAGCTTCTGCTTCATGCCGCCGGAGAGCTGCCCCGCGAGCCGCTTGCGAAAGGCCATCATGCCGGAGGCGCTTAGCAGCCGCGCCGCGCGCTCCTCCCGCGTTCGTCCTGGCACCGCGAACACCTCCGCGAAGAAGCGGATGTTCTCGTCGACCGTCAAATCCTCGTACAGCCCAAAGCGCTGGGGCATGTAGCTGACACGATCGCGCACGCTCTCCGGTTGCGCCACGACGTCGGCACCGGCGACGATCACCGCGCCGGCATCCGGCGCCATCACGCCAGAGATCAGCCGCAGGATCGTGGTCTTGCCCGCCCCGTCCGGCCCGATCAGGCCGAAGATTTCGCCCGACTTCACGTCGAACGTCACGTCCTCGATCGCCGCCTCGGGGCCGAATCGCTTGGTCAACCCGGCCACGGCGATGGCAGGATCGCTCTCGGCCCGCATCATGGCCGCGTGGCCACATCGATCCGCGCGTCCGCGGGCATGCCCGGCACGAGCTCGCGGTCCGGGTTGGCCACGTCGACGCGGATCCGATAGACGAGCGTCACCCGCTCGGCGTGAGTCTCCACGGTCTTCGGCGTGAACTCCGCTTTCTCCGCGATGAAAGACACGCGCCCCTCGTAGCGCTTGCCGGGGAACGTGTCGGTGGTCACGATCGCGCGCTGACCCAGGCGCACGCGCCCGATATCGGGCTCGTTCACGTACGCGCGCAGCCAGACGTGGTCGATGTCCGCCAGTGTCACGATCGGCGTGCCGGGGCTCACCACCTCGCCGAGCTCGGCCTGGCGGACGAGGATCACGCCGTCGAACGGCGCGGTGAGCGCGGCGTACCCCGCCTGGATCTCGCTCAGTTTCAGCGCCTCTTCGGCGCTGTGCAGGCTTGCTTTCGCGAGCTCGACGCTCTTGCGGGCCGCCTCGGCCGCCGCACGGTCACGCTCCGTCACGGCCTGCGCCTGCTTCAGGCCCGCCACTGCGAGGTCGCGGGCATCCGTCGACACGAAGCCGGAGGACAGCAGCCCTTCGATGCGGGCGGCGTCGAGCCGTTTGTAGTCGAGCTCCGCCAGGTCGCTTTCGATGACCTTCTGCGCGGCGAGCAGGTTGCGCTCCGCCGTTTCGATCTGCCGCTGCTGGACTGCGGCCGCCGCACCCGCAATCGCCACCTGCTGGCGATAGTCGGCGTCGTCGACCTTGGCGATCAGCGTGCCGCGCTTGACCCATTGCCCCTCGTCGAACGGCAGCTCCACGATTCTCGACTGCAAGAGCTTGAAGCTGAGGACGCTCTCGTGGGCCTCGATGTTGCCGGAGAACTCGAGGCTCGTCGCATTCGACGTCGAGCTGCCGTGCAGCGTGAGCCATGTGGCGCCCGCAACGCCCGCGACCGCAAGCGCTGCGACGATCACGAGCGTCTGTGTGTGGGTCCGAGTCATTCGACGCGCGTCCCGCCACCCATCGCGACATAGAGCTGCACGGTATCGAGATAGCGCTGGGCCTGCGCACGAGCGTATCCGAGTCGCGCCTGCTGGAACAGGCGCTGGGCGTCCAGCACCTGCACGAGGCTCGCGAAGCCCGCCTGATAGCCCTGCTGAGTCAGCTCGAGCGACGCCTGGGACGCATCGCGTGCGACGCGCTGCGCTGCGATCGCCTCGGCGTCGTGCCCGAGCGCCGCCAGCACGTCGGCGACCTGCCCAAACGCCTGCAACACCGTCTCACGATAGGTGCCGAGGTCGGCGGCGTAGGTGTCGACGGCTGCGCGACGCTGGGCGCGGAGCGCGCCGCCGTGGAAGATCGGGGCGGTCAGGCCGGCCGCGATATTCCAAAGGTTCGCGGTCGTATCGAAGAGGCCGGCACCGCGAATCGCTTCGCGGTTCCAGGAGCCACTGATCGTGAAAGCGGGATAGAGCTGCGCCGTGGCGATACCGATGCCCGCGTTCGCGGCATGCAGCTGCGCTTCGGCCGCCACGATGTCGGGCCGGCTGCGCACGAGCTCCGCCGGGAGCACCAGCGGCAACTCGCCAGGCAACGTGAGTTCACCGAGCCGAAACTCGGGGGGCGTCTCAGCACCCGGTGCTT
The DNA here is from genome assembly GCA_035548535.1 of Steroidobacteraceae bacterium. Classification (GTDB taxonomy): domain Bacteria; phylum Pseudomonadota; class Gammaproteobacteria; order Steroidobacterales; family Steroidobacteraceae; genus JADGHX01. Next base: position 16,756 of record DASZSS010000491.1, read on the forward strand.
CACCGGTCAGCACGCTCAACGCATGCCATGCCGCGTCGTGAGCTTGCCGAAGGGGCGGCAGCAGCGTGCCGTCGCTTGCGAGCTGGCTCGTGGCGATCAACACATCGAGCTGCGCGGACTTGCCAGCGGCCGCAGCGAGCTTCGTCAGCTCGAGATTGCGCTCGTCGATCGCGATGATCTCCGCCACTGCGGAGAGCTGTTCCGCAGCCGACGCCACGTTGATGGCTTGCGTCACGACATTGCCGCTGAGCGAAAGGTACGCTGCGCCGAGTGCGGCACGTTGCACGTCCGCTTGCGCGGAGACTTGCTCCACCCGGCGCCGAAGCCCGCGAAAGACGTCCAACGGAAAACTCACGTTCGGTCCGACGCTGAAGACGCTTGTCGCCCCGGAGCTTGCGGAGAGTTGGGCCGATCCCTTGTTGCGCGACGCCGTGGCACCGACGTCGATCTGCGGAACGAGCGCTCCGCGTGCCGTGACCACGGCTTCCTTTGCTGCGGCCAGTGTGGCGCGTGCCGTTTCGAGCGTGGGGCTCTTCGTGAGCGCGCGATTCACGAGATCGTCGAGCGGCGCTGAGCCAAACCCCTGCCACCACGACTCCGGGACAACCCCGCTCCCCGCGATACGTTGCGAAACATCGGAAGGTCCCGCGCTGGGCAGGGCCGCAGGCGCCGCGAGATACCGGGTCTCTTGCGGTGGGGCCTGGCGCTCATAGCCCGGGCCAACGGCGCAGCCCGCCGCGACCACGAGCGGGAGCACGAGAACCAGTTTCACGGCGACGCGCTCCATCATTCGTAACGCAACGCTTCGATCGGATCGAGCGCCGCGGCCTTGCGTGCGGGGTAGAAGCCAAAGAAGACGCCCACGGCAGCCGAGAAGAGGAAACCGCCGACGATCGCCGCAGCGGAAATCAGGATGGGCCAGTGCGCTATCGCCGAGACGATCTCCGAAGAGACGATGCCGACAACGATACCGATCAGCCCGCCGGTGACGCTGAGGAACACGGCCTCGGCGAGAAATTGAAGCAGCACATGCAGGCGGCGCGCGCCGAGCGCCATGCGCAGGCCGATCTCGCGCGTGCGCTCCGTGACGGAGACCAGCAAGATGTTCATGATGCCGATGCCTCCGACCACGAGCGAGATCGAAGCGACCGTCGCGAGCAGCAGCGCCATGACGCGACTGCTGCCCTCGGCGGCACTCGCGATCTGACTCAGATTGCGCACGTTGAAGTTCGGGGTGTCGTCCGGTCTGATTCGATGACGAACACGCAGCGTGTGCGTGACCTGCTCGATCGCCTGGTCCATCAGCGCTGTGCTTGCAGCCTGCACGTAGATCATGTTGACGAAGCCCGTGAGCCGCGGCTGCAATCCGAACGGATTGGGCGGCGGGGGGTACGCCGAGGCCACGGCCTGAGCCTGGCTCGGCGCCGCCACGCCGAGCACCTTGCGTTCGGCCGTACTGAACGGAATCGTGATCAGATCGTCCTGGTCCTGCCCGGTCGAAGACTGGCCCTTGGCCTGGTACAGGCCGACGATTCGCAGCGGCACACCCTTCACGAAGATCGTGGCGCCGACCGCACCTTCGCCTTCCGCGAATAGCTGCCGGTACACCGTCTGACCGATGACCGCCACCATCGTCGCGCCGTCCACGTCCTCCGAGTTGAGCGCGCGGCCTTCGGCGATGTGCCAGTTGGTGATGTCCGCGTAGCTCGCCGTCACCCCCTGGACGCTCGTCGTCCAGTTCTGGTTGCCGTACTGAGCCTGCCCGTTCTGCCGAATGATGTAGCCTACCTGCCCGACGGCAAAACACTCGCGCCGCAGCGCTTCCGCGTCCGCCACAGTGAGCGTGGAAGCGCTGCCGAAGCCACCACGCACACCACCACTCGTGACGGCGCCGGGCAGCACAACCAGCATGTTCGTGCCGAGACTCTGGATCTGCTGTTTGACCGATTCGTTCGCACCCTGCCCTACAGCGACCATCGCGATGAGTGCGGCGACACCGATGAACACGCCGAGCATCGTGAGACCCGAGCGCATCTTGTTGCGACCGATTGCCTGCGCCGCGGAGCCCAGGATCATGCGTGCGAATGCCCACGCGGAGGCGGTGGTCTTCACGGCGCTCGTCGCGGCGGTCGTGGCAGCCTTCGTTGACGGCGCTGCGCCCGCCGGCGTATCGAGGACGGCGGCGCGATCCGGCGCCTCGCGCCGCTGGTCCGAGATGATCGCGCCGTCGCGCATCGTGATCGTGCGGTCCGTATACGAGGCAATGTCCTGCTCGTGCGTCACGACCACGATCGTCACGTGACGTTCGCGATTGAGCGCGACCAGCGCTTGCATGATCTCGTGAGAATTGCGTGTGTCGAGATTGCCGGTCGGCTCATCGGCCAGCAGAACCGCCGGCTCGTTGATGAGCGCGCGCGCAATGGCCACGCGTTGCTGCTGTCCGCCCGACAGCTGGCCGGGAGTGTTCTTCTCGCGGTCCGCCAGCCCCATGAGACGCAGGGTGGCGCGAGCCCGATCGCGCCGCTCGCCCACGCTCGCAGGTCCGGTACTGCTGTAGAAGAGCGGCAGGGCGACGTTCTCGATCGCGGGCGTGCGTGGCAACAAGTTGAAGCTCTGAAAGACGAACCCGAGCCGCTCGCTGCGCAACCTCGCGAGCTCCGGCTCGCCGAGCGTCGCGACGTTCACGCCGTCTAGCCAATACTGTCCGCTCGTGGGACGGTCGAGACAGCCCAGAATCGCCATCAGCGTCGACTTACCCGAGCCGGATGCTCCCATGATGGCGACGAACTCGCCGCGTTCGATGCGCAGATCGATTCCACGCAATGCATGCACGTCCACGTCGCCCACGTGGTAGGTGCGGGTCAGCGATCGGGTCTCCATGACGACTTCGGACATGGCCACACCCGGCGTCAGAGCCGCGGCGCTCGCGGCACGGCCTGCCCAGTGGCAGGCCCGGCCGCCGCGTCGCGTACCACGCGCTCCGAGACGATCACCTGGTCACCAGGCTGGACACCGCCGTCCACGATCTCGACGTGAGTGTCGTCCGCAAGCCCCGTGGTGACGGGCACGGGTGTCGGCGTGCCGTCGCGAAGCATCCAGACTTGCGTCACCCCCGCGGCCCGCGATCGTGCGCTCGCCGGCGCATAGCGCAGTGCCTGCGCCGGTACGAGCAGGACATCGTCGTGCCTCGCGCTCACGATACGCACGGCGGCCGTCATGCCCGGCTTCAGCAACAGCTCCGCATTCGCGGCTTCGATGACCACGTCGTAGGTCACTACGTTCTGCACGGACTGGGGCGACTGCCGCACCTGCACGACGCGACCGTGGAACGTGCGATTCGGAAACGCTTCTACGGTGAAGGTGGCCTCGTCACCGGCGTCCATCGCGCCGATGTCCGATTCGCTGACGTTGGCGTCCACCTGCATCTTCGTGAGGTCGCGCGCGATGACGAACAGGGTCGGCGTCTGGAAGCTGGCCGCGACGGTCTGCCCCTGCGTCACGTTGCGCGACACGACGGTTCCGTCGACGGGCGAGACGATGTTCGTATAGTCGATGTTGACCTTCGCGGCCGCGAGCTCGGCTTCGCGCTGGCTGACCGTCGCCTTGTCGAGCGCCACCTGGGAGCGGGCCTGCTGCAGCGCGTTTTCCGCGGCATCCAGCGTTTCCTGAGAAATGATCCCGCGCTCGAGCAACCCGCGATCTCGGTCGTAGATCACCTGCGAGAACTGCAGGTTCGCTTCGTCCTTGGCGAGCTGCGCGCGCGCGGTCGCGAGCATCGCGTTGTCCTGATCGACCACGGTCTGATACGGACGCGGATCGATCCTCGCGCAGAGCTGCCCCTTGGTGACACGGGTGTTGAAGTCACAGAGCAGATCCTGAATTACGCCGGACACGTAGGTGCCGACCTGCACCGTGACGACGGGATTGACGGTTCCGCTTGCCGTCACGTACGGCGCCACCGAGCCGCGAGTCACTGGTGCCGTCGCGAAACTTACGGCCGGCGGTGCCTCGAGACGCCACCAAACTAGCCCAGACGCGAGCAGAAGCACCACCGCTGCAACCGCGACGACCCTCGTGCGCTGCGCTCGCCACCAGCGAAGCAGCTTGCGCGGAGCCGCCGGCGCGCCCGTGGACTCAGCCGCACCGGGAGGGGTTCCGAACGTATGGAATTGATCCACAACGACTTCCTTCGCCCATGCAGAACGTCTTCAGGGCTTCTTCTGCTGCGCAGGCGGCGCGCCCTTGCCCTTCTTCTAGGGCGGCGGCCCGCTCTCGGTGAACGACGTGAGCACGCACTGCTGCCCGCGCACGACGATCGACGACCAGCGGTCGAAATCGCCGCTCGGCTCGACCACGAAGCCAATTCGCTCCGCGAACGGGAGCTCCATGCAAGGTCCCATGAGCTCCGCGTGATACCACTGCTGGTTGCGACCCTGCACGTACAGGGCCTGATCGCCGTCAGCTTGCCAATCGCGAATTGCGCCCATGTTCGCAAACGGAATCTCGGCGTGCTTCGGCGCATCCGCGCTCGCATGGGTGGCGCCTAGCGCGAGCACGATCGCCGGCAGGAACGTATGAACCTTCATGACACGCTCCTCTGCGTTTAGGATCATCGAACCGTATAGCCGCGACCTTCGAGGCACGCCGCGTTGGCTCGCCCGTACTCGTCGCTCTTTGCTGCCTGCTCGGCGTTCCCCGTGGTGGCGGGCGCAGCGGGATCGAATCCCGTCTGGCTTCGCGCCCACGTGTAACACTCGTAGCGATCCTTCGCGGTCTGCTCCTCGCTCTGACCGTTCTTTGGATACACGAAGGCCTGAGTGGCCCCCGGCGCCTGTGTCGTGCCGGTACTCGTATCCGCCGGAGGGGCCGTGACGACGTAGCCGTTCTGCTGCGCGTTCCACAGATAGTAGGTGTCGTTCGCGTAGTAGTACGGAACACCTCCGAACCAGACCGTCGTGTAGAACGGCGGCAGGAACGGCACGAACAGCCCGATCGGCGGGGCCACGACGACGAAACGCGTGCCGCTCCCGCGGTACCACGCACCACCATGGAAGTAGTACGGCACACCGCCGAATCGCTGCATCACCGCGCCACGAGGCAACGCACCCATGTACGAGCCCCGTACCGGGTACTCGCGGTTGTGCCCGAACCGCGCATCGACGGCGACCGCATGTTCGCGTCGCGCCTCGTCGTGCCTGGCAGCCCATGCCGCGTTCGCACCGATCGCCAACACCGCCACGGCGAGGGCGATCATTCTCCTTTGCTGCACCCTGTTCACCTGTGCTCTCCTTTCACTTCACCGTGTAACCGCGAGCGTCAAGACACGCCGTCGTGGCGCATCGATACTCACCAGATTTCGCGTTCAGCTGTGCCTGTACGTCGCGTTGCTCTATCGTTTCCTGAGCGGCCTCGGCGCGACGTTCATTCGCGGCGTCGTTCTCGGCCTCCAAAGCAATCTTAAGCGTTCAGTCCGAATCGTCATTTGCACGCCCTCAACTCATCAGATCGAGCACGCGCAAATGCCAAGGATGAATACTCCGCGCGAAGAACTGCCAGCGTGTTTCAAGACCGGGCGGCAGAGTTTCAAACGCAACACACTGTTGAACATGCTATGCGCATGCACGCCCGCCGCCATCAGTAGAAACCGTTGCGGCCGCAAGAGCGGCGAACTGCGCGGCTGAGTCGCTCGCGGAGAACGCACCGTGAGAGCACATTCACCGTCCACGCGCGATCCAGCGAACGCGCAGACCGATGAGCATCGTGCATCTAGGATTACATCGTCGCGGCCATACTCACGGCCGACGGAGTGCACGCGAAAATAGATCGAAGAAGGCGTCAGGCGACACCCGGGCATGGCCCGATCAGCGTAGCGCGAGCGACCGAGTGCGATGCAAATCAGTTCACCCAGCGAATCTCCGGGTCCTTGCGTGGCACCGCGGGAGGAGACGTCTTCGGAAATCCGACAATCAGGGGCGCGACCGGCACCCAAGACTCGGGGAGGCCGAGCTGCCGTTTACCGGCCAACGTATTCAAGTAGTTCTGGGCAAACCCAATCCAACACGTCCCGAGGCCAAGCGCGTGGGCCATGAGCATCAGATTCTCCGCTGCAAGCGCACAATCCTCGGTAATCCACGAGCCGGCGGCATTGCCGGATATCAGTATCAGCGCGGGGGCGTGGTAGAAGATCTGAAACGCCGGATCGCTGAGGATGGACCGAAAATGCTCGGCGTGCCCACCCCCGCCCAAGTCAGCGGACATTGTGGCCAGCATATGTGCCTTGGCATCTCGAGACAGCCGGTCCAGCACGTCCTGACTCTGAACTACCGTGAACGTCCAAGGCTGCTGATTCACCGCGCTGGGCGCGAGCGTCGCCGCGTGGATCAGGAGACGGATAGTCTGCTCGTCGAGCGTCTGCTCCGTGTACTCGCGGGTCGAACGCCGCCCAGAGATCGCTGCAGTGATGTCCATAGTCCGCACCTCCGTTAGGCTTCACTACACCACCGTGCAACTTCAGTTCGCCGTAGCACACTCGCTCTCGCGCCGTAGCCGATCTCCCCTTCAGTCGTTGGGGACCACGCGGGAGGGCCGATAACCCTTCGAGTACATGCAGAAGTCAACCAGGTTCTGCTCGAGCTCGCGTCCGCTTCCGCCGAGCCAAAAAGGCTGCGCGGCCGCGTACATGGGCGGCATGAACAGTGGATTGTAGAACGCAGGCGGCCACATTCGCTCCCAGCTCATGCGCCACATCTCATCGAGTGCCAGCCTGCGGCAATCGTCAAGCTCACCTGCCGACGCTTTCGGATCGGCATCCGGCTTCATCCACGAGATCGGACTCGTGGCGCACGATTGAAGCAGCGTCGCTGCCGTGGCGAATGCCAATACATGCCACGTTCCGCGTAGTTTGAGCCCGTTCATAGCCTGGAACGATAACGGCTGTCGAACTCCCCAGCGCCTGTGGAACCTACGTATGCGAGCGTGCGGCCGTCTTGCCGATACGGCGCGCCGCGACGTAAACGACGGTGACCACCAAGACCAATATCGCACTGGCCGAGCTCGCCGAGAAAGGAGCCGACGGGGATCTGCTGCGCGACATGATCCAGTGCGTCACCCAGTGGCTGATCGAGCTCCACAAAAGAGAAGCTGATGAGCGCCATCTCCGGTTGGGATGAGGCGATCACGCCCAACGCTATTGAAGTCTACGTCTCGCGACTGCGCGCGAAGTTGGGCGAAGCTGCGCCGATCCGTGCGGTGCGGGGCATGGGGTACCGCATCGATGAGCACGCCGGCGAGAGCCAATCCTGACACCGCCCCTTCGATACCTCGGCGGCTGCTGGTCCTGCTGTTAGTGCCGGCGATCCGCATCCAGTTGCTCGGTGCGATCACGGGTGAAGCGCAACGGCGCTTCCTCGAAAGCGCAGCGCATCAGCTGTGCACGCCGCTCGCCGGCATCTCGGCGCAGCTCGGGCTGATGACCGGCAACGAGGTGAACCCGCCGCGACGCGGACAACTGGCGGCCGTGCTCGGGGGCGCCCAGCGACTCGCGCACACGACTCAGCAACTGCTCACGCTGGCGCGTTCGGATCAAGCCGCGAATCCCCAGTTCGAGCTCGCACCCGTCGATCTCCCCGGCCTCATCGAGGTCGTCGTCGAGGAGCGCCTCGCGGCGGCGGACCGCGCACGCATCGACCTCGGCGCGCAAATCGAGCCTGCGGCCGTCAACGGTGTGGGCTGGCTGCTTCACGAGGCACTCGGCAATCTTGTCGACAATGCAATTGCTCATACGCCCGTGGGTGGAAGCGTGACCGTTCAGTGCGGCCTGAAGGCAGGCGCGCCGTTCCTGCGAGTGGTCGACACCGGAGTCGGTATTCCACCCGATGAACGGGAACTCGTAATGGAGCGGTTTCACCGCGGTAGTAATGCGCGCGGCATGGGCAGCGGCCTAGGGCTTCCGATCGTGCGCGAAGTCGCACAGCTGCATGGCGGAACAGTCTCGATCGAAGCGGTCACCGCGGCCGCCATCACACTGTGCCCCCTTGGTGCGGCGTTGGCCGCAGGGAACGCACCCGCTCTCGAAGAGTCGATCCCGTTCGTTAACTTCGGCAGCATCTACGACTGGAAGGCGGATGGGGACAAGGGCCTGTGGATCGAGGACATCCGTCACAAGTGGTACTACGCCACGCTACAGGGGCCATGCACCGGACTCGATTTCGCGACGCGCATCGGCATCGATGCGCGGCCGGCGGACACCTTCGATGGCTTCAGCGCCATCGTGGTGCCCGGCTGGGGACGCTGCGTGGTGCGAAGCTTGACGGCGAGCGACCCTCCGCCGCCGAAGGGCGCCGCCGCAAAGAACAAGTAGTCGCGCGAACCGACTAGCTTGCCCTTCGCGAAGCAACCGTCACTCGCCCCCGCGGGAGTCAAGGGACTGACTCTCCTGGGGGTGATTCTTCGTGCCGGGAGAGGCCGCGCATCCCCCGTTTACAAGGAGTGCAAATGATTACCTCACGCTACTCACGCGTGGCGACCGCCCTTGTGGCATGCCTGATGTGCGCAACC
>DASZSS010000492.1:0-4497 GCA_035548535.1 Steroidobacteraceae bacterium
AGATAGCTGTCGAACCAGATGATCGTGCCTTCCTTCGGGATGCTGTACTTGATCTCGGCGCCCGTCTTGTTCTCCTCGGCGCGGTCGCGCGCCTGCAGGATGTCGCCGTTGTAGCCGACGGCCAGGCAGATCTCGCCGTTCGCCAGATCCGAGATCATGCGCTGGGTGTCGAAGTACCGGACGTAGGGGCGCACCGCCACCATGGCGTTCGTCGCCGCCTCGAGGTCCTCGGGGTTCTGGCTGTTTGGATCCTTGCCGAGCGCGGCGAGCGTCATGCTGTACATCTCGGTCGCCGAATCGAGCATGGCCACCCCGCACTTCTTGAAGTGCGAGACGACCTTCGGATCGAACACTAGCGCCCAGCTATCGAGCGGCGCGTTCGGCATGGCTTCCTTGATCTTCTTGACGTTGTAGCCGATGCCGGTCGTGCCCCACATGTGCAGCACGGCGTACTCGTTGCCCGGGTCGTGCATCGCGAGGCGCGCCTCGATGTCCGGGTCCATGTTCTTCAGGTTCGGCAGCAGGCTCTTGTCGAGCTTCTGGTAGTACCCGGCCTTGATCTGCCGCTCGTACGAGGAGGCCGAGGGGACCACCACGTCGTAGCCGGCGTTGCCCGGCGCGAGCTTCGCGTCGAGCTCCTCGTTGCTGCCGTAGTTGCTGACGGACACCTTGATGCCCGTCTCCTTCTCGAAGTTCGCGATCGTGTCCGGCGCGAGATAGTCGTTCCAGATGTAGAGGTTCAACACCTTCTCTTCGGTCGGCGGCTGGGCCGAGCCGGCGCCCGCGGATGGGGCCTCCTCCTTCTTGCCGCACGCAACCAGTGCAACGGCGGCGAGGACGCCCAACAATGACGAGCGGACGACAGAGCTGGCTAGGATCTTCACGTGTTAACTCCCGAAACGGCCTTGCAGGCGGCAGGCCGGAGCGCGGCCCTATATAACACGTCTCAGACGTTGAGCAGCAGGTGCTCGCGCTCCCACGAGCTGATGACTTGCAGGAAGACTTCGTACTCGGCCTCTTTGACGATGGTGAACGCCGAAATGAAGGCTTCCCCGAGCAGGTGCACGAGCGGCTCGCATTCCTTCAGCCGACGCAGCGCTTCGTCCAGCGAGCGGGGGAGTCCGAAGGGCAACTCGTGCGCGCTGCCGGTGATCGGATCGCTCGGCTGCAGACCTTCGATCATGCCGAGATAGCCGCACGCCAGGGAGGCGGCGATCGCGATGTAGGGGTTGGCGTCGGCGCCGCCGACGCGATTCTCGACGCGCCGCGCGTCCGCGTTCGACATCGGCACGCGCAGGCCAGCGGTGCGGTTGTCATAGCCCCAATGCACGTTGATGGGCGCCGAGAGGTAGCGCGTGAGGCGCCGATACGAGTTGACGTTCGCGCTGAAGAGGGCCATCGCGGCCGGCAGGTATTTCTGCAGCCCGGCGATGTGCGAGAAGAAGAGCTGGGAGGGGGTGCCGTCCGGGCTCGAGAAGATGTTCCTGCCCGTCTTCTTGTCGATGACGCTCTGGTGAATGTGCATGGCGCTGCCCGGCTCCTTCGCGTGGGGCTTGGCCATGAACGTGGCGTACATCTTGTGGCGCAAGGCGGCTTCGCGTGCCGTGCGCTTGAAGAGAAACGCCTGATCGGCGAGATCGAGCGCCGGGCCGTGGATCAGGTTGATCTCCATCTGCGCCGGGCCGTCTTCGTGGATCAGCGTGTCGATCGCGATGTCCTGGTCCTCGCAGAACTGATAGATGTCGTCGAACAGCGGGTCGAACTCGTTCACCGCCGCGATGCTGTACGACTGGCGGCCCGGCTCGGCGCGGCCCGAGCGGCCGACGGGCGGCTTGAGCGGGTAGTCCGCATCGATGTTCGGCTCGACGAGATAGAACTCCAGCTCCGGCGCGACGATCGGCTCCCACCCGCGCTGCGCATAGAGCTCGAGCACGTTCCGCAGCACGTGGCGCGGGGCCATGGTGACGCGCCGGCCGTCCGAGTCGAAGCAATCGTGGATCACCTGCGCGGTCGGTTCGGCCGCCCACGGCACGCGGCGTACCGTCTTGGGATCGGCCTTCAGCACGATGTCGATCTCCGCGGGGCTCATGGCGTCCCCCGGGTCGGGCGGGTAATCGCCCGTCACGGTCTGCAGGAAGATGCTCTCGGGCAAGCGCATGCCCTCGTCTTCCGCGAATTTCTCGGCCGGCATGATCTTGCCGCGGGCGATACCCGCCATGTCGGGGATGATGGCCTCCACCTCGGAGATGCCGTGGTCCCGGAAGAATTGCTGGATCTCGTTCGCCATGGTCTATTCGCCTTTCGCCTTCTCCCGCGCCGCTGCGCCGAAGGCGGCGAACAGCGCACGCGAAAATTCGTTCGTCATCACTTGCCACTCGGGATGCCATTGGACGGCGAGCGCGAAGCGGCGCGCGTTCGCGACGCGGAATGCCTCGATCACTCCATCCGGCGCGCGCGCCTCGACGATGAGGCCCGCGCCGAGCCGATCGATGCCTTGGGCGTGCAGCGAGTTCACGCGGATCGTGTCCGCCTGCGCGAACGTGCGCAGCACGCCCCCGGCCTCGAGGATCACGTCGTGCGCGGGCCCGTACTGAATCGCGAGCGGTTGCGATTCGTCTTCGCGGTGGTCGCTGTAGCCCGGCACCTCGTAGAGCCGCTGATGCAAGGTGCCGCCGAACGCGACATTCATCTCCTGAAAGCCGCGACAGATGCCGAAGACCGGGATACCGCGCGCGATCGCCGCCGGGATGAGCGGCAGCGTGGTCGCGTCGCGAGCCGCATCGTGCAGCGTCCCGGGCGCGCTGCTCGGACCCGCGTAGTGCGTGGGCTCGACGTTGGAGGGGCTGCCGGTGAAAACGAGCCCGTCGACCCGATCCAGGATTTCATCGACGCCCACGCGGTCGGCGAGCGCCGGAATCACGAGCGGGATGCCATCCGCCGCATCCGCCACGGCGAGGAGATATTTCTCACCCACCGCGTGGAAAGGGTGATGGCCAATCATGCGGCGATCGGCGGGCAGTCCGATGACGGGGCGCTTGGATGGCATGGCGTGGTCGCGAAGATGTCTATTATCTTGAACAGACATCGCTTCTCGTCGTCGTAATGGGCAAGTATTAGAGCACAGCTCTGGCAGCCAAAGCTGCCGCCGCCGGCGAGTCGCGAGGGCCATTGCAAGCGCGCCGTCGTGGTTTGCCCGCGCGGTGCGGCGGCCCGTATCCTGCGCGCCCTACGCCCGGAGCGGCGTAGAAATATCCTAAACACTCCCTTGACATGAAGGACTAAGGCGCGGTGCTCGATTCCGGCCACATCCCGTCGTACTACGCGGCCACGGCGCAGCCCGCGCCCCAACGACCTCGCCTCGCCGGCACCGTCGATTGCGATGTGTGCGTGATCGGTGGGGGAATCGCAGGGTGTTCGGCGGCCTTGCACCTGGCCGAGCGCGGCTACGACGTCGTGCTGCTGGAAGCGCATCGCATCGGCTGGGGCGCGTCCGGACGAACCGGGGCGCAGGCCCTCCCGGGCGTTGCGGCCGGCCAGGCGAAGCTCGAGCACCTCATCGGCCGCACGGATGCCCGCGTCGTGTGGGACGTCACTCTCGAAGGCCTCGCGCTGATGCGCGAGCTGATCGCGCGGTACGCAATCGACTGCGATTGGGTGGATGGGCACATGCAGGTCGCGATCAAGCCGCGCCACGACCGCGACCTGCGCGATGAGCTCGAAACCCTACGCGGCGACTACGGCTACGAAAGCGTGCGCTATCTCTCGCGCGATGAAGTTACTGCGGTCCTCGCGTCCAAGCGCTACATCTCCGCGCTGTACGACACGAACTGCGGGCACATGCATCCGCTGAACTACACGCTGGGACTCGCGCGGGCGGCAGAGTCGCGGGGTGCACGGCTCTTCGAGAGCACGCGCGCCCTCGAGGTGGCGAACGGTGATCGGGTGCGCGTGCGCACGCCGGGCGGCAATGTACGCGCGCGCCACGTCGTGATGTGCGGCAACGTGTACCTCGGCGGCGTCGCGCCGGAGCTTGCGGCGAAGATCATGGGCGTCGGCACGTACATCGTCGCCACCGAGCCGCTCGGCGCCGAGCGCGCACGGGCGCTGATCGCGAACAATGCCGCCGTCGCGGATACGAACTGGGTGCTCGATTACTTCCGCCGCTCAGCCGATCACCGCCTGCTCTACGGTGGACGCGTGAACTACTCCGGCCTTCCGGGCTTCGATGCGCCGGGCGCCACCCGGCGGCGCATGCTGCAGGTGTTTCCGCAGCTCGCGGACGTGAAGATCGAATATAGCTGGGGCGGCGAGGTGGACATCACGCTGAACCGCGCGCCGCACTTCGGCCGGCTCGCGCCGAACGTGTACTTCCTGCAGGGATTCTCGGGCCACGGCGTCGTGCTGACCGGCATCGGCGGCAAGCTGGTCGCCGAGGCCATCGCCGGCACCGCCGAGCGGTTCGATGTTTTCGCGCGCATTCCGCACAGGAATTTCCCG
>DASZSS010000493.1:0-5298 GCA_035548535.1 Steroidobacteraceae bacterium
GTGAATCCGGACGTCGCGAACGAGATGAACGACAAGTCGACCATGAACAAGATCATGGAGTACATGGCGCTCGGCAAGCCGATCGTGCAGTTCGATCTCACCGAGGGGCGCTTCTCCGCGCAGGACGCCTCGCTCTATGCGCGCCGCAACGATCCGATCGACATGGCGGAGAAGGTGTTGGAGCTGCTGGACGATGAGCCGCGGCGGCGGCGCATGGGTGAATTCGGGCGGGCGCGGGTCGCGAACGAGCTGTCGTGGGACCACGAGGCCCCGAACCTGCTCGCGGCGTACGACACGGTGTTCGGCGCGGTCGGGCGCGATGCGGCCGCAAGCGAGTCGGTGTGAGCTTGAAGTGGCGGCTGGCGCGATTGCGCGCCATGAGCAGCCGCGAGATTGCCTTTCGAGTGGGACGCGCGGTGCGCGCGCGCGCCGAGCGCTTCGGGCTGGGGCTGGCGCGCGCTCCTGACCCGATCGGGGAGAGCGGTCCCGCATGGTTGCCCACGCTGCCGCGGCAGTTCGCTACGGCGAAGTATGCGGCGGCCGCGGATCGCATTCTGTCGGGCTCGTTCCATGTCTTCGCGCTCACCGATGCGCGCCTCGGCTTCCCGCCGCGCTGGAACGTCGATCCGAAGACCGGCACCGTCGCGCCGCTCGTGTTCGGCAAGAGCCTCGACTATCGCGACTCGCGCAAGGTGGGCGACATCAAGTATCTCTGGGAGATCAATCGCCACCTCGAGCTCGTAACGCTCGCGCAGGCATGGCATCTGACTGCAGAGGAACGATATGCGGCCGGCTGCCGCACGCTGCTCGACTCATGGTTCGAGCAGGCGCCGTACCCATTCGGAGTCAACTGGTGCAGCAGTCTCGAGCACGCCGTGCGACTCGTGAACTGGTCCTTCGCATGGCACCTGCTCGGCGGGGACGACTCGCCGCTCTTCGAATCGGCAGAGGGAAAGGCATTCCGGCTGCGCTGGCTCACGTCCGTCTTCCAGCATTGCCACTTCATTGCCGGGCACCTCTCGCGCCATTCGTCGGCGAACAATCATCTGCTGGGCGAGGCGACCGGGCTCTTCATCGCCTCGTGCACCTGGCCGATGTGGCAGGTTTCGGCACAGTGGCAGGCGGCCGCGCGGGAGGAGCTCGAGCGGGAAGCGCTCGTACAGACCTTCGCGGACGGCGTGAACCGCGAGCAGGCGGTGTGGTATCACCACGCCGTCGCGGACATGATGCTGATCGCGGGGCTCGTCGCACGCGCGTGCGGCGGCGATTTCAGCGCGGCGTACTGGCAGCGCTTCGAGTCCATGTTGGAGTTTCTTGCGAGCCTCATGGATGTCGGGGGCAACGTGCCGGCCATCGGCGACGCGGACGACGGCGTGCTGGTGCGCTTCGATCCCGACACGAAGCTCGACATCTTCAAGTCGCTGCTCGCGACCGGCGCGCTGCTCTTCGAGCGCGGGGACTTCAAGCTGAAGGCTGTCGCGGTGGACGACAAGACGCGCTGGCTGGTCGGCGACGGGGCGGATGCGCGCTTCGCGGCGCTCGGCGTGTCGCCGGATCGCGTCACTCTGCCGGTGCGGCGCGAATGTCCCCAGGGCGGCTATTACATTCTGGGCGGTGATTTCGAAACGTCGCGCGAGGTGCGCATCGTCGCCGACGCGGGGCCGCTCGGTTATCTGTCGATCGCCGCGCATGGGCACGCCGATGCGCTCGCCTTCACACTGAGCGCGGCGGGCGAGCCGATCCTCATGGACCCCGGTACGTTCGCGTACCATACCGAGCGGCGCTGGCGCGATTACTTCCGCGGCACGTCCGCGCACAACACTGTACGCATCGACGGCAAGGATCAGTCCGTCTCCGGTGGAAACTTCCTTTGGCTCGAGCACGCGCAGGCGTGCGTGGAATCCTTCGCGAGCACGGCCGAGGAAGATCGCCTGGTCGCGCACCACCGCGGCTACGAGCGCCTGCCGGACCCGGTGCGACATCGGCGCACGTGGCGCTATCTACGCGCGACGCGCACGCTGCTCGTCGACGACGAGATCGCGTGCAAGAGCACGCATCGAGTGGAATGGTTCTGGCACTTCGCGCCGGGCTGCGGCGTCACGCTCTTCGGCGATACGCTCATGGCCCGCCGCGGAGGCGTAGTGCTGACGATGACATTCCCGTCAGCACTCGCCTGCCGGCTCGAGACCGCCGCGGAAGACCCCCCGCTTGGCTGGTACTCACCGGGTCTCGACCGGAAACAGCCCGCGATCACCGCGGTCATGGAGACGCTCGCCGGGGCGAGCGCCTCGTTTCATTTCGAGCTGCAGCTCGAAATCAGCTCGCCTGCGGCTAGTTCAACGTCACCGTGACTTCCTGCGAGAACGGGCTTTCCGCTCCCGCCGCGTTGTACGCGGTCATCGCGATGTACAGCGTGCCCGTGGGCAGCGAGTCGAGCGTGTAGCGCGTGATCCCGGGATTGTCGATCGCGACGTTCTCCGTGTAGTTCTGCGACTCGGTGCCGTAGTGGATCTTGTAGCCCTTCAGATCGGTCAGCGCGCTGCCGTCCGCGTTCTGCGTCGGCGGTGTCCACGCGATCGAAACGCTCTTGCCGCCGGCCGATGCGGCCGCGTTCATGACGGTGATCGTGAAGTTCGGCAGCGACGTCACGGCGATGCCATCCGTCGCAGCGATCTCGATGGGGGCGGTCGCACCGACATCTTTGTCCGTCGGCGTACCCGTGAGGGCGCCCGTGGCGGTGTCGAATGCCGCCCAGGCCGGCTTGTTCGCGATCGTGAAAGTCAACTTGTCGCTCGCATCCGGATCGCTCGCCGTTGGCGTGAAGCTGTACGCCTTGCCGACGGTCGCCGTGGCGGCCGGCGTGCCGCTGATCGTCGGAGCCTCGTTCGCAGGAGCCGTCGAGGGATTCGATACGGGAGGAGCCGTGTCACCGGGCACCGTGGGCGCCTGCACGCCAGCCGTTGCTTCGGATCCGCCACCGCCACCACCGCAGCCGGTGAGCGCAACTGTTCCCGAAATCATCAACAAACAAACGACAAAACGAACCCCCGAAGCAAAGCTCCGCATCTGTGCGACCCCGTTCTCTGTGACCCAACCCGTGTATCGAGCCTCGGCGTCGTCTCGGCGGTGGCGCTCGGTCGGCGTCCCGCGAGATCGCGCTGCCAGGCTTTGCCTGGACGGGAACGAAACCTGCGAAGGCTCTGCTCACGCACCGGGCAACGACGCGGAGAGTGCAACGGGTATGCCAGTGCTCATAACGCACTGCCATGCATGGACTTTTTTCGAGTCAGCGGCCGAGCTTCAGTTTTCCGGTACGGCGCATTTTGTTGCCAAGCGCAGACAGGGCGGCGTGGAGGATGCGCCCCGTGAAAATCAAATCATTGATTGCAGAAGAAAAAACGATGGTCGCCACACACCGACACGTCGCGTCACATGCGGACGAGCCAGAGCACCGGGGCGCTCGAGTCCGGAGTGAGGGCAGGCCATGAGCGCGACCGTGGCCGTTCGTGATGCGCGCAGATATTCACGAGCATGGCCCGCGCCAGCACGCGCGCGCCGACGCCGCACAGGTGTGCTTGGCAAAGCGCACGCATTCACATGCATCAGTCGGGCGGCATCGATCTGCGCGGAAAATCGCGCGCCAGGGTGCGCGCGTCGAACTGCATGCAGTCGCTGATCGGAATCATCGAGCTGCATGCATGCGCAGACATGGATGTCTTCACACGTGGCAAGTTCGTCACCTGCGCTTCTGCAATTACGACATTGCGAATCGTTGCGTCCACACTGCAACTCGATCGATGACAGCACGCGCTCCCGAGTCGCGAAGCACGCGCGCATCAACTACGAAACGAGCGCACCACGTACTGTCCAGCTCGAGCACGCTCACGCTCGGGTCGCCGCAGCCGAATTTGCATAGGAGCGAAACTTGCTCGACGCAGCAGCGCGCGTTGCTGACGCGCTCTCTCGTGCGAGCACAAAAGAAGCGAACGGATGACGGACCCGGTGATGTTCACGCGCGGCTTTTCCATCGCGCTCATCTCACTGCTGCAGGCGATCATGCCGCCGCTGATCTCGGTCGGCATGCTCGTATTGGTGTGTCGGCTCTACGACGTGCGCTTCAGCGACTTCTTTCAAGTGCTCGCGATGGCCGTCGCGGTGCTGAGCTCGGTGTTGCCGCGCGGACGCATGAACGGTCAGATGCCGGTGCTGCCCGCGGCGATGCCTCTTGCGTTGAGCGTGCTCGTGCGCTGGATGGTGATCGTCGCCGTGCTGCTCGGCGTGGGTTTCATCACGAAGTATTCGGAAGACTTCTCGCGCCGCGTCGTCCTCACCTGGGTGGTCGTGACGCCCGCGCTGCTCGTGATCGTTGCACTGTATCTGCACGAGGTGATGCGCCGGCTGCTGAACGATCCCGCGACGAAGCGCCGCGTCGCGTTCGTCGGCTGCACGGAGGCCTCTCTCGCGCTCGCACAGCGCATCACCAACAACTCGCAATCGCTCGGGCTCATGGTGCTCGGCTTCTTCGACGATCGCAGCTCGGACCGGCTCGGGCTGTGCGCGAACGCGAATGTGCGGCTCCTCGGACAGCTTTCCGACATCGTGAGCGCCGTGCATCGCGAGCAGATCGACGCGATCTTCATCGCGCTGCCGATCCGGCAAGTGCAGCGCGTGATGGATCTCGTGCAGGAGCTGCGCAACACGACGGTCTCGATCTACTACGTGCCGGACCTGCTGGTGTTCGATCTCATTCAGGCGCGCACCGCCGAAATTCTCGGCATGCCGGTGGTGGCGATGTGCGAGACGCCGTTCTACGGGTACGGCGGCCTCGTCAAGCGCATCACCGACGTGGCGTTTGCGCTGGCGATTCTCACGATCGCCGCGCCGCTCATGGTGCTGATCGCGCTCGGCGTGAAGCTCACCTCGCCGGGCCCGGTGCTCTTCAAGCAGCGCCGCTACGGCCTCGATGGTCGCGAGATTCTCGTCTACAAGTTCCGCACCATGACCGTGCTGGAAGACGGGGACAAGGTGCACCAGGCGACCCGCACCGATTCGCGGGTGACGCCCTTCGGCCGCATCCTGCGGCGCTACTCGCTCGACGAGCTGCCGCAACTCTTCAACGTGCTGCAAGGGACGATGAGCCTCGTCGGGCCGCGCCCGCACGCGGTGGCGCACAACGAGGAGTACCGGCGCCTCATCAAGGGCTACATGGTTCGGCACAAGGCGCCGCCGGGCATCACCGGCCTTGCGCAGATCAACGGCTGCCGCGGCGAGACGGCGCGCGTCGAGGACATGGAGGCG
>DASZSS010000494.1:0-4153 GCA_035548535.1 Steroidobacteraceae bacterium
CTGAATGACGTCTGCTTTGGAACCACAAAGCGGACATTCACATGTTGGATTTCAGGCTTCAGCGCGGTGGCCGCTGTCGACCCGAAACGGACATTTCTCATCGCAGCGACTCGGACCGAAGTCCATGTCTCGCGCGTCCCGCGATCGGGACAGTGCATACCGAAGCTGAAACGACTGGACGCACGATGGGGCGTCCGAGGCCAACCCCTCGCTGGCACGCAAATTGAATCTGAACGCTCATCGTCGCGTCGTCTGAGACCAACATGGACTCGCTGAAGGCCGATCTCCGTTACGCCTGCCGGCGGCTTTCCGCGAGCCCCGGCTTCGTGCTAATCGCGGTAGCGAGCATTGCGCTTGGTGTCGGTGCGAGCACAGCCGTGTTTAGCGCGGTGCAAAGCATTCTATTCGCCGGCCTACCGTATTCAGACGCGGATCGCATCGTGGGCCTGGCCGATCGCGATGCCGAAGGTGGGCGACTGCCGCTGACTTACGGCACCTACGCCGAAATCGCGGCGCGCGGCCACTCCTTCGAGCGTCTTGCCGTGGCCGATCGGTGGCAACCAGCGCTCAACTCGAATGGCGATCCCGAGCGTCTCGATGGCGATCGCGTCAGCGCTGACTATTTCCGTGTGTTCGGAGTGTCGCCCGCGGTTGGTCGCGACTTCGACGCGGCCGATGACGCGCCCGGTGGTCCACGCGTGGCGATCATCAGTGCGAGCCTCGCGCAGCGCCGCTTCGGTGGCGCCACCGAGATCGTGAACCGCGAGATTGTCTTGAACGGTGCCGTCTACACAATCATCGGTGTGTTACCGGCCGGGTTTCGCGATGCGCTCTCACCGGGCGCGGAAGTGTTCGCGCCGCTGCAGTACCGCGACCGAGCGGAGTTTCAATCGACGGAGTGGGGCCATCACCTCCACGGCGTGGGGCGGCTCGTCACTGGTGTGACCCCCGAGCAGGCGGCCGCGGAGACAGCGTCGATCGGCCGCACGCCCCTGGCCGACTTCCCGCGGCCGGTATGGGCGCCGCTCGGAAACGGCCTGCTCGTCGAGCCGCTGTTGGAGTCCCTGACCTACGCCGTTCGCCCCTTGCTGCTTTCGATTCTGGGTGCGGTGGTGCTGCTGCTCGCGATTGCGTGCGTGAACGTCTCGAACCTGTTGCTGGCTCGCGCGCTGGCGCGGCGTGCCGAGCTCGCGGTCCGGACGGCACTCGGTGCGGGTCGGCACCGGTTGACGCGCCAGCTTGTCACGGAGAGTGTGCTGGTGGCGCTGCTCGGTGGCCTGGCGGGCCTGGGCGTAGCCACGGTGCTCGTACACGCGCTCGTCGCTTTGGCACCAGCCACGATCCAACTCGGATCGTTCGGTCCCGATGCCTCTATGTTTGCGAGCGCGTTCGCGATAACTGCCGTAGTCGGTCTCGCGATGGGCGTGATGCCTGCATCTCACGGCGTGCACGAGAATCTCTACGCTGCCGTGCGTTCTGGTTCGCGCACGACGGACGCGCGCCATCGCCTGTTGCGTCGTGGTCTTGTCGTCGCGCAGGTCGCGCTCGCGTTCGTGCTGTTGACCGGAGCCGGACTACTGCTGCGCAGCGTCGATCGGCTGCTCGCCACGTCGCCAGGTTTTGCGCCTTCGCATGTGCTAACGCTACAGGTCGTCGGCACGGGCCGCTCCTACGCTTCGTCCGCAGAGTTGGCACGGTTCTACCAAGGCGCGGTCGATGCGGTTCGCGCGCTTCCCGGCGTCGACGCCGTCGCGCTCACGACGCAGCTGCCGCTCAGTGGAGACGATGAAAGCTACGGTGTACTGTTCGAGACCGATCCGCGCGCGAACGGCACGGCACACGCCGCGCTACGGTACGTTGTAACGCCCGGCTGGTTCGACACTATGGGGATCCGTCTCGTGCGGGGGCGGTTGCTCGGCGCGGAGGACCGCCCGAACGTAGCGCCGTCGGTGCTCATTAATGAGTCGTTTGCGAAGCGGCACTTCGGGTCCGGGAACCCGATCGGCCAGCGGCTCAAGATGGGGCCGTTCATCTCGCAGCCGGATGGTCCGTGGGCCACGGTCGTGGGGGTTGTTGGTGACGTCAAGCAGACGTCGCTCGCGCTCGACGCTCCCGATGCCGTGTATTTCGCGATGGGGCAATGGGTCTGGGTCGACGCCGTCCAATGGCTCGCGGTGCGAACCATGGGTGATCCCAGTGGCCTGACGCCGGCGATCGAGCGCGCCGTCTGGTCGGTTGATCCCACGCCGCCCGTCGTGCGTGTTGCGACGATGACGGATCTCGTCGAGCGCTCGGAAGCGCAGCGCAGATTTGCGCTCGTGATCTTCGCCGGTTTTGGGATTGCGGCCGTCGTTCTTGCTGCGGTGGGCCTGTACGGCGTCGTGGCGGGCAGCGTAGAGGAGCGCACCCGAGAGATCGGTGTCCGTGCCGCACTCGGAGCTTCGCCTGCGCGCGTTGGCGCGCTCATCGTCCGTCAAGGTATGACGCTGGTTATCGTCGGCGCGCTCGTGGGCGCGGCCCTCGCCGCGGTCGGGACACGTGGTCTCGCGTCGCTCCTTTTCGGCGTTGCACCGCTCGACGTGTGGGCGTACAGCGCTACGTTGGCGCTGCTCGTCGGCATGGCCTTGCTCGCGTGCAGCGTTCCGGCGGCGCGCGCGGCGCGAGTCGATCCTGCGGTGACGCTGCGCGCGGATTAGCACTGCCAGCGCAACGGAACTGCGCCAGTTCTAATAGCCGCTTCTGGCCGTCTGCTGCTGTCGGGGCTGAGCGTTCGAGCGTCCAGGGGCCGCGAAAGCGGACATCTCCGCGTAGAATCGCCAGGGCAAGCTAACGACCCCAAGCGGTCATGGCAGTGACCGTGTCGTTCGAGACAGTATGCGACTCTCAGCGAGGGGGTGCCGGTACGGTCTGTTGCCGGTCTTCTTCTTCGCCTTGACGTTGGTATCTGCTCTTGTGTGGTACCGGCGCGCCCGATGGGCCGTATTGACGGAAGCACCCAGCCGGGGTGGTCACCGAAAGTCGCCTGCGTGTTCTGTAGCGGAAAATGGGTGGTGTTGTCGCGGCGAACTGTGTAATACATGCAGCCGGCCTTTCCTCGGAGAGAAGAATGCGGCTGCCGGCTCTGGCGCTGTTGAGCGCACTGACTCTGGGTGCTGCCGCGAACGCACAGGAATGCGCGCAGACTGACACGCGGTGCAAGAACGCACAGGGGCAGCGCGAGATCGGTGGTGCGAGGGAGCCCCTGTTCGGCCCGACACCGGGCAGGCCGTCGTCGTCGCCGATTCAGCCCTTGCCCGCCCCGCCCAAGCAGCCGCCGCCGCTGACCGAAGCCGACAAGCGTCGGATTGCGGAAGCCGAGCGCGAGGATCGGGAGCGCGAAGCGAATGCAGCTCGCGAGGCGGCCGACCCGGTCTTGCGCGCGGCGCGCGAGAAGGCGGCGCGGGCAGCGGACGAGCATTACCGGCTCAGGGACGCGGCGACGAAGCGGGTGCTCGACGCTACCGTGCTGCCGTCGCAGAAAACGGGCCTGGTGCAAGAGATCGAACATGCAGCCGAGGACGCCCCCGTCTGGGGTGCATGGTATGGCGCCATCTACCAGTTCGAGATTGCGCTCGAGCTGCGTCTGTTTCGCGAGCGTGGCGCTCCTCGGCAGAACTCGCAGCAGCTCGAGGCCGCGGCCATGGCGAGTGCCGCCAGCAAGCTATCGGCGCTGCTGAACGACGAGTACGCACGCCCGCAGGCGGAGCGAATGTTCACGCTGATGCGCAGCCAGCTCCCCGACTTTCCAACGTCACCCTCTGACGCCGAGTCTGACGTCAATGTTGGCGTCGACTACTACCCGCCTGGCCGCAAACGGGAGCTCGAGGCGCTGGTCGAGCGCGTGGCGGCCGTCGAGCGCCCGGCACGCGAGGCCGAGCGCGAGCGGCAGCGCGAGCAGGCGCGAGACAGTCTGCCGGATAAGCAACAAGCGGCGGCGTTGATTCTGGAGTTCGAGCGGTCGACGACACCCAAACCATACGCGCTGCTCGATCGCGCGCTTAAGCTCGATCCGGACAATCCGCGGGGCTGGTACTGGCGTGGATTCGCGGACAGCGACTACGACCTCGACCTCGCACTGCGCTCGTACGAGCGAGCGCGCGCGCGCGCGCCGGAC
>DASZSS010000495.1:0-14243 GCA_035548535.1 Steroidobacteraceae bacterium
TGGTGGGGTCGTTTGCTGACCCGTCGCCGCGCTGTCTCCGCCACCGCCGCAGGCCGTCACGAGCAGAGTGACTGAGATCGCCGTAAGCAACGCGCGGGCGCCAACGAAACTGAAGCGCATAGAACCCCTCTCGACTAACCCCGATCCACACGAGCGGCACCCCGCACAAGCAAAAGCCGGGTGCCGCAGCGCGGAGTGCAAAGGCTGGGCCAAAGGCGATTTTTTATTCTTGATCAATAGGTTACCTACTGTATACGGCGCCGCTCGCGCCCGTTGCGAGGCTCGCGGTGTCGCTTGAAACCGACAACAGCGCACGAAGACCCTGCGCCGTGCTTTGTAAGTCCTTGATCGATAAACGCGAGCGGCTGTCTCCGAAAGCAGACGCACCGCTCCGCTCGGGTGGCAAAAGCGACCGCGCGCGTCACGTGGCCCGACATATTGCGGACCTGCGCGACGAAAGCCTGAGCTCGGCGGCCCAGCAGGCGTAACCGCAACCGTCAAAAAATTTTGGAGCGTTGGCACCCGCGCGAGCGGGAGTCAAGCGTGGCCGTCGAGTGTCGCCAATCGCCTACGTCGCCAGTCTCCTACATTTCGAGGAAAGAAGTCAGCCGCGATCTACTCGCGCGCGAAACGCCGGACGTGTGCCGCGCCGTCGCGAAATCGATTCACAAAAAGTCGAGTCGCGCGCGGTGCGGGTTACTGGGCAACGCGCGGTGAAGTGGGCGCTGCGCGGCGCCGCTCGATCGTTCCATTCGACAGCACACGAAGGCGTTTGCGTTCGGACTGCTTTCACGCGTTTCACTTTGCTCGAGCGGCTTTGACGACGCGCCGGTTGTCGCCAAACGCGTACGTCTTGCAGTGACGACAATTGCGCGATGGAACCTGCATCGATTTAACTACAGTCGAGACAAGGGCAAACCTGCCGCAAGGCAGGGACGCAAAGCCTCCGGTCTGATGGGGTTTCAGATAGCGGGGTTGCCGGTCGGGACGCTTCATGGTGGTACAGCGTTCCGCATCGTCAAGCGCGACCAGCGCCGCCCGAGCAATGTGGGTGCTTCTTCAATTCGGGGTGGATGAATGGTCCGTAGCAGGTCTCGCTTTGGTTTTATTGCGCGCGCAGTGCTCTGCGCGAGTCTCGCGGCGACGCTCGCCGCATGCGGTGGTGAAGAATCGAACGTCGCTGAGGATCCCGCGCAGCCCGTCGTGGATCCAACTCCACCACCGCCGTCGACACCCAGTCCGACGAACAGCGCGCCCGTGCTCGATGGCACGCCGTCGCTGACTGCGAAAGCGGGTGTCGCGTACTCGTTCACGCCGACGGCGAGCGATGCGGACAACGATGCCCTTTCGTTCACCATCACCGGCAAGCCCGCATGGGCGTCGTTCAATGTCGCGAACGGCACGCTCTCCGGCACGCCGGGTGACGTCGACGTCGGTCAGACGGACGACATCGAGATCACGGTGTCGGACGGCACGGCGACCGATTCGATCGGCCCGTTCCGCATCACGATCGCCGCACGCGATGCGGCTCCGAGCCCGACGAATACCGCGCCGAGCATCTCCGGCACGCCTCCCACCACCGTGGCGGCGGGCTCGACCTACATGTTCGTGCCGACCGCGAGCGATGCCGAGAACGACAAACTGACGTTCTCCATTGCCAACCGTCCGCGATGGGCGACCTTCAGCACGGCCAACGGCCAGCTCTCCGGCACGCCGACCGCGCGCAATGTGGGCACCACCACGAACATTCGCATCAGCGTCAGTGACGGGAAGACGACCACCGCGCTCGCGCCCTTCTCCATTCAGGTGACTGCGCCGCCAAACGACGCGCCCACCATCTCCGGCACTCCGTCCACGAGTGTGCAGGTGGGCACGGCGTACTCGTTCGAGCCGACCGCGAGCGATCCGAACAACGACACACTGACGTGGTCGATCACGAACAAGCCGTCCTGGGCCAGCTTCAGCACCACGACCGGCAAGCTGACCGGAACACCCGGCGCCTCGGATGTCGGCACCACCTCCAACATCCGCATCAGTGTGAGTGACGGCAAGCTGTCGGCCTCTCTCCCGGCGTTCTCACTTGCCGTTACGGCCGGCGCGAACAAGGCGCCGACGATCAGCGGTACACCGGCCACGTCCGTCACCGCGGGCACGGCCTATTCGTTCAAGCCGACCGCCTCGGACCCGGATGGCGACACGCTGTCCTACTCGGTGCAGAACAAGCCGTCCTGGGCGAGCTTCAGCATCGCGACCGGACAGCTCTCGGGCACGCCGACTTCCGCGGGCACGTACGCGAACATCATCATCAGTGTCAGCGATGGCAAGGCGAGCGCCGCACTGGCTGCCTTCACGATCACGGTGACCGCGGCCCAAGGGTCGCCGCCGCCTACGACGACATCGTCCGTCACGCTCAACTGGGGCGCGCCGACGACGAACACCGACGGCTCGGCGCTCACGAATCTCGCGGGCTATCGGATCGCGTACGGCAAGAGCGCGTCGAACCTCGACACCACCGTGCAGGTGCCGGGCACCGGAGTGATGAGCTACACGATCGACGGGCTGACTTCGGGCACTTGGTACTTCACCGTCAAGTCCTACTCGTCGGCGGGCGTGGAGAGCGCGCCCTCGAATCCCGTGTCGGCGACGGTTCCCTGAGGAGCGGGCGAATGGCAGATCGCGCGGCGCCTACCGCGCGATCTGCTTCAGAGCGGCGTCGATCCGCGCGAGCGTGCGCTCGCGTCCGAGCAGCGCGAGGGTGATGTCGATGGGCGGTGACACGGTGCCGCCCGAAATCGCGACGCGAATGGGCTGCACGATCTTGCCGAGCCCGACGCCTTTCTCCGTGGCGAGCGCATTCACTGCGTCGTGAATGGCCGGCGCGGCCCACTCGGCGAGCGCGGCCAGACGGTCACGCGCCTCGGCGAGCGAGCCCTGCGTCTCCGGCGTCAGGTGCTTGGCGCCCGCCTTCGGATCGATCGCGATCTCCGCGCCGAAGAAGAAGCGGCTGTTCTCCGCCATTTCCTTCATGGTCTTCGCACGCTCGCGCTGCGCGAGAATGATGCCTTCGAGGAGCTTGTCGTCATCGCACGCGATGCCGAGCCGGCCGAGCTGGTAGCGCAGATGCGGGACGAGCTCGCCCGGGCTCGAGCGCATCATGTGCTGCTGATTGAGCCACAGGAGCTTCTCGGGGTTGAACGCCGAGGCCGCCTTGTTCACGTCGTGAATGTCGAACGCGGCGATCATCTCCGCGCGCGTGAACACCTCTTGATCGCCATGCGACCAACCGAGCCGCACGAGGTAGTTGAGCAGCGCGTCGGGCAGGAAGCCTTCCTCCTGATACTGCAGGACGCTCACTGCACCGTGCCGCTTCGAGAGCTTCGCGCCGTCCGGCCCGAGAATCATCGGCACGTGCGCATACACCGGAGGCGTCGCGCCGAGCGCGCGCAGCATGTTCATCTGGCGCGGCGTGTTGTTCAGGTGATCGTCGCCGCGGATCACGTGCGTGATCCCCATGTCCATGTCGTCGACGACGACGCAGAAGTTGTAGGTGGGCGTGCCGTCGGAGCGCGCGATGATCAGGTCATCGAGCTCGGCGTTCTGGAAGGTCACGGGGCCGTGGATCACGTCCTCGACGACGACCACCCCGTCCAGAGGATTCTTGAAGCGAATCACCGGCTCGACGCCGGGCCGCGCATCGGTGCGATCGCGCCAGACGCCGGTGTAGCGCGGCTTCTCCTTGCGCTCGAGCTGCTCCTTGCGCATCTGCTCCAGCTCTTCCTTGGTGCAGTAGCAGCGGTAGGCCGTGCCCTCCGCGAGCATTCGCTGGATGACTTCGCGATACCGGTCGAAGCGCTGCGTCTGGTAGTACGGGCCCTCGTCGTGGTCCAAGCCAAGCCACGCCATCCCGTCGAGGATCACCCGCACGGCCTCGTCGGTGGAGCGCTCGCGATCAGTGTCCTCGATGCGCAGGATGAACTTGCCGCCCATGCGGCGCGCGTAGAGCCAGCTATAGAGCGCCGTGCGCACGCCGCCGACGTGCAGAAGCCCCGTCGGACTGGGGGCAAACCGCGTGACAACCGCCATGTGATCCGATTCTTCCGCGAGAGATTGGTGGACAGTGCAGGGATTGAACCTGCGACCCCTGCCGTGTGAAAGCAGTGCTCTACCGCTGAGCTAACTGTCCACCCCGAGAGGGTGCGCAGTGTAAGGGGCGGATTCGATTGGAGCAATTCCCCTCGGCGGGATGGCCGGGCGGGGACCGGAGCCGGCGCTGGACGGGGTCATGAGCGCCCTCCCCCGTCCCCGATCGTGACCGTGGCCGTCGATGGCGCGCCCGCCGTACTTACCGCAAGCCATCCCGGGATTGTCAGGCGCACGCGAGCTCACAACGAACCGGCCGTACGGTGCGGCGAGGCCAGGGGTCGAACGATCGCGGGGAGCGCGCTGCCCTCAGCTCTGCGCCGGCCCGTTCTCTTCGCTTCGTTCGCCGTTCGAGCGCAGGCCCGCGCGCTCCATCAGGTCGTACAGCGTCGGCCGCGCGATATCGAGCAACTCCGCCGCGCGCGACACATTGCCACCCGCAAGCGACAGCGCGCGCCGCACCGCCTGCAGCTCGGCGCGATGACGCACGTCCCGCAGCCGCAGTGGCTCGTCGCCCTCGTCCGCCGCGGGCGCCTGCAGCCCGAGGTCCTGTGCGCTGACCTGCTTGCCGTCCGCCATGATCGCCGCGCGGTTCACGCGGTTCTCGAGCTCGCGGACGTTGCCCGGCCACTGACACGCCTGTATGGCACGCAACGCGTCTTCCGTGAACCTCAGTCCGCCGCGTCCGTGCTTCTTGGCGGCAGCGCGCAGCAGATATTGCGCAATGAGCACGCAGTCCGCGTCGCGCTCCCGAAGCGGCGGCACGTTCACGGACACCTCGCTGATGCGGTAGTAAAGGTCCGAGCGGAACGTTCCCGCCGCGATGGCTTCTTCCATGTTGCGGTTGGTTGCCGCGACGATGCGCACGTCCACCGGAATGAGCTCGCGTCCGCCGACGCGCTCGATGACGCGCTCCTGCAGAAAGCGCAGCATCTTCGCCTGCAGCGCGTACGGCATGTCCCCGATCTCGTCGAGGAACAGCGTGCCGCCGCTCGCCTGCTCCACCTTGCCGATCGTCTGTTTGACCGCACCGGTAAAGGCGCCGCGCTCGTAGCCGAACAGCTCGCTCTCCAGCAGATTCTCCGGGATCGCCGCGCAGTTGATCACGATCATTGGCTTCGCGGCGCGCCGGCTGAGCGCATGCAGCGCCGCGGCGAGCCGCTCCTTGCCGGTGCCGCTCTCGCCGAGCAGCAGCACGGTTGCATCCGTCGGCGCGAGCTTCTCGATCGTGCGGCAGACCTTCATCATCGCGTCGCTGAACGCGATCACGCCGGGCAGCCCGGAATTGCCGCGTGCTTCGAGGAGCTGCTTGTTCTCGATTTCCAGCTCGTGCAGGCGCGCCGCGCGCTCGACGATGGCGCCGAGCAGCGGCGCATCGACGGGCTTCTGGCAAAAGTCGTAAGCGCCGAGCTGTACGGCGCGCAGCGCATGCTCACGTCCTTCGCGGCCCGTCACGACGATGATCTTCGCGTGGGGCGCCTGTTCCTGAATCGCGGCCATCGTCGCGAATCCCTCGGACACGCCGTCCGCGTCGGGCGGCAGCCCGAGATCCTGCAGGACCACGGCCGGATCGAACCGCTTCAGTGCCGCCAGCGCTTCCGCGCGATTGCTCGCGCACATCACCTCGAACGTCTCGAAGCGCCACTTGAGCTGCCGCTGCAGCCCGACGTCGTCCTCGACGATGAGGAGCTTACGAGTGCTGTCGTTCATCGCTGACGCTGGCGGCGGCCGCCGGCACGGTGGCGGGCGCCAAAGGCAAACTGATCACGAAGCGCGTGCCCTCGCCCGGCGTGCTCACAACCTGCACGTCGCCCTGACACTTGCGCACGAACTCGCGTACCTCGTACGCGCCGATTCCCATCCCGCGGTCCCCTTTTGTCGTATCGAACGGCCGGAACAGCCGATTACGGATGAATTCCGCGTCCATCCCCTTGCCAGTATCGACCACTTCGAGCACCGCGCGCTGCGATTCGCGCCGCAGATTCACGGTGATCGAGCCGCCCTTGGGCGTGGCGTCCTGCGCGTTTCGCACGACATGCTCCAGTGCATGGACGAGCCGCTCGCGGCTCGCGAGGCTCTCGACCTGCTCCTCGATGTCGCCGAGCTGCGGCACCGGCTCCCGGTTGCGACAGCGCTCCACGACCTCGCGACAGATCTCCGCCAGCTCGACGCGGCGAGGCGCTTCGGCCACGCGCGCCGTGCGGAGCTGCTCCATGAGGCGCGTCATGCGCTTCACGGAATGCTCGATGGTGAGGATCGCATCGTCGATGAACGCCGGGTTGTGCCGGTGCTTGACCGCGTTCTCGACGACGAGCGCCTGCTGCGCAATGAGATGGCGCAGGTCGTGCATCAGGAACGCGGAGACGCGATTGAAGGCTTCGAACTGCCCCACTTCCGCGAGCCGCTGCGCGGTCTGCTCGAACGCGAGATAGCTCGCGACCTGCCGCCCCGAGGCGCGCAGCAGATCGAGCTGCTCCCAGCCGATGTGCATGGGCGCGAGCGGCTCGCCGATGACGACGAAGCCAATGAGCGCGTCCTCCACCACCAGCGGGACGACGAGCCAGGCTTTCGGATCGTTCAGCAGCCACTCCGGCGGACGCGGCCGGTCGCCCGGACCGTCCTGACGGATCTGCTTCAGATCGCAGATCCACTCGTGTTGCCGGAGCCGTTCAAAGAACTCGGTGTGCTCGGCGCGGGGACGGGATGGGGGCGCGAGATCGCCGCCCGCAGGCGCGTATTGTCCATCCGCCTCGCGCAACCACAGACCGGACGCCGGGCTGTGCACGAACGACGCCATCACCCGCGCGACCCGCTCGCGTAAGGGCGTTTCGGTGTTCTCGGAAAGTGCCCGCGTGAGTCGCAGCCACTCGGCGCGGAAGTCGTGCTGGTACGGAAACAGGTGCCTGGACAGCGTCACCCGAATCCACGCGCGCGATTGCTCCGAAAAGAGCGCCACCGCCAGCACGATGGCGCCGGCGGCGCCGAACACGGTCTGCAGCGTCGCGCCGGAGGGCCCGCCGTACGCGCGTATGAGAGCGCTGGCCGCAGCCATCGAAAGGATGTACACGCCGGCGCCGACGAGCGTCGTGTTGAAGAACACGAGCTGCGGCGACAGGAACGCCGCCGAATTCCACGCCGGCATGCGGCTCACCGCGACCGTGAGCACGCCGCAGATCAGCGCATTGACGATCCCGCGGGCCGTCCAGAGTGTCGGGTCGATGACGCCGTTCAGCAGCGATACCGACCATAGACAAAGGTCGTACGTGAAGAGACCGCCGATCGCGAGCCAGAGGTACTTCAGATGCCACGCGCGGCCGCTGCGCACGTTGCGTGCCACCTGCTCGACGAGCACGAGCCCGAGGATCGGCAGCAGCAGTCCGGCCCACATGCGCACGCGCATGATCCAGCTCGGCTCGAGCAGCCCGGTGAACAGCGCCTGAGCGCCGAACCAGGCGAGCCAGCCGACGCACAGCGCACCCGCGAAGACCAGCACGGCGCGGCGCCGGCCGGCATCGTCCCGCGCGAGACAGCGCGCGAGCACGACGAGCCATCCGGTGTCCCGCAGGATCTCGGCGAGCATCAGGAGACGAATGTTGCTGACGGGCTCCGGGCGGAGATGCCCGTGCATCACTGCCCAGCCAACTTGCAGAACCAGGGCCGTGGTGAGCCACGAGCCGGTGACGCGCGCGCGCCAGCGCGTGAGCGCGATGAGCAGTAGCGTAGTGAAGGCGGCCGCGGCGAGGTCGTAGCCGAACGCCGCTGAATGTATCGGTATGGCTGAATCCCCCGACCAGGCGCGACGTGATTCGATACCGATCACGCCGGCATTTCAAGGAGCGACTCGACAGATTCAGGCCCGACCCGGTCCGTCGCGCGCCTCGCCGCCCGGAAGCGCGGCCGTGCGCGGGTACCTCAGGCTCTCGAACATGGAGAAGACCCAGGGGCGCGCCGCCAGCAATACCGCGACGCTGCGCTTGTCCCGGCTCGGGAGCGAGCGGTCCAGCTCGGCGAGATCGCGAAACTCCTGCGCCAGCTTCTCGAGCTTGCGCAGGAAGACGCGACAGGAGGCGTCGGAGAGCTCCGCGGAGCGGAAGTGCTGGGCCTCGAACAGGCCCGAGAACGAGGAGTGCAGGAATTCCTCGCGTACCTTCTTCTCATAGAGACGCCGGACCGGCCCATCCTTGCGCCACGCGATGGCGGATGCCGTCCGTGCGCGTGCGCGCAGCCCCGAGCGCAGCTCAACGAGCCGCAGCGAATGCAGGCGGACGAGCCAGCGACGCACCTGCTTTTCGTCCGCGCGCAGCTCGGCACCGATCTCGCGACCGGTGCGGCCGTTCGCCAGCAGATAGAAGCACGCGAACAGGTTCGCGTCCTCGGCCAGCGCCGTTTCCTGCTCGAGCGTCAGGAGCTCGGCGGCATCCGCGCTCTGCTCGGCCGCGATCCGCGTCACCTCCTGCATGCTGACCTCGAGCGCCCCGCAGATCTGCTCGAGGCGCTGCAGAGTCAGCGTGCCGCGCGACAGGATGCGCTTGATCGAGGGCTCGCTCAGCCGGATGTCGCGAGCGAGCTGTGCGTACGTCACGCCCCGGGATTTCATGATCCGCTTGAGGCTCGCCACGATCCGCGCCGTTTCGGTGGCCGCTGTCGTCATGGAGTTCTCCCTGATCTATGCGGTATCGGATTCCGATACTTGTCCGCTCGGTATTGTACGATGCAACCGCGCTCTTATCCTGGCCGCCCACTATGAGCGCGCAACGTCGGCCATTGGATTGGGTGAACGACACGCATTCGGCGTTGAATCGCACGCCGGTGGCACACACCGTCGAGCCGAAGTCCGTCGCGGAGGTCGTGCGCGCGGTACACGCGGCTCGCGAGCAGCGGCTGCCGCTTGCGATCTCCGGCGGGCGGCACGCCATGGGCGGGCAGCAGTTTCTGTCCGGCGGGACGCTGCTCGACATGCGGCGAATGAACCGCGTGCGTCGCTTCGAGGACGAGCTTTACGTGCCGCGGCGGCACCTCACGGCGTTCATGGACGACGTCCGCAAAGACTTCCGGGCGAACGACGTCGATTTTATCTACGGCACGATCCGGCTCATCGAGCCGGACACGGAGAGCGCGCTACCCTGGGCGCGGGAGCGCTACGCGTGCGTGATCTTCAATCTCCACGTCGATCACTTACCGCGCGGTATCGTGAACGCGCGCGCCGCGTTCACGCGGCTGATCGATCACGCGATCGTGTACGGCGGCAGCTACTACCTGACCTATCACCGCTTCGCGAGGCGCGATCAGCTCTTGACGTGCCATCCGGGCTTGAAGGAGTTTCTGTCGGCGAAGCGTCGCTTCGATCCGGCAGGCGTCTTCCAGAGCGACTGGTATCACCACATCTCAGCCCAGGTCGCCGGCACGCTCGGCTGAAGCGGCGTTACGCGCGGCTCGCAAGTCCCAGGCGAATGCCGAGCGCGATGAACATCGCGCCGAGTGAGCGGTTCAGCCACGTGCCGAGGCGCGAGGCCACCTGGAGTCGGCGCGCAAGGTAGCCGGCCGCCCACGCAACGAAGAGATTCCACGCCGTGCCGGTGGTGTTGAAGATCGTGCCGAGCAAGAGAAATGCCTGCACCTTCGTCGGGCTCGACACCTCGATGAACTGCGGCACGAACGCGAGGAAGAAGAGCGCCACCTTCGGATTGAGCACGTTCGTCAGAAAGCCTTGCCAGAAAATGCGCGCGTGACCGTCGGCCGCACGCTCTGCGGGAGGCTGCCCAGTGCCCGAGCCCGCGGCTGGACTCGAGGCGAGCGTGAGCGTCAAGCCGCCCCGCTGCCGCAGCATCGAGATGCCGATATAAATGAGATACGCCGCACCCACCCACTTCACGGCCGTGAATGCGAGGGCCGATGACGCGAGAATCGCCGAGAGCCCGAGCGCGGCGAACGAGATGTGCACGAAGCAGCCGAGCCCAATGCCGAGCGCCGCCCAGACGCCCGCGAGCGTACCGCGCGAGGCCGCGCGGCTGAGCACGTAGAGGAAATCGACACCCGGCGCAATGTTGAGCAGCAGACCGGAGGCGACGAAGAGTGCGAGATCGTGGGTGCCGAACATGCGGCGATCTTAGCGGTGCGCACGCGCCGGCGGCAAAGCGTGAGTCTCCATGCGCATCTCGCGACTCGCTCGCCTGCTTGCGCTGCCCGGCGAGCTCGCGACCACGATGTCTCCCGCTGACTCGCAGCCGCGATGTCCGACGATGACTCGCGATCGCGATGCCTCTCGATCATCGAGCACCGCCGGCCTATCCCACTCGGGAAGGCGAGCGGAGCGCGCGGATGCGTCGAGGACCTAACCCACCAGTCGGCACATACGCGGCTCCGCCCGGCAGAGCGAAGCGACATTAACGGTCCCCACACTGACCGGCGTATGCGCGCGTTGGTTCCCCGGCGACGCCGGAGAGCGACACACTCACGTTTTGCGGAATGTTTCGCCGCCGACTGCAGCGAGCTACTTCTTTTCTTTGCTCGGCTCGGGATGCTGATTCTGATACTGAAGCGCGAACGAGGGATCGCAGTCGTACGGATACACGTGCTCGCCCGGCTGCTTGCGCCACGCGATGAAGCGCGCGCCGCGGTTGTCCAGCACCTCGGGGTCCTCGAACTCCTGAGTCGCGAGCAGCGCCGTGCCGTCCGCGCTCAGCTTGAAGTGCTCGATGACGCGCACGTTCTCGCTGTGCGTCAGGCCATTGTTCGTGATCGTCGCCGGCTCGAGATGCGTCGTCTCGACGACGAGCGTGTCCCCTTCCCAGTGGCCGCGTGAGAAGCCGGTCTTCGAATGCGGATAGTCGGCGCCCGCCGCGGGCCGACCGTCCATGAAGATGACGCGGACCATGTCGAAGTATTCGAGCTTGATGACGATGAGCTCGGTGCCCTGGAAGATCTCGATCGGAAACGGCCCCTGCATGGCATACACGATCGAGGGCGCACGGCAGGCGTTGCTCAGCGACATGTCATCCCGCGGATTCCATTTCTTCGCGGTCTCGAGCGCCTGCGGCTTGACCTTCAGTCCGCCGAAGACCCCCGCCGGAAACTCGGCGGCGCCGGTGTCCTCGAGCACGACCGTGTTCGGCGGCAGCGCGGCGATCATTGCCTTGTCGACGGGAACCTTGCCCGAGAGCATCCAGTAGCCGGACAAGTCCGGATGCTTGGCAGGCGCGGCTTGGGCCGCGCTCGTCGCGGCCGGCAGGCCAACGAGCGCGAGCAATGCCAATGCGTGCGCGGCGCGGGCAAGCGCGCGCACGAGGGGTACACGGCGCGTGATCATGCGGGTTACGCCTCCGGCCCGAACGATTGCCCGATCGGCTCACCGTTGGCGCGCGCGGCCTTGCGCAGCCGGGCCCAGTGCGAGTTGTCGCGGGCCGGCCAGCCTTCCACCGTGATCTTCTCGCCGATCTTGATGATGTCCGGCGTCCAGCCACGCCGCCGCAGGATCGACGGCGAATTGGTCTCGATGCGCCACTCGTCGGTCGTCCCGTCCTTCTCCTCCACGACCAGACGGATCAGGCCGTGCGGATTCACGAACTGGAACTCCTTCACGACCCCGGAGATGGTGACCGACTTCTGCGAGTCGAAGAACACCGCAAACGAATGATGCGCCCAGGCCGCGCTCGCCCAGCCCAGCGCCGCGCTCACTACGAACCACCGCTTCAATCGCATGTGCCCCTCCTCGCGAGAGCGTGATTCTGCCACGCGCATCGCCGGGCACGATCGCATCCGCTGGAACGGCCGTTCCACAGTCGCACGATGGGCTGCGGAATCGCCGCGCCAGGCATCCGATGTTTCGAACGTGATGCCGACCGCCTTTCGGACCGTGATTCACGGGGTGGCCGGGTCGATGCGCGAGTGCCCGCGGGCCGCCGGGGGGAAGCGGCCCGCAGGCACTCCGCGGGTCAGACCCGCGCGCGCACCATGTCCGGCCGCGGTTCGCGGCCGGCATACCAGCACAAGCAGAGCCACACGAGCACGCAGAGCCGCGTCACCATGGCGCTCACTCGAACCGATTGACGAGCGTGCTCGTCGCGAAGTGCAGGCCGCTCTGCCCACCGCCGCTGGCGGCCGGCACGGCGAACCCCACCCCCACGCAGACCAGCATCACCGCCGTGATGACCGTCGCTGCGGCAGCGCTGGCGAGGCGGCTGGTCAGGCGCATGTCGTTGATCTGGCAAATCACTGCACGTCTCCCGGTGTAATAAGAAATGTGTCGTCTCGATCAGGCATCGCAGGCAAAGCGCGACGTCCTACACCGGGTACATGCGGAAACCCGCTAGAATTTGGCTCACAACAAGCAGACGGCCACCGAGGGCTCAAAAATGGAGCGCACGCCTGACCGCCCGGTCACCCAGCTACTCTCCCAATGGCGCGAAGGCAACGAGCACGCCCTCGGCCAACTGACCGGGCTCGTGTACCAGGAGCTGCGGAACCTGGCCCAGCGGCACCTCCGGCGGGAACGGCCGAATCACACCATCCAGCGTACGGCGCTGGTGCACGAGGCGTTCGTCCGGCTCGTGAACCAGCAGTCGGTGGATTGGCAGAGCCGCGCCCACTTCTTCGCCCTGGCCTCGAACCTGATGCGCCGGATCCTGGTCGACCACGCCCGCGCCCGGCTCGCCTCGAAGCGGGGTGGCGGCGCGGTGGCCGTGAGCCTCGACGACCTCATGGCCCCGCTCGATGCCGAGACCACCGGCGTGCCGCAGTTGCCCGAGCCCCAGCACTTCGACGGCGAGACCGACGACGACGTGGCGGCCATCGACGAGGCGCTCACGCGCTTGGGTGCCATCGACGACCGCCAGGCCCGCATCGTCGAGATGCGCTACTTCGGCGGGCTCACCATCGAGGAAACCGCACAGGCGCTCGACATCTCGGATGCCACCGTCAAGCGCGAGTGGACGCTCGCGCGTGCGTGGCTGAAGCGCGAGCTGTCGCGCGGCGCCTGACGACGGAGCTCGCGAAAACTCGTGGCCAGGCCAACCGGAGCCAAACGCAGTGCGATCTGAGCATCCGGCCGGGCAACTCGACGCCGCACGCTGGCAGCGCGTGAAGGAGATCTTCTCCGCGGCGCTGGAACGCGACGCGGCAAGCCGCGCGTCGTACCTCGACGAGGCCTGCGGCGGCGACACGGACCTGCGCGCCGAGATCGACTCGCTCATCGCCGCCCACGAAACCACCGAGGACTTCATCGAGAAGCCCGCCGCCCAGCGCGCGCTCGGCCTCCAGGATGCACCCGAGCGCTCGTGGATCGGCCGGCGCATCGGCGGCTATCGCATCGTCGAGGAAGTGGGCCGCGGCGGGATGAGCGAGGTGTACAAGGCCGTCCGCGACGATGACGAGTACCACAAGGACGTCGCCGTCAAAGTGCTGCGTCAGGGCTACGACACCCGCTCGCTGCTGAGGCGCTTCAAGGCGGAAGTCCAGATCCTCGCGCGGCTCGATCACCCGAACATCGCGCGCCTGCTCGATGCCGGCAGCACCGAGGAAGGCCTGCCCTATCTGGTCATGGACTACATCCACGGCCGCCCCATCGACGAGTACGCAAGCGTCAAGAAGCTCGACCTGACCGGGCGCCTCGCGCTGTTCCGCAAGCTGTGCGGCGCCGTGCAGTACGTGCACCAGCACCTGATGGTCCACGGCGACTTGAAGTGCAACAACGTGCTGGTCACGGAAGAAGGCGCCGTAAAGCTGCTCGACTTCGGCATCGCGCGCCTGCTGACTCCAACGACTCTCGACGTGAATCTGCCCGACGCCAAGGCGACGAGCTTCATCGCGCTGACGCCGGAGTACGCGAGCCCGGAGCAGGTGCGCGGCGGGTCCATCACCACCGCGAGCGATGTCTACTCGCTCGGCGTGATGCTGTATCGCCTGTTGACCAGCACGTTGCCGCATCGAATCCGCGGCGACTTCTCATACGAGCTGGCGAAGCAGATCCTCGAGAGCGACGCCAAGCCGCCGAGCGTCGCCGCCGCCGAGCAAGTCGCGGCTGCGCGGCGCGAGCTGGCCGCGGCCGGCGGCAAGGACGAGACGGCCGAGCGCATCGCGACCGAGTTCGAAGGCTTCGCGCGGCAACT
>DASZSS010000496.1:0-3805 GCA_035548535.1 Steroidobacteraceae bacterium
CGGAACAGGACGGCCTGACGCTTCAGCGGCACGTTCGCTTCGCGGCGCTTCAGCACTTCCACGCACACGCATTCCGCTTGCGTTTGCAGGTCCGCGACGGTCACGTAGCTCGGGCGCACGCCGCTTCCGCGGACCGAGAGCAGGTGCTTGCGGTACTGACGCGGCGCCTCCGCCATCAGCGCATTCGAGGTATCCAGCACCTCCTGCGTCGAGCGATAGTTCTGGGCGAGCGTGATCACTTCCGCGCGGGGCGTGAAGCGATCCGGGAAGCCCAGGATGTTGTCGACGGCGGCGGCGCGAAACGAGTAGATCGCCTGCGCATCGTCGCCCACGACGGTGACGCCCGAGCCATCCGGCCGCAGTGCATGCAGGATGTCGGCCTGCAGGCGGTTCGTGTCCTGATATTCATCGACGAGGATATGGTCGAAGTGCGCACTCACGTGTTGCGCGATGCGCGAGTCTTCCATCATCGCGTGCCAATAGAGCAGCAGATCGTCGTAGTCGAGCACGCTGCACTTCTGCTTGCGCTCGACGTACGTACGAAAGAGCTTGGTGAGGTCAGCCTCCCATTGCAGGCACCACGGGTACTGCTGCTCCAGCGACTCCTTCAGCGACTTCTGCGTGTTCACGCGATACGAGTAGATCTGCAAGCACGTTTCCTTTCGCGGGAAACGCTGCTCCTTGGTCGCGAGCCCGAGCTCCATGCGGATCGAATCCAGCATGTCCGCCGAGTCGCCGCGATCCGCGACGGTGAACTGCGGATCGAGCTTCAAGTGCTTGGCGTAATGACGCAGCAAGCGATTGCCGATCGAGTGGAACGTGCCGATCCAGCTGAGGCGCTGCGAGATTGAGTGGCTCACGCCGCCGAGCGGCTCTTTCAGAGCCTCCTTCACGATCTCGTGCGCACGGCGCTTCATCTCGAGGGCCGCGCGACGCGTAAAGGTGAGCATCAGGATGCGCGCCGGATCGACGCCATTGATTGCAAGATGCGCGACCCGATGCGCGAGCGTGCTCGTCTTGCCGGTGCCGGCGCCCGCGACGATCAGCAGCGGGCCCGCCTTGACGCCTTTCGCGACCGTTTCGCCGTAGCTGGCCGCTTTCCGCTGAGGCGCGTTGAGCTTCTCGAGATGTGACGCAGTCGACATAGCGGCCGGACTATACGTAACACCGCTGTCGGTCGCTATCGACAGGGTTCACGGCCGACCGCATTTTTCTATTGGCGCGCGGACGAATTCCACCACGCATCGAGTGCGGCGACGACCTCACGCTCGTCGACGCCGCTATAGACGAAACGCGCGCCGGGCAGATCGAGAAAAGCGTCACTGCGCGCGGCCGGCGTCGCGAGCGCGAGATCGCCATCGCGATGACCGGCATGTCGCGCGGGATCGGTGCGCCGGCGCGCGAGCCGCGCGACACGCTCGCCTTCGTCCACTCGGCACAACACCTGAGCGACGCGCGCCTGCCCGTTCCATACAGGGATCGCTGCGCTCAGGACCTGTTCGTGCTCGCCCGATCGGAAGTTGCCTTCGAGAAGCATGTCCGCGCCCGCGGCGTGCAGCTCGCGAGCGATGGCGAATAGAACCGCGAAGCTCGCATCGCTGAGTCGGCGCGATTCCGCCGCGTCCGCCGCGCCGAGCACGTCGAAGAGCGGCTCCTTGACGAGGTCCTTCGCGATGAGCGGCAACCGATATCGCGACGCCAGCGTGCGTGCGAGCGTGGTCTTGCCGGTTCCCGGCAAGCCGGTGACGAGAATGATGCGTGACGCGCCCATGCGCGCACTGTACGCGCATTCGGCGCGCCGTTACTCTGCTTGCATGACCGACGACAACCCGCTTCTGAAACGCACCACTCACTTTCGCGGGCGGGTGGTGAGGCTCACCGTCGACGAAGTCACGCTCCCGAATGGCCATCGGGCGGGGCTCGAGATCGTGCATCACCCGGGCGGTGCAGCCGCAGTGGCGATGGACGATCAGCAGCGCATTTGCCTGCTGCGACAGTATCGGCACGCGGCCGGCGACTGGCTCTGGGAGCTGCCGGCGGGCAAGCTCGAGCCCAACGAGCCGCCGCTCGCCACCGCACAGCGCGAGCTCATCGAAGAAGCGGGGACCTCGGCGACGAGCTGGCGGAGCCTCGGACGCTGTCTGCCCTCGCCCGGCGTCCTGACCGAAGTCGTGCATCTCTTTCTCGCGCAGGGCCTGCAGGCGGCACAGGTCGCGCACGAACCGGCGGAAGTGCTGGAGGTTCATTGGATTCCCGTGCAACGCGCGTTCGAATGGGCGATGGACGGCACGATCGACGACGCCAAGACCATCATCGGTATCACACGCGCTCTGCATCTCTCGCAGCGCCCCCAATAAGAAACAGGATGTGACGGAACACTCAGACGCTCGCGCGCGGGCGGCCTAGGGTGTGCGGGCCGGAATGGGGCCGGCGCAGAATACAACTTAATCCGTGAACAGATCGAACGGGAAGCGGACCTCTCTTCCCGAGCAGAGCGACACCGCGCCGCCCGAGTCGAGCTCCGACCGCCGGCGCCTCGGGCATATCGTCCACGACGACCGCGGCAGCGCGTTCGTCGAATGGCGCAACGCGCCCGACGATCACGACCGCCCCGTCTTCCGCATCGAAGGCAGCGGCGTCAAAGAGCCGCTGTCGCTGCAGAACGAGGACACCTACGATCCCTACGATCGCAAGCCCGTGCGGACGCGCGAGCGCCCGGCCAAGGGCGGCAAGCGCGATCTGCGCAAGCTGTCCGAGTGGATGAAGCTCATGCGCGCGATGGAAGAGCGCAAGAAGCGGGGCGAGGACGACTAGCTCGAGGAGCTCAGGCGTTCGATGTGCGCCACCTTGCGCGCATCCGTCAGCCGATAGAACCGGCGCAACTCGGCGAGCACGTGATGCTCGAGCTCCCCGCGTGAGCCCCGCAGCGAGCGGGCGAGCCGTCGGCAAAACTTCTCCGCATGCCGGCTGGCCGCGCGATACAGCTCGTCCTTGCCGTTCGCGAGCTGCGGATCGATGCGCGTGCGCTCGAACAGCAGCCGCAGCAGCTCCGCCGGGAAGTGCTCGGGGAACTGCCGCTTGAGCAGCAGATAGCTCGCGACGTACTTGTCGATCTCGGCCTGCAGCTCCATCTCGAGCACGGTGACGGGCTTGTCATGCGCCGCGTTCCAGGCGAAGTAGAGAAAGTGGCTCACGCCCTCGAGCGCGGTCCAGTAGTCGGCGACGTTCGCTTCGTTGAGCCGCTCGAGCGGATTGGCCGCGGACAGGCGCTCGAGCAGCGCCGGGTCGAGATACAGCGACACACCCACGGCATCGGCTTCCGGCGCGAGGATCAGCTGCTCGTCCGTTGCTGACCCGCGCGCATCGGGCGGAAGCGCGGCCCGGTCCGTGACGAGAAAGTCGTAGACGTCGTGGGCGACATTGACGTCGTAGATGCCGCCGATCAGCGCCTGCAGATCGCGAAGAATCATGGTCAGTGCGGGCGCTGGCCGCGCGCGGCCGCCGTCGGATTCACGCCGAGCCGCTTCAGGATCTCGAAGGAGCGCTTGCTGCCGGTCTTCATCCAGATCTCGTAGAGCCGCAGGATGTCGCGGTCCGAATGCGTGTAGGCGGTCTCGCTGATCTCGTTCAGCGCGTCGACCATCGGCTGGAACTTCTCCGCCAGCTCCGCGAACACCTGCCCGAGCACGCGGCTGCGGGTGCGCGCGAGCGCGTCCGCCAACGTACTGTAGGCGCGCCCGCCCATCGCGATGTGATAGTCGATGTCGATGAGCTTGCGCGCGAAGCTCTGCGCGAAGAAGCCGGC
>DASZSS010000497.1:0-4225 GCA_035548535.1 Steroidobacteraceae bacterium
CGACGAGAACAACATCAGCTCCAACATCGACGAGTACACGCAAGGGACGTGGGACTTCGCGAGCCGCTGGTCGGCGACGCTCGGCGTGCGTCACAGCGAAGTGAAGTTCGACTCGCAAGATCACTTCATCACGCCGACGAATCTCGACGACAGCGGCAGCGTGACCTACTCGGCCACGTCGCCCGTCGCGGGCCTCGTCTACAAGGCGCGTCCGTGGCTGCATCTTTACGCCTCTTATGGCCAGGGCTTTCAGACCCCGCTCGGGTCGGAGCTCGCGTATCGGGCCGACGGCAGCCCGGGCTTGAACCTCGCGCTGCGCCCGGCTCGCAGCGACAACACCGAGGTCGGTGCGAAGCTGCGCTTCGGGCCGGACCTCACCGGCGAAGTCACGGCGTTCCAGGCGCTCACCGACAACGAGATCGTCGTGAACACGAGTCTCGGCGGGCGCTCGACATATCAGAACGCGGGTCGCACGCGCCGGCGCGGCGCCGAGCTCGCGCTCAACTACCGCTTCGCCGACCAGTGGCGCGCGCAATTCGCGTACACGTATGTCGACGCGACGTATCGGGATGCGTATCGAACGTGCGCCGGTACGCCCTGCCCCACGCCGACGTCACTCATTCCCGCGGGCAATCGACTCCCGGGCGTGCCCAAGAACAACGCCTACGTCGATCTGCGCTGGGGCGGCGACATGGGCTGGCACGCCGGCGTGAACGGGCAATACGTCACTTCCATTGCCGTGAATGATGAGAACACGGTGTTTACGCCGTCGTATGCGCTGTTCGGCGTAGACGCGGGTTACGGTGCGGAGTTGCGCTCATTCCATCTGAACACCTTCGTGCGCATCAACAACGCGTTCAATCGGCACTACGTCGGTTCGGTCATCGTGGACGACGGCAATGGCCGATTCTTCGAGCCCGGCCAGGGCTTCAACGTGCTCGCCGGCGTGAGCGTGACCATGAAGTAGCGGCGCCGCCGGCCCGCGCGCCGTAGACTGCGGGCATGAGAACAGCCTGGCCCGACATTCCTTACGCGGCCTGGCGCGACACCTGCGCGACGCTGCATCTGTGGACACAGATCGTCGGCAAGGTGCGCCTCGCGCGCACGCCCTGGCTGAATCATAGCTGGCATGTCCCGCTGTACGTGACCTCCCGTGGCCTCACGACGTCCCTCATCCCGTACGACGATCGCTCGTTCGAGATGCACTTCGACTTCATCGAGCACGCGCTCGACATAACTGTCACCGACGGCAGCTCGCGCATGATCGCGCTCGCGCCGCGCAGCGTGGCGGATTTCCATGATGCCGTCATGCAGGCGCTGACCGAGCTTGCGCTACCGGTCGAGATCAACGCGTACCCTTCCGAAATCCCCGACGCGACTCCCTTCACTCGCGACACGACTCACGCGTCCTACGACGGCGATGCGGCGCAACGCTTCTGGCGAGCGCTCGTGCAAGTGGATCGCGTGTTCAAGGCATTTCGCACGCGATTTCTCGGCAAGGCGAGCCCGGTGCATTTCTTTTGGGGCAGCTTCGATCTGGCGGTGACGCGCTTCTCGGGGCGCCGCGCCCCGCCGTTTCAGGGCAAGGTGCCCGGCGTGAAGGTCGATGTGATGCGCGAAGCGTATTCGCACGAGGTGAGCAGTGCCGGATTCTGGCCCGGCGGGGGCGGCATCGACTTCGCATCGTTTTATTCCTACGCCTATCCGGCGCCGGAGCGCTTCAAAGAGCAGACCGTGCGACCGAGCGCGGCGTATTTCGACAATCAGCTCGCGGAATTCCTGCTGCCCTACGACGCCGTGCGCACGGCGAGCGATCCAGACGCAACATTGCTCGAATTTCTACAGAGCACGTACGAAGCGGCCGCCACGACGGCGAACTGGGATCGCGCAGCGCTGGAGTGTGCTCAGGGCCTGCCCGGCGTGTGTCGCGTGAGCGACTAGCGCCGCCTCGCCTGGACGAGCGACGGCGCCTCA
This sequence comes from Steroidobacteraceae bacterium, assembly GCA_035548535.1. GTDB lineage: Bacteria > Pseudomonadota > Gammaproteobacteria > Steroidobacterales > Steroidobacteraceae > JADGHX01. The sequence goes on from DASZSS010000497.1 coordinate 1,975, forward strand.
ACGCGCGAGCTGGCCGCCGCGCGATGGCACTCGCATCGGTATGGCGCTTGCTCGCCTGTGCTTCAAATGAGCCGCACCTCGCCGTCAAGCTCGCGGGTGGTCGTGTACGCGGCGGCCGCGGCGAACCTCGGGATCGCGGCCACCAAGTTCATCGCCGCCGGCGCCTCCGGCAGCTCCGCGATGCTTTCGGAAGCGATCCATTCGCTCGTCGATACCGGGAACGAGTTGCTGCTGCTGCTCGGCCTGAAGCGCAGCGAGCGGCCCGCCGATGAGCAGTTCCCGTTCGGTTACGGCAAGGAGCTGTACTTCTGGAGCCTCATCGTCGCACTGCTGCTGTTCTCGGCCGGCGGCGGCATGGCGTTCTACGAAGGCATCACGCACATCATGCGCCCGCAACCGCTCGAGGATCCGTTCTGGGCGTACGTCGTGATCGGCATCGCGACCGCGTTCGAAGGCACCTCGTTCGTCATCGCCGTGCGCGAGTTGCGGCGCCGCCCGGGCTCCGGGCGACTCTTCCAGAAATTCCACCGCAGCAAGGACCCGTCGGTGTTCACGGTGGTGATCGAGGATCTCGCGGCCCTGCTCGGCTTGCTCGTTGCATTCGCGGGCGTGTTCTTCGGCCATCTCTTGCGGAATCCCTACATCGATGGCGGCGCTTCCGTCCTCATCGGGATCATTCTCGCGGCTGCGGCCGTCGCACTCGCTGGCGAAAGCCGCAGTCTGCTCGTCGGCGAGAGCGCGAGCCCCGCGATCGTTGCGGACATCTGCGCGAGCGCGGCGCGCGACCCCGCCGTTCAGCGCGCGCACACGCCCCTCACGATGCACCTGGGTCCGCGCGACATCCTGGTGAATCTCGAGATCGACTTCCGCGAGGGTGTGTCGGCGAACGAGCAGCTCGCCGCGGTGGGCCGCATCGAGGAGGCGATCCGCAAGAAGCACCCGGCAGTGAAGCGCATCTTCATCGAAGCCCACCGGCCCGAGGACGCGCCGCGCGCGGCCGATGCCGGCCTCAACCCGCGCTTCGAAGAGAGGCGTTCAGCGCCGTAGCGAGCGCCGCCTCGCCGCTGACGAGATCCTTCCAGCGCAACTCGTGGCCCTTGCGATGTCCCTTCGGCGTGAGCTTGAGTCCCGCGGGCGAAATCGCGAGCGTGAACGGCTGGCCGTCGATCTCGATCTCGCGCCGCAGAGTGCCTTCGAGCTTGGTCATAGGAGCTTCGCGAAAGCCGCGCAATCGCGGGGCGTCGAGCTCAACGCTGCGCCGCTGCGCGCTGGGCCGAGGCCGCCGCGCGCCCTTCCCGCTCGAGCGCCGCGAATTCCTCGTTCGAGAGCTCGATGTTGACGGCCGCGACGTTCTCCTCCAGGTGTTTCACTTTCGAGGTACCCGGAATCGGGAGCATCACCGGGCTGCGCTTCAGCACCCACGCGAGCGCCACCTGGCTCGGCGTGGCCTGGTGCCGCTTGGCGATCGAGTCGAGCAGCGAGCCGGATTTCGCAAGATCACCGGCCGCAAGCGGAAACCACGGGATGAAGCCGATGTTCTTCTTCGTGCAGTACTCGAGCACCTCTTCGCTACTGCGGTCGATGAGGTTGTAGCGGTTCTGCACGGTGGCCACCTTGAACACGCGCGCCGCCGCTTCGATTTCCTCCACCGACACCTGGCTCAGCCCCGCGTGCTCGATGATCCCGTCATCGAGCAGCGACTTCACGGCTGCGAACTGCTCGTCGCGCGGCACCTTGGGATCGATGCGGTGGAGCTGCCACAAGCCGATCCGCTCGACGCCGAGGTTGCGCAGGCTCTTTTGAGCCTGTTGGATCAGGTACTCGGGACGGCCGAGCGGGATCCATCTGTCCGGGCCCGTGCGCGCGAGCCCCGCCTTGGTCGCAATGAGCAGGTCCTTCGGGTACGGATGCAACGCTTCGCGGATGATCCGCTCGGACACGTCCGGCCCGTACGAGTCGGCGGTGTCGATGAAGTTCACGCCCAACGCGGGCAGCCGACGCACGGTACGTAGCGCTTCCTCACGATCCTCGGGCTCGTCCCACTGGCCGCGTCCCGTGATGCGCATGGCGCCGAAGCCGAAGCGGTTGATCTGCTTCGTGCCGCCAATGAGGAAGGTGCCGGCGCGGCCGGCGTTCAACTCGGTGCTCATGAATCCCTCCTGCGCAGGCAAATCGCCGCTGAATGGTTGAGCACCTTACGTGCCCGTATCGCCCTCGGCATCGCCCGAAGGAGTGAGTTGTGGGTCTCGCC
>DASZSS010000498.1:0-11356 GCA_035548535.1 Steroidobacteraceae bacterium
TGCAACTGGAAGCAGGGTGACGAGACCCTGAAGGCGGCCTGATGACACTCGACGCCATTCGCGATGCGATCCCGGACTACGCCCGGGATCTCAAGCTGAACCTCGGGAGCGTGCTCAGCGCTCCCGGGGCCCCCGGCCTCAGCGAGAAGCAGATCTGGGGCGTGGCGGTGGCCTCGGCCATCGCCTCGCGCAACCCGGAGCTCGCGCGTCAGATCGAAATGCTGGCCGCGTCGCATCTCGACGAGGCGTACCTCAATGCCGCGCGCGCCGCGGCGGCGATCATGGGCATGAACAACGTGTACTACCGCTTCCTGCACCTCGTGGAGGACGTGGAGTACGCGCAGATGCCCGCGCGGCTGCGCATGAACGTGATCGGCAACCCCGGCATCGACAAGCTCGATTTCGAGCTTCTGTCGCTCGCGGTGTCGGCCGTGAACGGCTGCGGCATGTGCATCGTCGCTCACGAGAAGCAGCTTCGTAAGCACGAGGTGTCGCGCGAAGCCATTCAGAGCGCGGTGCGCATCGCAGCGGTCGTGCATGCGGTGGCGGGCGTGCTGGAGCACGCTGGTGCGACAACTGCGCGCAGCGAACCTGCCGCGGCCGCGGCATAGAGCGTGGCATAGCGCTTAATGAAGCCTGGCATAGCGCTTACATGAGCGAGGCGACGTCGGCAGTGCGTCGCCCCCGCTTCGCTGCACATACCTTGCCGACGCCGCCTCGGCTTCGCCACACACGGATCAGCCCCCGGTCCCACTTTCGCAGGCAGACGATGCCGGTGCGCGCGAACGTGCTGCGCTCGGCACGTGACGATCGCCTGAGCATCACGGGCACCGACCTGGAAGTAACCTGCCGCGTCGACCCGCCGGGCTATACTCGGCGGCGCATGAAACTCGAGCGTCCACCGACCTTGTCGGCTGGTGTGGTGGTCGTGCGGCGGGCCGGCGACCAGTGGCTCTTCCTCATGCTCCGCGCCTACCGCAACTGGGACTTTCCCAAGGGTGTCGTCGAGCCCGGCGAGGATCCCTTCGCCGCGGCTCAGCGCGAAGTCGCCGAAGAGACGACGCTGTCCGACCTGAAATTCGATTGGGGCGACGCATTCTGCGAGACCGCGCCCTACGGCCGAAACAAGGTGGCCCGCTACTACATCGGCCGCACGACCACCGAGCGCGTGGCGCTGCCGGTCACCGCCGAGCTCGGACGTCCCGAGCACCACGAGTATCGCTGGGTCAGTTACGAGCAAGCCCGGCAGCTCGCGTCCCCGCGCCTGCAGCCCGTGCTGGCGTGGGCTGCGAAACTCATGGGCATCGCGCCGGCTTCGACTGCGGCCTGAGGCATTCCAAAACGAAAGAAGGCGGCCGCCACCTCGCAGGTGGGGCCGCCTTCCGCTCGACGCAGCTCGAAGAGGAGCGACTCAGCTGCGTGTCACGTCGGCCATCCGGCGACGCAAGGCCGCGAGCGCGAGCATCGCGAAGCCAAGAGTGGCAAGGCCGGTGACACTCGGCTCGGCAACCGCCGTTGGCGGGGGCCCGTGCCGCATGCGCCGCGTTTCGTGGAACTCCGGCAGATCCGAATACCACTTCGAGATGGAGATGACCGACGACACGTCGCCCCACGTCCCTGCGAAGAGGCCGGTGCCGTTGGTGTTGACGTACGTGGTGAGGCCCACGTCGGTGCCGTTCCCGCTTGTCTCGAAGGGATCGCAGAGGGAGGTTCCGCAATCGGTCTTGCCGAACGTCCCGTGATTCTCAAACCCGAAGTCGATCATGCTCGCCGAGGCGATTGCGGGCGCGAGACAGAGCATCCCGACCGCGGCAGCGAGGCCCAACAGTTTCTTCATATCGGCAGTCTTCCGTGTGGTGGTATCAGCCAGTCCCGCCCTAGTTGAGCAAGACGGATGCCAACGCACACGAAAGGCCGCTCGATCAAGCATTTGTGCAATGTGCCGCGCCACGGGCCGGGGACGGTGTAAGCGCATCCGACGTGACGCAGTTCACACCGGCTGCGGAGCGGAGGGCAGCGTTGCGACCTTGGTCCCGGTGGGCTCGATCTCCGGCGGAATGAGTTTGTACATAACCGGCGTGACGAGCCGCGCGAGCAGCGTGGACGAAATGAGCCCGCCGATGATCACCCACGCCATCGGCGAGTAGAGCCCGATGTTCTGCGCGGCGAGCGGCAGCAGGCCGCCGATGGCGGTTGCCGACGTCAACAGGATCGGCAGGAAGCGCACCTCGCCCGCTTGCTCGATCGCCGCATCGAGCGGCACGCCCTGCTCGCGCAGCTGATTGGTGAAATCGACGAGCAGGATCGAGTTCTTGATCTCGATGCCGATCAGCGCGATGAAGCCAATGCTCGCCGTGAACGAGATCGTGTTCCCCGTGAGCAGCAGCAGCACGAGCCCGCCGAACACGCCGAGCGGCACCACCGTCAGCACGATGAGCGTCGATTTGAAGTTGCCGAACTCGAGCACGAGGATGGCGAAGATGCCGAACATCGCGACAATGATCGCCGAGCCGATGCCGCCGAAGGACTCCGCGCTCGATTCCGCCTCCCCGCCGAGCACGTAGTGATAGCCGCGGGGCCAGCTCATCGCGTCCAGCCGCTTCACCACCTCGGCTGTGACCTTTGCGGTGTTGAAGCCGCGCGCGACCTCGGCGTCGAGAGTTACCGCGCGCTCGCGATTGAAGCGCTGGATCTGCGTCGGCGCCTTCTCGAAGCGCAGCGTCGCGAGCTGCGACAGCGGCAACGTCGCGCCGCTGAGCGTCGGGATGCGCACCTCGCCGAGCGTATCGAGGTCCGCACGCGCGCCCACCGGAGTGCGCACGACGATGTCGTACTGCTCGCCGCTCGGGTCCTTGAACGTGCCCGTCGGGAGCCCTGCCACGGACAAGCGCACGGCGCGGTCGAACTCGACCGTGGGCACGCCCAGCAAGCTGGCCTTCTCGCTGTCCACGACGAGATGCAAATTGGTGCGCGCCACCTCGAGTGGGTTCTGCACGTCGCGCGTGCCCGGCGTCTCCGCGATGAGCTTCTGGACGCGCGTCGAGAGCTTCTCGATCACATCGAGGTCCGGACCGACGACGCGCACGGAAATTGGCGCGCTGATCGGCGGGCCATTGACGAACTCCTTCACGTAGATGCGCGCGGCCGGATAGCGAGCGAGCTTGGCGCGCAGCGCATCCAGCAGGCGCGGCGTCTCGCGGGTGTCGTACTCATTGAGCTGCACGAATATCTCGCCGTAGTTCGGCGCGCCCCTGCGGACGATGTGGTTGTAGTAGATCTGCGGGTTCCCGTGACCGACGTTCGTGAACCAGCTCTTCACCTCGGGCATCTGCGCGAGCTTGTCTTCGACGAAGCGCAGCGCATCGTCGGTTTCCGCGAAGCTCGTCCCGTTCGGCGCTTCGACGCTGATGAGGAACTGCGGTGTATCGGCTTTCGGAAACAGGCTGCTGCCGATGATGGGCACGAGCGCGGCGGAGAGCAGCAATGATCCGCCGATGGCCACCAGGACCGTCGCCTTCGGACGAGCCAGCGCATAGTGCAGGGCCGGACGATAGTAGCGATGAATGACACCCATCACTCGCTGCAGGATGCGATTGCCGTGCGGGTCTTCACCCTCCTTCAGCACGCGACTCGCGATGAACGGGATCATGAAGAGCGCGATCAGCAGTGAGCCGACGATCGCCGATGTGACGGTGACCGGCAGCACGCGGATGAACTTGCCGGGCCCACCGGGCAGCGCCATCAGAGGCAGGAAAGCGAAGATGAGCGTCGCCGTGCAGCCGAGAATGGCGACGAAGATCTGCCGCGTGCCGGCGAGCGCCGCGTGGTAGCGCGAGCCGCCCTCACGGAGATGGCGCGCGATGTTCTCGACGACCACGATCGAATCGTCCACCAGCAAGCCGAGCGCGACGACGAACCCCGCGATCGAGATTTGGTTGAGCGAGTAGCCGAGGAAGTAGAGGATCGTCAGGCCGAACGCGAGCGATAGCGGAATCGAAATCATCACGATGGACGCCGCGCGCCAGCCGAGCGGCAGCAGCGTCAGCGAGACGAGCGCGATGGCGATGCCGAAGTCCGTGTACAGGCGCGAGAGCCGCGCGCGCACGTTCCGCGCCTGATCGAAGCCCACCTGCAGCGTGATGCGCTTCGGCAAGCCCTTCTCGAAGCGCGCGATCGTCTCCTTGAGCCGCTCGTTCACCTTCAGGATGTTGTAGCCGTCCTTCTGATTCGCGGTGACGATGACGGCGCGCTTGCCGTTGAAGCGCGCGACGTAGCTCCAGGGCTGCGTCTCCCAGCTCACGCGCGCGAGATCGCGCACGCGCACCGAGCGGCCACCGACGGACGCGACGACGGTGTCGCGCACCTCATCGAGCGAGCTGTACGCGCCCGAGGTCTTCAGGCTGAACGTGCGCGGGCCGAGATCGATCGCGCCGGCGGGAATGTTGGCGTTCTCGCTCTGCAGCGCCTGCATCACCTGCCCGGGCGTCACGCGCAGCTCCGCCATGCGGTTCAGGTCCACTTCGACGCGCAGCTCGCGTTGCGGATACGCCCAGGTCTCGGCGGTGCGCACGCCGTCCACGGTCTTCAGCGCGTCCTTCAGCTCGCGCGCCCGGTCTTCGAGCTCGCGATAGGGCGCGTCGTCGGAGATGAGCGCGATCTCGACGGTGTTCACGAGGCTCAGCGCCACCTTGCGAATCTCGAGCTGCGAGAGGTCCTGCGGCAGCTCGGGGCGCAGCGCGTTCACCTCGCGCGTCACCTCGTCGTACTTCTTGTCGGCGTCCACATCCGCCTGGAACTCGATCGCGACGACCGCGACACCGTCGTTGATCGTCGATTCGAGCTTCTTCACGTCGTCGAGCTCGGCGAGCCGGTCCTCGATCGGCTTGGCGACCAGGCGCTCGAGGTCCTTGGGATCGGCCCCCGGATAGATCGTCGTGATGAAGAACGCGGGGAGCTTGAAGTGCGGGTCCTCCTCGCGAGGGATGTTCGTGAACGCGAACCAGCCGAGCACCGCGAGGCACAGGAACACGATCAGCGTGAACGGATAGCGGCGGATGGGAAATTCGAGGAAGGACATGAGGGGAGCTCCTTGCGACGTGACGCTCGCTCAGCCGCCGCGCACGTCGAGGTTGCCGACGACGCGCGTGGTCTCGTTCACCACTTCGATCTGCTCGCCGTCCTGCAGGTAAAGCGCGCCGTCCGTGACGACGCGCTCGCCGGGCTTCAAGCCGTCCGCGAGCGCCACGGCATCAGGCGCGATGAAGGCGATGCGCACGGCGCGCCGCTGCACGCGAGCGCCGTCGACGACGAAGACGCTGGCGCGATCGCCGTCACCCTCGACGACCGCCGCGATGGGGACGTACGTGAGGCGGCTCGCTCGGCCCGAGGCCGGATAGAGTTTCAGCTTCGCGACGAGCCCGCTCGCGAGCGTGACCGGCACGGAGTCGAAGCGCACCTCGATGGGAAACAGGCCGGTGCGCTCGTCCGCCGCCCGCGCGATCTCGCTGATCGTGCCGGCGATGGTCTGGCCGGGATAGGCGTCCATGCGAATCTCGGCGGGATCGCCGAGCGCGAGCTGCACGACGTCGCGATCGGACAGCGCCGCCTTCACGACGTAGCCGCGCTCGCGCGCGCCGACGACGAGGACGGGCTGACCGGCCGGCACGACCTCGCGCTCCTCCGCGAGCTTGCGCAGCACCACACCGTCGTGCGGCGCCGTGATAACCGAGTACCCGCGGTTGAACTCCGCGCTCTGAAGCTGCGCGTGCGCCACGGACGCCTGCGTGCGCAGATCCTGAAGCTGCTCGAGGCTGATGACCTGGTCTGCATACAATCGCTCGCCGCGCTCGAGATCACGTTGTGCCTTGGCGGCGAGTTGCCTGGCCTGCTCGACGGCCGCGTTCACTTCGGTGAGCTCGATCTCGGCGAGCTTCTGGCCCTTCTTGATGAGGCTGCCTTCGCTCACGTAGATCGCCTTGATGATGCCGCCCGTCTTGAACGACAGGCGCATCTCGTCCTTGCTGGCCACGGTGCCATGGGTCGCGATGGGCGGCCGCGCGGGGCCCGTAAACGCCGGCTGCACGCGCACGGGCGTCGGTCGCGAGGCGGTGTCCGACGCGGACGAGCTGCACCCGGCGAGCAGCGCGGCGGCAAGGGCGATGAAGAGCGAGGCGGATCGAGCATTCATGGCGACGTCCTATTGGCCGGTAACCAGATCGAGCGGCAGCGGGCCGGCCGCGGTGGCGTAGTCGAGCTCGGCCTCACGCGCGAGCAGATCGAAGGTCGTGACGTTCAGATTCAGCTCCGCGCTCGTGAGGCTGCTGCGCGCGTCGATGAACTCCACCTGCGTGATGACGCCTTCGTCGCGCTTGCGGCTCGCGATGCGAAAGCCGGCGCGAGCCGCTTCGGCGCGCGCTTGCGCCGTGGCGAGCGAATCGCTCGTCGCCTCGAGCCGGTCCAGCGCCTGCTGCACTTCGAGCTGGATCTGCAGGGCGACTTCGTCCTTGCGCGTCAAGGCCTGACGCGCGGCGGCGCGGGCGCTGCGCGCCTCCGCGCGGTTCGCGCCGCCGTCGAAGAATTTCCAGCTCAACACCAGCGAGACCATGGCGAAGTCGTTGCCGCGGCCGAAGTCGTAGTCCTCACCCTGCGTGCCGCCGTCCACACCGAGAGACAGCGTGGGTTTCAGGTCCGCGCGCGCGAGCTGCTCGCGGGATTCCGCAGCCCGCGCCGCGCGATCGAGCTGCTGCAGCTCGGGCCGATTGTTGAGCGCGGCGGCGCGCAAGGCGGCGAGATCGTGCACGGTGCGCTTCACTTCGCCGTCCACCGTTGCGGGGATCAGCTCTTCGTCGAGCGGGCGATTGCGCAGGAAGTTGAGATAGCTGCGCGCCTGCGACTGGCCGTTGCGCGCGTCGCGAAGCTGCTGCACGACGGCGAGCATCTCGGCGCGGGCACGCAGCACCTGGTCCTGCGTGACCTTGCCGTTGCGGAAGAGCGATTCGTTCACGCGCAGGTTCTCTTCGAGCAGAGTCAGGCTCGCCTGCACGATGTCGACGGACTTCGACGCCTTCGCCCAATCGAGATACGCCACGGTGACATCGCGCTTCAGGCGCCGCGCGAGCGCGACGCGCCCGAACTCGGACGACTCGAGCTGCGCGCGCTGCGCCCGAATGGCCGCGGGAATCGCGGGCGCATAGATCGGCTGACGCAGCGTGAGGCGCGTGTCCTGCTCGCGTTCGCGCTGAAAGAGGATCTTCTGATCGCTGATGCTCGGAAACTGCGCCGGCTGCCCCTGCGCGGCGAGCAGCTGATTGAGCGAGGAGTAGATTGGATTCAGCAGCGTGCCGAGCGGCACATCGATCTCGCGGCCACCGTCGGCGCGCGAGTAGCGTGCGGCGAGCGAGATCTCGGGAAAGAACTTCGCGCGCGCCGCATCGAGGGCCGCGAGATTGCGCTCGACCTCGAGCGATTCGGATTTCAGCGCCAGATTGGATTGCAGGCTCTCCTGCACGTATTGATCGATCACCTCGGCGACCGGCCGGGGCGCGAGCTGGGCGTGTGCGGTGCCGAATGGGACGAGGGCCAGGACGAGCGGGAGGGCGGCGTCGGCCCACCGCGTCCGCGCCACGATTTGTCTCACTTGTTCAAACACTGGACACCTGTCAAATGATGGGCAAAAAAATTAGGGCCGCGCCTCGATGGAGCGCGTCGCCATCACGAGCGCGTGCTCGACGAAATCCTTGATGGTTACGCCGTCGTGCAGGAGCACGTTGGCTTTCGTCGCGGCAAGCTGCAGCACGCCGTGCGTGAAGGCCCAGAGCGTATTGGAGACGAGGCGCACGTCGCCCACGTCCGGGCGGATCGAGCCGTCCGCGACGCCGGTGCGGAGCGCGTCCACCATGAGCTGGCGCGCTTCATCGCCGCGCGAGGTGGCGGCGCCTTCGTTGGTGTTCTCCTCGGGATTGGGCGAGACCATCTCGCAGCGCGCGATGACCTCGAAATAGACAGGAAATTCCTGGGAAAACGCGATGTAGGCGCGGCCGATCGCGACGATCTGATCGAGCCCGCGCTTCTGCCGCCCGACCGCCTCGGCGAAGCGCTGCCGCAGCGTCGCGAGCGCACGCTCGCAGATGCCGAAGAGAAGGTCCTGCTTGTCCTTGAAATAGACGTAGAGCAGGGCGCGGGAGAGGCGGGCCTTGCGCGCCACCTGGTCCATGGTGAGGGCGTCCCAGCCGACCTTCGCGGCAACCGCTTCGGTTGCGTCGAGGATCTCGGCGCGGCGGCGCTCCTTCTCTTCCTGACGGCGTTCGGCGATGTAACTCATGGCGCGGCAGGCTACGCGTCCTTTGACATCGTGTCAATAACTAAATGGCTGACGAATAGATCGGGCTCGGCGCGCGTACACTATCGCCCCGCATGCCGCCCACCCACGAGACCGCGCGCCTGAAACGAACCACGCAAATTCTTGCCGCCCTGCTGGCGCTCATCGTCGCGGTCCGCACGTCCGCCGCAGTCAGCGTCACCGACGACGCGGGGCGCACGCTCACGCTTCCTAGCGTGCCGCAAAAGATCATCAGCATCGCGCCCGGCGCGACGGAGATGCTGTTCGCGGCCGGCGCGGGGGCGCACGTCATCGCGACCGTCGAGTTCTCGGAAGAGCCGGCCGCCGCGCGCAAAGTCCCGCGCATCGGCGACAGCAACGCCATCGACGTCGAGCGCATCGTCGCGCTGCGCCCGGATGTGGTGGTGGTCTGGGAAGGCGGCAGCAACGCCGGTCAGGTTGCGCAACTCGAACGGCTCGGCATCCCGCTGTATCGGCACGAGATCAGGAAGCTCGCGGACATGGCGCCTTCGCTTCGCCGGCTCGGCGCGCTCGTGGGCACGGAGGAAGCCGCGGACAAGGCTGCCCGCGACGTGGAAGCGCGCATCGCACGCATCGCGAACACCTATGGCAGCGGTACGCGGCTCACCGTGCTGCTCGAGGTGTGGAATCGGCCGATCTACACCGTCGGCGGATCGCACGTGATGACGGACGCGTTGCGGCTCTGCGGCGCCCGCAACGTGTTCGACGATCTGAAGGAGCAAGGGCCCGCCGTGAGCCTGGAAGCCGTCATCGCGCGCAACCCGCAGGTGATCGTCGCCGTTGCGCCGCCGGGCGTCGCGCGCGAATGGCTGAGCGAGTGGCGACGCTTCGGGACGCTGCAGGCGGTACGTCACGACACGCTCGTGCCTTTCGAAGACACGCGCCTCTCGCGACTCGGGCCGAGCGCGCTCGAGGGCACGGAGGCGCTTTGTCGTGCTTTGGATGAGGTGCGGCGGCGACTGCCACCGAGCTGATCCCTGCCGCCGGCCTCAATCGCGGAAGTTGTTGAACTGCAGCGGCACGTCCACCTTGGACTTGCGAAGCAGCGCGATCGCCTCCTGCAGATCGTCCTTCTGCTTGCCGCTGACGCGCAGCTTGTCGCCCTGGATGCTCGCCTGCACCTTCATCTTCGAATCCTTGATCAGCCGCTGCAGCTTCTTGCCGGTCTCCTGATCGATGCCATGCTTCAGCACCACCTCCTGCGTGGCGCTGGAAAGCGTCGTCACCGGGTCCTTCGCGTCGACGCAGATGACGTCGATGCCGCGCTTCGCGAGCTTCATCTTCAGGATGTCGAGCATCTGCTTGAGTTGGAAATCCACCTGCGCGCGCAGCGTCACGACGAAGTCCTTCAGCTCGAACTTCGCGCCCGTGTCCTTGAAATCGAAGCGCTGCGCGATCTCGCGATTCGCCTGATCGACGGCGTTCGCGACCTCGTGCGCATTCAGCTCCGAGACCACATCGAACGATGGCATGTGTGTTTTTCCTCCGAGTCCAGCGGACACATTGTCGTCGTTTTCGGCGCGCAATTGCGCGACGCTACCGTCAAATCGCCGGTCCGCTTCGGCAGTGCTTGCACGTGGCGGCCCCGCAGAAGCCGCTGCCGGTGCGACGGGTCGCTGCGCTCGTTGGCCGATGCGTGTGCCTCCTGTCGACCGCCTACTCGAAAGCCGGCGCCGGAAATCCATCGGCGCCCGTGCGCCACGGCGCCCACACGAGCGCGACAGCGCCGACCGCGATATCCGATTTTCGCGGACTGACCGGCACTTTGCGCAGCGGCGCCGCGCTCGCATCGAGTGCGCTCTCGAGCGCCGCGGTCTCGGCTTCGAACTGGCGTTGCAGCTCCGCACGCTGCTGACGCACGGCTTCGAGACTTTCGCCTGCGCGATCCACGTCGCTGCTCTCACGACCGATACGGCTGGCCGATCTCGCGGCGGTCGCTACGCGGCCGATGTTGGTGGCGGACAGCGTCTTACGTCCCAGGAAGGCGCCGAGGATCGAGGCGCCGACGGAAAACGCGGTCTGCAGCTTCTGTTGCGAGAGCTGGGACTGCTCGCGCGCGACACTTTCCTGCGCGCGCCGCTCGCGATCCGCCAACGCCTGCAACTTCGGCGCGTATTTACGGCGCAGCTCGGCGACCGCCGCATCGCGCCGCTCGCGCGCCGTGTGCGCGAGACGAGCGCGGAAATCCCCCTCGCCTTCGCCGGGCCCGGAGGCGCACTTCAGCGCATCGCAGACGAGGACCTCTGCGCGGGCGCTCTCGTACAGATAGGCCTTCAGGCTCTTACTCCAGGCGGCGTAGGACGCGGCGCGCATCGCCGGCGCCGGCAGCGGCGCGAACGAGGCGGACGGCACGGGGCTTGGAGTCAGTCGCGACTTGAGATCCGCGTCGATCCTGGCCTCGCTCCAGAGGACGTCGTTGCCGTCGTCGGAGAGCGGCGCGAGATAGGCATTGGTGCGCCACTGATCGAGTCCGAGCTTGGCATCGATGAAGTGCAGCTTGGCGAAGCCGACGATTATCGGCTTGTAGAGGATGCCGACGGCGCCGCCCGCGGGCGGCAGGAAGTATTCGGTGATGCCCGCCGCAACGAGTGGCCGCGACGCACTGCCCGCCGCACCGAGCGCGAAGCTCGACGGCGCGACGGCCGATGCAGCGGAGGACGATGCACCAGTCGGCGATGTCGAGCTCGACGCAGCGTGCGCCACAGAGCTCGACGCAGCGGGTGCCGACGCCGCGGGACCTGACTCCGCGGCGCGCGACTCCCCAGCGCCCGACTCCGCAGCAGTCGACGCCGCAGCGCTCGACCCCGCGCGAACGGATGCCGCAGCGCCCGGCGCCGCGGAACCCGAGGCAGCGGGACTCGTCGCTGCCGCCCGCGACGCGCTCTCGCCAGACGACACGCCGGGCCGCGTCGATGCCGCAGCGGCCTTCTTCTCCGCCATTAGCCGCGCAATCTCGGGGCCCGTGATCGGCCCCCGCAAGTACGACAGCGCCCACCG
>DASZSS010000499.1:0-8628 GCA_035548535.1 Steroidobacteraceae bacterium
CTGCACGAGCCCCATGTGCGCGCCCTCGCCCCCGCCCGGTGCGCTCGAATCGAGCGTGGCTTGCGCCGCCTTCGTGGGCTCGCGAACCCAGAACATCACGGCGATGGCGCACAGTAGCCCCGGAAGCCCGGCGAGGAAGAATGCCGCACGCCACCCGAACTGGTCGGCCACCGCAACGAGCACGAGCGGCGCGACGCTCTGCCCCAGGATGGCGGCGAAGAAGTTTTGCATGATGCCGGCGTTGATGCCGCGCCGATGCTCCGAGGACTCGATCGCCATGATCGCGAGGCACACCGGCAGGAACGGCCCTTCGACGGCGCCCATGATGAAGCGAGCGAGCACCAGCACGGGGTACGAGCCCGCCATTCCCGAGAGAAACGAGCACGCGGAGAAGATGAGCAGGAAGGCGAGCAGGAACGGCTTGCGTGCGCCGCGTGCATCGGACCAGCGCGCGATAAAGTACGCACCGAGCGCCCAGGCGATTGCGAGACTCGACGAGATGAAGGCCACCTGCGTGTTGGTGAGGTGCATGTCCTTCTCGATGTACGGCACGAGGATCGTGCCGGCATTGCGGTCGAAGAAGGCCACACCGAACGAGATGCCCAGCAGCAGGAGCAGACCGTTCTCGTACGTGAAGACGCCGCGTCGCTTGCCCATTAACGTGCCTCCGGATGGCCCACTTCTGCGGTGGGCTCGACTCGTCCGGATCATAGTGCAATCCGCCGCGGCGGCCCGCCCATCCGGCGTCGTGGCCGCACCTTGCACGGCGATGCGGGTCCGGACGCGCCTCGGTACGGCGAAGCCACCTTCGCGGGGCGCTGTTCGCGCCGCCCTGACCGGGGGCGGTGCCTCGGGGCGAGGCTTGCTCGCGCCCCGCCCGACCAAGCCTCTCGCCGGCACGCCGCGGGAGCTCGTGTACGTGCGTGAGGCCAAACTCGCGCGCGCCTCTGCATAGCGCTGCCGCGGTGACGAGGCCTCACGAACGGCCCCCGCATGACGCTGCCCGCTGTGACAAAGCGTCACGAACGTCTCCGCATAACGCTGCCGCGGTGGCGAGCCTCACGAACGCTTCCGAAGGGCGCTGCCGCGGTGGCGAAGCCTCACGAACGGCCCCCGCATGGCCTGCCGTGCCTCGCGAAGACTCACGCACGTACACGCGTGGCGCTCATGCGTGCCCGCGGAAGCGCGACGAAGCGCACGACCCTGCAGGGTGGAACGATTGCGATTGGGCGGGGACTGCTCATCGCGAGGTGACCGCGCGAGCACTGCGCAATGCAGTGTGATGCCGATCACTCTTCGAGCGCGCGAATTTCCGCCGCTGCATACGCGAAACACGTAGCGGCTATTCGCGAGCGCTCGTGCACACGTCATGCACGGGCGCGCCGATTCGTTTCGCATCGCTGAAAAGGCGCGCAAAACAACGCGCCGCGCTGTTCTCTAAAACGACACGACTTTCTTTCGATACGTACGAACGTCGTCAGATGCAGACATGTAGCGATTTGCGCACATTGATCTGAATACGTTGAATCCTATCTACTCCCGCTCCAGCAGAGCAGCTGTCAAGGGCAAACTCGTCGTGAGGCGAGGGCGCAAAGCCTCCGGTCCGCACCCCTGAACGCGGACAGCGGGGCCGCCAGGAGTAACCGGGGGTTCCTCCGACTTGACGATCAGCCCACGGGTGGTGGGGCGAACATTTTTGCGGAGGGGTGCATGCGCCTGGGTATTCGGGGAAGTGGTGACCGTTGGGTCGTGACGATGTTGGGGGGCCTCGCGCTGCTGAACGGCGCGGGCGAAGCGCAGGCAGCGACGCTGTCGATCTCGGGGACGCCGGCAACGGTGGTGATGCCGGGCGACTTCTACCTCTTCACGCCGACCGTCACGGGCAACAGCCGCACGCGGCAACTGAAGTTCACGATCGAGAACAAGCCGAGCTGGGCCTATTTCAATACAAGTCGCGGCACGCTCTCGGGCCTGACGAACAACAGCACCGTCGGCGCGTACCCGAACATCGTCATCTCGGTTTCGAACGGCGTCTCGACTGCGAGTCTCGCGCCCTTCACGATAACGGTCGGAAACCCGAGCACGCCGCCAAGCGGGGGGAACACGCCACCGACGATCTCGGGGACGCCACCGACCACGGCTGTGGCCGGTGGCACTTATTCATTCACACCGACCGCATCGGACGCGGACGGCGACAAGCTGACGTTCTCCGTGAAGAACGCGCCCGGCTGGTACTTCGATAAGAATACGGGCCGGCTCTACGGTGGCGTCAGCGATTGGGACGTCGGTACGTGGAAGAATGTCACGATCACGGTGAGCGACGGCAAGTCGACCGCGTCACTGCCGCCGTTCACCATCAAGGTTTATCCGAGAGGATCGACGCCGACTCCGGCGCCGACGCCGACTCCGACCCCGACACCGACACCAACGCCGACGCCAACACCGACACCGACGCCCACGCCGACGCCCACGCCGACGCCAACACCGACGCCGACTCCGACGCCGACTCCGACGCCGACTCCGACGCCGACTCCGACGCCAACACCGACGCCGACTCCGACGCCAACACCGACGCCGACGCCCACGCCGACACCGACGAATAGGCCGCCGACGATCTCCGGATCACCGCCGACGACTGCCGTCGTGGGGACGACCTATTCGTTCACACCGACTGCATCGGACCCGGACGGTGACAAACTCACGTTCTCCGTGAAGAACGCGCCCGGCTGGTTCTTCAACACCAGCACCGGCCAGCTACGAGGTGAGGTGGCGAGCTGGGACGTGGGCACCTGGAGTAACGTCACCATCAGTGTCAGCGACGGCAAGTCGACCGTCTCTCTCCCGGCGTTCACCATCAAAGTGTCGGCCGCGGGCAGCAAGCCGTCGCCGACTCCAACGCCAACGCCAACGCCAACACCGACGCCGACTCCGACGCCGACGCCGACTCCGACTCCGACGCCAACACCGACGCCGACCGTTGGCTCCGTGACGGTGAACTGGGCGCCGCCGCTCACGAATACGGACGGCACGACGCTCACGAACCTGTCGGGCTATCGCATCCTCTATGGCAAGTCAGCGAGCTCGCTGACAAACACCGTGGATGTGAAAACCCCCGGGGTCACGAGCTACACGATCGACGGCCTGGCCTCGGGCACGTGGTACTTCGCCGTGGAGAGCCTCAACAGCGCCGGCGTCGCGAGCGCGCCGTCGAACGCGGTGAGCAAGACGATTCCATAGGCACAACCGCGCGCGCCGCGCTGCAGACGGCGCGCGCGAAGGGGCCGCCGGACCATACCGTCCGGCGGCCTTTGCACAATCGCCGACTCGTCATTCTCTCTGCAGCGGTCAGAAGCTGCCCTCGACTCGCGGCGGCTGCCTTGTGGCACGCAAATGCGCGGCATATCGTGCGTGCCCGTCGGACAACCGCAAGGGAACTCATGTCATGACCGGCTTGCCACGTGTCACGTTGTTTCACGCGCCGAATTCCCGCTCGCTCGGTGCGCGGGCGCTGCTCGAAGAGCTGGGCGTGCCTTACGATCTGCACGTGCTCAACCTGAACACAGGCGAGCAGCGCAAACCGGAGTACCTGGCCGTTAACCCGATGGGCAAGGTGCCGGCCATTGTTCATGACGGCGCGCTCGTGACCGAGCAGCCCGCGGTGTTTATCTATCTTGCGGACCTGTATCCGCAGGTGGGCCTCGCTCCGCCGATCGGCGATCCCTTGCGCGGGCCGTATTTGCGGTGGCTGGTGTTCTATGGATCGAGCTTCGAGCCCGCGATAGTCGATCGTGCGCAGAAGCGCGAGCCGGTGCCGCCGCGCGCCTGCCCCTATGGGGATTTCGACACCATGCTCGGCACGCTGAATCAGCAGCTCGCAAAAGGACCGTACCTGCTGGGTGAGCGCTTCACGGCCGCGGATGTGCTGTGGGGCGTGGCGCTGCAGTGGACGGTAAGCCTATCCAAGCTCGTGCCGTCCTCTCCGCAGATCGAGGCCTATATCGAGCTCGTGAATTCGCGGCCGGCGATAAAGCGTGCCGCGGCCAAGGACGCCGATCTCGCCGCGACTCAAGCGTAAGCGAGAGTGCGTGACGGCCGCGTGGCCGTCACGCACGCACATCGAGCGCAGCGATGCCGCTGAGGTGCCGTCGCGGGTTGGCCGCGAACTCACCGCGCAGCCGGCGCGGCGCGGTGCCTCGAGTGCGGGGGCACCTGGCATCATCTCCGCGGCAGCATCGATGAGTGTCGTCGGAGCCAGCGCAACGCCGACGAAGCGCCGCACGAGCGGTGTGGCCGCAAGCCGCACATCGACTCAGAACGGATCGACCTGCCCCGTCGAGAAGTTCGTGATCTTGCCGCTGCTCTCCATCGTCAGGCCGGCGATCACCTTCACGAGCTTGGCCACTTCGACGTCCACGGGGCTCGACATCGGGTTGGCGGAAACGCCGGGCTTGCTCGCCACCAGCACCGGCTCGACGAGCGCGACGATCACACCCTGCGGCTTCAGCGCATACGCCAGCTTGTACGAATACATGTTGAGCGCCGCCTTGCTCGCCCCGTAGTTCATGCCCATCGCGCTCTGAAAGCTGCGACCGAACGAGCCGATCAGCGAGGTGACGTTCACAATCTTCTTCTGCTTCGAGCGCGCGACGTGCGGCGCGAACGCCTGCACCATGCGCATCGGCCCCAGCGCGTTGACGTCGAAGTCGTTGCGCGCAGCGTCGAAATCGATCTTGTCGTACGGGATGTTCACCTTCTCGAGGTCCGCCTGGAAGGTCGCTTCGACCGCCGCGGCATTGTTGATGAGGACATCGAGCGGCTGATCTTTGTACTTCTGCGCCACGCCGCGGATCATCGCGGAGTCCGTGACGTCGATGCGCTCGAGCGCCACCTGCGGATACTTCTGCGCCAGCTCACGCAGCGCCGCGACGCCCGCATCGTCGAGCGGCCGGCGTGTCGTCGCGATGACATTCCAGCTCGCGGCCGCGTACTGCTTCGCGAGCTCGAGCCCGATACCCCGGTTCGCGCCGGTGATGAGCACGGTCGGCGCATCCTTCTTGAAGGCCGCGTGCGCCGCAAGCGGCAATGCCAATACGAGTGCGAACAGAACCGCGACTTTGCGCAACATCATTTCACCGTGACGACGATCTTGCCGAGTTGTTGATTGGATTCGAGATAGCGGTGCGCCTCGACGACCTGCGCGAGCGGAAAGGTCTTCGCGATGACCGGCCGCAGATGCCCGCTCGCCAGCCCTTGCAGGATGAGCTGGTGCGCGCGCGCATAGCGATGCGGCTTGTTCCAGATGAACGAGGCCACCCAGCCGCGCACGCTCAGGCTCTTAAACGCCGCCGGCCAGTGCGGAAAAACGGTGGGCCCGCCGCTCAGGCTGCCGTAGATGAAGAGGATGCCTTCCTCGGCCATCGCGCGAGCGAGCGTGTCCACTTCGGGACCGCCCACGGGATCGAACACGAGTCGCGCGCCCTTGCCGCCGGTGATGCGCATGACCTCGGCGACGAGATCCGTCTCCTCCGTCGCGATGACGTGCCGCGCGCCCTGCTCCTTCAGCGCCGCGACCTTGCTGCTGCGGCGAGTGGCCGCGATCGGCACGGCACCGGCCCAGTTGGCGAGCTGAATCGCCGCGAGCCCGACGCTGCTCGACGCCGCGCGGATGATCACGTAGTCGCCGACCGTTGCGTGTCCTGCTTCGATGATTGCGAGCGCCGTGAAGTACTGCATCCAGATCGATGCGCCTTCGACCGGCGTCAATCCCGGCGGCATCGGCAACAGGCTGCGGACCGGTACGATGGCCTGCTCGCCGCACAGCGGGTACTGGCCGATCTGCGTGTTCGGCACCACGCACACGCGCTGGCCCACTTCGAAGCCGCTCACGCCAGGTCCGATCGCCTCGATGACGCCGACGCCCTCGTATCCGATGCCCGTCGGCAATTGCGGCTTGACCGGATAGGCCCCGCGCCGAAACATCGCTTCAGCGCGATTGAGGCCGATCGATTCCACCGCGAGCCGCACCTCGCCCGCGCCCGGCGCACCGATCTCCACGTCTTCCAATTGCAGAACGTCCGGCTCACCCAGCCGGTGAATGCGCACGACCTTCGCCATGGCTTTCTCCCCTGAGGTCTGTGCGCGGACGTTAAGGGATTGGCCGCGAGCGAGAAAGGGAGCTTGCGCAGCCGTCCGGCCCGAGGTCGCTCAACGCGACCACTGCACGCTGAGCGATGGAATCAGCGGTAGCGCATCGACCTGGCGCGTGCCGAAGGAGGTCGTGCCATCCGGATTCAAGTGCGCGGTGAGCTCGCGGCAGCACGAGTTGTTGCGGTCGAGGGCGTTGCTCAGCTCGAACGCGACCGCCAAGTCACTGCGTTCGAGGAACCAGTGATAGCGCACGCGCATATCGACGGAGAAGTACGTTCTCACGCGATCACCGCTGCGAGGGCCGAGCTGCACACCGTTGGGCGTCATCACGAGGTCCGTGATCGGCCAGCCGCTGTGTGCCGTGCCGACGAGCGCGGCATCCCAGCGCCCGCGCTGGTACGACGTTCCCAAGGTTACGGCGTTCCGCTGATCCCAGCTGCGCGGCACTTCGACTGCGTCGATGTCATCGAGCGCCTCCGCCCAGGTGTACGAGGCCCACCAGCTGAAAGGGTGACCGCGCCGCTCGGCGCTGAGCTCCACGCCGCGCAGCGCCGAGCTGTCCGGCGCGACGCGCACGTGATCCGGCTCGAGCTCCGGCAGGATCGCGAGCCGATCGAACAGGTTCTCGAAGCGCACTCGCGGATCGAGTTGCCGCTTGCTGAACGCCTCCGCCCGCAGCGCGACGCCGTTCGCGAGCTGATGATCCAACCCGAGGATGAAGTGGTCCGAGCGCTGCGGCCGATCGAAAGCGGTCATGCCATCCTGCACGCGCAGCTCGTTCACCTCGTCGGACTGATGGAACCGGCCCCACTGCACGCGCAACTGCGTGTCCGGCCGGAAGGACCATTTCACCGCCAGTCGTGGATCGAGCAGCGTCGCCGGATCGAGGCCGAATCCCGAGTCGCGCTCGAGACGGAAACCCATCTCCGTGGTCACGGTCGTCGTCACGTCCCAGCGGTGCGAGGCGAAGAAGTGCAGCTCGCGCACTTGCGGATGCTCCAGGAAGCGGTTCGAGAGCGTCAGCGGCTTGTCGAACAGCGCGGCGACCGCGGGCGTGAATTCGACGTGACTATCGTAGTCGTAGCGCGCCGACCCCGCGCTCCATTCGCCGCCGATCTGCAGCTCCTGCGTCAAGCCGATCGGCGTGGCATAGCGCGCGCGCACGTCCCAGATGCTCGTGTCCCGCGCATCGTAGAGGTGGCCCATGCTGATGAGCGGATCGTTCGCTTCGCCCACGCGCGAGCTGGTGAGCGACGTGTTCCCGACCCAGACGGTGAGCTGCGAGCCATCGTCCCAATGTTGCTCGCCGCGCAGCCAGGTGTAGAGCGAGCGGCTGTCGAGGCGCGCGTGCTCCGTTCGGCTTTGATTGTCGATACCAAGCGAGTCGCGCGCGCCGAGCACGTACAGCGCGATCTCGCTATCCGCCGAGCTGATCCAGCGCAGGCGGCCGACGAAATCACCGTAGGACGGCTCGGCGACTCGCGGCGCGAGCGCGTCCAGCACCAACCCGAGCGTGCCGATCCGGCCCATGCCGAGCCAATCCCAGCCGTCGGCGCCGGCAATCACATCGGAACCGCGGGCGCTCGCGTTGAAGAAGCTCATGCCGAGACCGCGTGTCGACGCGCCGTACCGCTCGGGCAGTCGCATGTCGAACACACCGCTCATGCGGCCGCCGAACCGCGCCGGAAAGCCGCCGGTGAACACTTCCATGCTCGACAGCAGCTGTGGATCGATCACGCTGAACACGCTCTGATAGCCGGACAGGTGATACGGCTGCCGGATCGGGAAACCGTCGAGCAGCGCGAGCACCTCGTCTTCGCCGCCACCGCGCACGTGCGGGGCCGCCGACAGACCATTCATGGTGATGCCGGGCACGCGTGCCGCGCTTCGAAACGCGTCGTCGCGCAGGCCCGGTTGCGCGCTGATCTGCGCGCGGTCGAGCAACTGCGCGGTCGCGACGTCCGGCCCCTCGCCCGTTTCGCGCGTACCTTCGACCACGACGTCGGACGCTGGCGGCGGGTCCGGATCGCGCACCGGCGGACGCGGCAGGCGGGACGGGGCCGGGACGAGCGGCTCCGTCTGCTGGGGAATGTTCACGCGCACGACCGCGTACAACCCTGGCGCGACCGGCTGCAGACCGAGCGAATGCGGCGCGAGGATCTCCCGAGCCAACTCGGTGGGCGCGTGCGCCTGAGGCGTCACGGTGACTTTGAGACTGGGCGGAACGAGCGCAGAGCTATAGATGATCGAGAGCCCCGGTCGCTCCAGGGTTTGCAGAGCCGTGGCGAGGGATTCGCCGAGCACCACGGCCGCGATGCGCGGCGCAGCCAGCGTCGCATCCGAGGCGGAGGCCGCGGCCATCGCGCGAACGGCAAACGCGCCGGCAACGAACGCCGCACAGCCGAGCACCACCTGCCTCGACACCCTGGAGTGCGCGCGCCCGCGCCGGTTTTGACCGTGTTTCCCTGCGACGCTCACCCG
>DASZSS010000500.1:0-5460 GCA_035548535.1 Steroidobacteraceae bacterium
CCGACTTACTACACGGCGCAATGGAACGACGACGTGCATCACGTGCTGCACACGGCGGCTACGGGCGAGTGCGCGGGGTACTACGCGGACTATTGCGGCGACGATTGCAAGCTCGGCCGCGCGCTCGCGGAAGGCTTCGCGTTCCAGGGCGAGCACATGCCGTTCCGCGGCTCGCCGCGCGGCGAGCCTTCGGCCCATCTGCCGCCGCAGGCCTTCGTCGCGTTCATCCAGAATCACGATCAGATCGGCAACCGCGCGTGCGGCGAGCGCCTCACGGAGATCGCGCCGGTGCAAGCGCTGCGCGCGATCGCGGCCGTGTATCTGCTGCTGCCGCAGATTCCGCTGCTGTTCATGGGAGAAGAGTGGGCGGCGTCGCAGCCGTTTCCGTTCTTCTGCGATTTTCACGGCGAGCTGGCTCGCGCGGTGAGCGAAGGACGCCGCGCGGAGTTTGCGCGCTTTCCTGAATTCGCGGATCCGGCGAGCCGGGAGCGCATTCCGGATCCGCAAGCGCCCGCGACGTTCGCGAGCGCCAAGCTGGACTGGGGCGACGTGGAGCGCGCCCCGCACGCGGGCTGGCTCACATGGTACCGAGACATCTTGGCGGCGCGCCGCGCGCACATCGTGCCGCGCGTGGCGCGCATCTCGGGCGGCGCCGCGAGCTACGACGTCATCGGACCACTCGCTGTGCGCGTGCGCTGGCGGGTCGGGGATCGCGAAGAGTTGGTGCTGCACGCGAATCTCTGCCACACAGCGGTGCATGAAGTCCCTCCGCCTCGAGGCCGCGTGCTCTGGATGGAAGGTGCGGATCTGGCCGCATGGGAAGGGGACCGCACTCTGCCCGAGTGGGCCGTCGTCTGGACGGCGGGCGAGATCGAAGCTGCGTGCCGTCCGCGCTGAGACGCCCGGCTACCGCGGCGCGAGTCGCGGCAGATCGCGGAGCGTGCGGCCCGACGAGCGTCGCGCGAGCTCGATGTCCCAACGCGAGCGGGCCTTGATGCGAACGCGGCCGCCATCGACGCGACGGCCCGCTTCCACGAACACCGCGCGGACCTCGTCGCCGCGCTCCAGCGCGAACACGACGTGCTCGACCGGCGCTTCCTCGAGCGGCTCCTTCAGCGTATCGATGTCTCGGCCGATCTCGGCCCAGCGCACGGTGGTCACCCTGATCTGCTCGGGATCGAGCCCCACCGCGTCGACGATGTACCGGGATGGCATGCGGGAGCACTCCTGATGGCGGCAAGGGGGTGAATTCTGCACATCGCGCGGCCGCCGCCATTCACATGGATCAACGTGCCGCCAAGCGACGAGGTCCAAGGCCCGAGCGATTCGAAAATGCACACGTGGGTAAGTTCGATAGCAACGAATCGCCGGCCGGTACACCGCTCACGGCGGCGGAGCGGCGTTCGCCTCGCCAGTGGCAGACGTGCGCGGCGGTGCGACGCGGGAGGCCTGGCTCGCTCGCATATCCAGCGCCGCGCCGAAATCCAGATAGCTCGCGTCGAACGAGCCCACCTCCGCGAGCCGCGCCATCTCACGAATTTGCAGCACGCTGCGCTGAAAGCTGAGCCATCCGTTGCGCGTCATGGACATGAGCATGCGGTTCACATGCACGGGCGTAAGCGCGACGGCCTCCGCGATGTCGATCTGCGTGAGCGGCAGGAGGCAGCGGTTCTCCATTGTCAGGCCAACGGTCTGCAGCCGCTTGAACAGCTCGCAGATGAGGTGCGCGATGCGCTCCATGGCGCTGCGCTGCCCGACGTTGAGCACCCACTCGCGGCTGATGGCCCGCTGCAGAGCCATCGCTCGACGCAGCACCTCGCCGATTCCGCTGGCAGGCTCGCTGAACGCCGCCACGCTCGCGCGGTCGAGCTGAAGCGTCTCCAGCATCGTGATGCTGCGAATGTGATGATCGAATGGCATGCCGAGCGACGCGCGCAGTGCGAAGAGATCGCCCGGCAGCAGAAATCCCGTGATCTGGCGCTGGCCGCTCGGCAAGAAGTGGTAGCGGCACGCGATGCCGGCCGTCACCAACCAAACGGTTTCCGGAAGATCGCCGGGATGGAACAGGTCGTCGCGCGCGCCGAAGAGGCGGACGCGTCGATCGATCGCCTTCTGTATCGCCAGCTCCGCGGCAGTGCTGAGCGAACCGCTCTGCCGCAGTCGACGAATGAGTTGGTCGATCATTGCATGGCCCTCCGCATTCACGTCGCAATTCTCGTGCGCCGAGGTGCTCTCGGATGCGGACGTGCGTGACCTCTAGCGTCGCGCAGCCGCGTCGGAATGGCGATTGCCTTCGGGGCTGATGCAGGCGATCAGCGATGCGCGCACGACATTCGCGCAATCGCTGCATGCCATTCTGATCGCCGAGCTCGCGGGCAACGAAGGCTGGGAATGCTGATCGAGCTGGCGGAGCTGGAGAGCCATCGCGACCTCGCGAATCGCTTTCGCTCGGCTCTCGAGGACGAGGAGGAGCACCTGACTCAGGTGCGCACCTGGATACGCGAGCTCGCGCGCGCCGAAGCGTCGGTCGTGGGCGCGCTCAGCTCGTGAGCCGCGCCCGATTCGCGAAGGTAGCGCGCCAGCAAGACGAGCGCCGCACCGATGTAGACGAGCGAGCCCGGCACCCACATGATGAGCCCGCCGAGCTCTTGATCCTCGAGCGGCGTGAGTCCCCATCGCGGCGAGGTCTGCAGGTAAGGCGAGTACCAAGGGTGCGCGGCGAGCGTGATCAGCGCGCCGAGCACTCCGGTATGCACGGTCGTCGTGAACAGATACAGGATCGCCGCGCCGCGCCGCTGCTGGCGGTTCTCGTGCAGGAGCGCCGACCAGAAGAGCAGCGCCGTGGCAAGAAACGTGAAGTGCTGCAGGTCGTGGATCCACGCGCTCCGCAGCACCGCCGCGAAGAACTGAGGGACGTGCCACACCCACAGGGCCAGTGCGTGCAGCACCCAGGCGGTTCCTGCGGCGAGAAGCGCGCGCCACGACTGCTGCATCCAGCCAGCTCGGATCCAGCGCGTCAGCGCCGCGCGCCAGGTTCCGCGAAAGGCCCACAGGAACAGCGGCAAGGGCCGGCCGAGCACGAGCAGCGGCGCCGCCACGAGCATGAGGATTTCGTGCTGGGCCATGTGCATCGAGAAGAGCTCCGCGCCCCACGCGTCGAGCCGCGATAGCAACGCGAGCGCGAGGGCGGCGAGCCCTGCTCCAAAAGCGGCTGCGCGCTGCGCGAGCAGGCGGTGCCCGTGCACCGAGCGCGCCCACACACGCGCCGCGCCCATGGCATAGAGCAGCGCTGCCACCAGCATCGGGATGCCAACTTGCGCGAGTGCGGAGCGACCGGATGTGCCGCGCGCGATGTCGAGAGTGGTATGCGCCACGGCGCCGCCGCTCGCCACGACGATAGCGAGCGACGTCGCGGCCGTCGCGATCCACCGTCGTCGCGAGCGCACGATCACACCGGGCACGGCGTCAACAGCGCCACGGGCACGATCGAGAGCGCGATGACGAGCGCGAACAGCGCGCTCGACCACAACGCGAGGTGCAAGAGAAACCTGCGGAAGTCGTCCGCCTCGTCTCCCGGCACCCTGCTCAATCCGCCTCGCGCGAGCAGCCCGCTCACGATCGCGAGCACGATGCATGCGCCGCCTACCGCGAAGATCAGCGTTCGCGAAGCGCCCTGACAGACGGGGTCCGTCAGCCAGAACATCACGACCAAGCTGATTGACCAGGCGATCGGCGCGAGCAGTACCGCGGACCAGATGAGCCACAGGAATCGCGGCGGGGTCGGTTGCGCAAGTGTGCTCATGACACGCGTGGCGCCAGGTAAAGGGTGGCGTAGATCGGCAGCCACGTGAGCACGACGAACCACCAGTACAAGGAGTTCTCGCTCACGTCGACGAAACGCTTGCCGGTCAGCGGCCCGGTGAACATGAGCACCGTGAGCACCACGGTGTCGATGAAATCCGTGGCGAGATGGATCGTGTGCAAGATCAGCAGCGCGAACACGATCGAGCCATAGGCGCTGTCATTCCAGCTCGTGTTCAGCGCCGGGAACTCGAACACGCGTACCACGAGGATTCCCACGCCGAACGCCACGCTGACGAGCAGCCCGATCCGCACGGCGCGCAGGTCTTCCTTCTCCGCGACCTGCTTGGTCCACTGATTCGGAATGGCGCTCACGAGGAACAGCACGGTGTTGAGCGTGCCGAAGAGCAGGGCGGGGGGCGCGCGATGCGGGGGCCAATGGAACGAATACTCGCGCAGGTAGAAGTACACGACCACCGCGATCGCGAAGACGGTGCCCTCGATCAGCATCATCCCGAACGTGCCCCACCACATGAGCGAGCGATCGCCGAACGCGTAGGTCGGCAGCCCGGAGACATCCAGCACACGTACGGCGCGCGGTCGCGGGGTGCTCACGACTCGGCCTCCGCCGGACGCAGCACGGCGTCCTGGTGATAGCCCGGCTTGATCTCGACCTTCTTCTCCGCCTCGGTCTCGCGTGCTTTCGGCCAGAACCAGCCGATGAGCGTGATCGTCACCGGGATCGCGCCCCAGACGAGTGCCCAAGGCGTGAAGATCGAGCCGATGAAGAGCACCGTCACGGCAATGGCCGTCCAGAACGGCCAGATCGTCGGCTCGGGATCGGGCGCGACGTGATCCGGCGCGCCATCGTGCATGCGGGTGACGAGCAGCGAGCGGATCTCCGTCGGGAGGCCGACGACCGTCGTGAGCGGCTGGTGCTCGGGGCGCAGCGGATATCGGCTCTCCACCACCAGCGGCCGCACGAAGCCGTACGGCGGTGGCGGAGAAGGCGTCGCCCACTCGAGCGTGCTCGCTTCCCACGGATTGTCCGGTGCGAGAGCCCCCACCCGCAGACTGCGCACGACGTTCGCGATGAACACCAGCACGCTCGCTGCAATCACGAGCGCGCCGAGACTCGCGAGCAGATTCAGATCGCCCCAGCCGCTCGCGGCATCGTACGTGTAGATGCGGCGGGTCATGCCGTCGAGCCCGAGGATGTGCATCGGGAAGAACGTGACGTTGAAGCCGATGAAGAACAGCCAGAAGCTCCACTTGCCCGCGCGCTCCGACAGCATGCGGCCGGTCGCTTTCGGGAACCAGTAATAGAATCCGCCGAAGAGCGGAAACACCGCGCCGCCGATCAGCACGTAATGCAGGTGAGCGACGACGAAGTAGCTGTCGTGGAGCTGCGAGTCGAGCGCGGTCGAGGCGACCATGAGCCCGGTGAGCCCGCCGATGATGAAGATGAAGAAGAACCCGATCACGAACATGAGCGCCGTCGTGAAGCGCACGCGCCCGCCGGTGGCGAGCGTCGCGATCCAGCAGAAGATCTGCACGCCCGTCGGGATCGCGATGAGCATGCTCGCCGCCGTGAAGAAGCTCATGCCCATGGGCGGCAGGCCGGTCGCGAACATGTGATGCACCCACAGCCCGAACGAC
>DASZSS010000501.1:0-8721 GCA_035548535.1 Steroidobacteraceae bacterium
TATGACTTCGTCGCTGAGCTCAACGCGTCGACGTGAGCCCATGATCCTTCCCGACGGCACACGGATGTTTCGTGAAGCGTCGGAGGCGCCGGCGGCAGTGCGTGCGCAGCTCGCGCGCAATCGGGCGTCGATCGCCGAGGCTGCGGAGATGCTGCGCACGCTGGCGCCCCGCGCGGTGGTCACGTGCGCGCGCGGCAGCTCCGATCACGCGGCCACGTTCGCGAAATATCTGATCGAGACGCGCGTCGGTGTGCTGACGTCGTCTGCCGCGCCGTCGGTCAGCTCCGTGTACGCGGCGAAGGCGGACCTCGGGGGCGCCTTGTTCCTCGCGATCTCGCAGTCCGGCGCGAGCCCCGATCTGATCGCGGCAGCCTCCGCGGCGAAGGCCGCCGGCGCGCGCGTGATTGCGCTGGTGAATGCTGAGGCGTCGCCGCTCGCGCATACGGCCCACGTCACCATTCCGCTGTGCGCGGGGCCGGAGAAGAGCGTCGCAGCCACGAAGTCGTACCTCGCATCGCTGGCGGCGATCGTGCATCTCGTGGGCGCGTGGACGCGCGACAGCGAGTTGCTAGATGCGCTTGCCGCGGCACCCGCGCTGCTCGAGCGCGCGTGGGCGCTCGACTGGAGTGCAGCCGCCGCGACGCTGCAGCCCGTGAGCGGCCTGTACGTCGTTGGCCGCGGGCTCGGCCTCGGCGCCGCGCAAGAAGCCGCATTGAAGCTCAAGGAGACGTGCGGACTGCACGCCGAAGCGTTCAGCTCCGCGGAGCTGCGTCACGGGCCGATGGCGCTCGTCGGCAATGGCTTCCCGGTGCTGCTGTTCTCGCAGAACGATGAGACTCGCGCGGGCAATGAAGCGCTCGCCGTCGAGCTCGCGGAGCGCGGCGCCACAGTCCTGCTGGCCGATGCGCAAGTCGCGGTGTCGACCACGAAGCGATTGCTCGCGCTTCCGGCCCTCGACGCGCATGCGGCCATCGCGCCGCTGCTGCTGGTGCAGAGCTTCTACCGTATGGCGAACGCGCTTTCGATCGCACGCGGCCGCGATCCCGACCGCCCGCCGTTCCTGAATAAGGTGACCGAGACGCTGTGATGAGGATGACCGCGCTGATCAACGGCCGCGTGATGCTCGATGCCGGCCTCGTCGAGGGCCGCACCGTGCTGCTCGAGGGCGGGCACATCGTCGATGTCGTGCGCGACACCGACCCGCGCATTCGCCACGCCATCCGGCGCGATCTTTGCGGCAATCTGCTGTTGCCGGGCTTCATCGACACGCAGGTGAACGGCGGCGGCGGCGTGCTGTTCAACGACGATCCGAGCGTCGAGGCCATTCGCGCCATCGGCGCCGCGCACCGCCGCTTCGGCACGACCGGCTTCCTGCCCACGCTGATCAGCGACGATCTCGACGTGGTGGCGCGCGCGATGAGCGCCGTGAAGGCCGCCATCGACGCGCGCGTAGCCGGCGTGCTCGGCATTCATATCGAGGGCCCCTTTCTCAACGTGGAGCGCAAGGGCGTTCACGATCCTGCGAAGCTACGCGGCCTCGATGAGAGCGCGCTCGAGCTCCTCACCTCGCTCCGCACCGGCAAGACGCTGGTGACACTCGCACCGGAAATGACGACGTCGGAGATGATCCGCCGCCTCTCCGCCGCCGGCGTGAAGGTTTCCGCCGGTCACACCAATGCGACGTACGAGCAGATTGCGCTCGCGCTGCGCAACGGACTCACGGGATTCACACACCTGTTCAACGCCATGTCGCAGCTGACGGGACGCGAGCCCGGCGTGGTCGGCGCGGCGCTCGATCACCCGGAGAGCTGGTGCGGGCTGATCGTCGACGGGCATCACGTCGCGCCGGTCGTGATGCGCCTCGCCTTGCGCTGCAAGCGGCGCGACCGCTTCATGATCGTGACGGACGGCATGCCGAGCATCGGCACGACCGACACGTCGTTCGACCTGCAGGGCCGCTCGATCTCCGTGAAGGACGGCCTGCTGCTCGACGAGATGGGGCGGCTCGCCGGCTCGCACACCGACATGGCGCAGGCCGTGCGCAATGCGGTGGAGATGCTCGCGATCAATCTGCCGGAAGCGATTCACATGGCGACGCGCAATCCCGCCGCGTTCCTCGGGCTCGACGCGGAGCTCGGGCGCATTGCGGCAGGGTATCGGGCCAATCTCGTGCTCGCGGACGAAAGCCTGCGCGTGCTCGACACCTGGATCGACGGCTCCTCGCTCTCCGAAACCTCCGCGGCGGCCTAGTCCGCCAGCGGCACCCGGGCACAGGCCCAAAGCTCCACTTCTTTCACACCCGCCGCGAGCAGTGGCTGCGCAGCGGCGAGCGCGGTACTGCCGGTTGTGAGCACGTCGTCGACGAGCGCCACGCGTGTCGCATCGGGCTTGCGCACGGCAACGAAGGCCCCGCGCACGTTCGTGCGCCGCCGCGCGAGCGACAGACTGCTCTGCTCGGCCGTCGCAACCCTCCGGACCAGGCAGCGATCCGCGACCGGCAGATCGAGCGCCGCGGCGGCGAACCGCGCGATCTCCGCGGCCTGATTGAAGCCGCGGCGCCGATAGCGCGACACGTGGAGCGGAATCGGGATCAGGCACTGCGGCGGGTCCTGCCGCAGTGCTCGAAACGCCTCCGCTAGCAACAGACCCAATACTCGTGCATACACGCGCTCGCCGGAGAACTTCAGCGCCCGGATCCAGTGATCGACGGGGTACGCGTAGTGAAACGGCACGACCACCCGTACTAAAGTAGCGACAAACAAAGGGGACCCGCCGTACGCCGGCGCATCGTTCACGGGAAGAAGCTTGACGCACTCTCCGCAAAGGTCGCGAGCGACCACCCGGCTGCGCGCGCCGCAGAGGCAGCACGTGGGCGGCAGCAGCGTGCGCGCCAGCGCGGCCCGGAACGCTTCCGCAATTGTCGACATGAAGCAGCCTTTTTGGTTGACATGGACCGGTGTGCCGTCGAACATGCGCCCGCCGCAGGCGCAATGCGTCGCGCATTACCGGGGCAAACATCGAGATATGCACATGTCGCCAACCCTGACGGGGGCCGTTCGTCACGACTGGACGCTGGCTGAAGTCGAGTCGCTGTTCGCGTTGCCGTTCCTCGACCTGCTGTTTCACGCGCAGCGCGTCCATCGCGCGCATCACGAGCCGGGCACCGTCCAGATGAGCACGCTGCTCTCGATCAAGACCGGCGCCTGCCCCGAGGACTGCGCCTACTGCCCCCAGAGCGTCCGCTACGAGACCGGGCTCGAGCGCGAGACGCTGCTCGAGGTCGCCGCGGTGCGCGAGGCCGCGCGCCGCGCGAAGGAGGCGGGCGCGACCCGCTTCTGCATGGGCGCGGCGTATCGCTCGCCGAAACCGAAACAGGTGGCGGCCATCGCGGACATGATTCGTGAAGTGCGCGCGCTCGGCATGGAAACGTGCGCCACGCTAGGCATGCTGACGCCCGAACAGGCGACGCAGCTGCGCGAGGCCGGGCTCGACTACTACAACCACAATCTCGACACCTCGCCCGAGTTCTACGGGCAGATCATCACCACGCGCACCTATCAGGACCGGCTCGACACGCTCGAGGCGGTGCGGGAAGCGGGCTTGAAGGTGTGCTGCGGCGGCATCGTCGGCATGGGCGAAACGGCGACGGACCGCGCGAAGCTGCTGCTCACTCTCGCGAATCTGCCCGCTCATCCCGAGAGCGTGCCGATCAATCAGCTAGTGCAGGTGCCGGGCACGCCGCTGCACGGCGCCGCGCCGGTGGATCCGTTCGACTTCGTGCGCACCATCGCCGTTGCGCGGCTCATGATGCCGAAGGCGCACGTGCGTCTGTCCGCCGGACGCGAAGCGATGAGCGACGAGTTGCAGGCGCTCTGCTTCATGGCAGGCGCGAATTCCATTTTCTACGGCGAGAAGCTCCTGACGACCGGCAACCCGGACGTCGAGCGCGACCGCCAGCTCTTCGCGCGGCTCGGGTTGAAGGCCGAGGCGGCGAGCGTCGAAGCACCCGAACACGCGCATCGCGAGCCGTTACGAAGCCCCTGCGCTTCCGACAGCAGGCCGTGAGACGAGACGCCAACACGCTACGTGCCGCTCTTGCGGAGATCGATCGCCACCACCTGCGACGGACGCGTCGTACGGTCACGAGCTTTCCCGTCCCCGACAGCCGTGCGGAAGTCGTCGTCGATGGCCGCCGTCTCGTGGATTTCTGCAGCAACGACTACCTGGGTCTCGCACGGCATCCGCTCATCGCCAAGGCGATGAGTGACAGCGCAGCGGAGAGCGGGGCCGGCAGCGGCGCTTCGCATCTCGTGACCGGACACGGCATGGAGCATCAGCGGCTCGAGGAAGAGCTGGCGGAGTTCACGGGCCGCGAGCGCGTGCTGCTCTTCTCGACCGGCTACATGGCAAACCTCGCAGCCATTGCGACGCTCGCCGATCGCGGCGAAGTCGTGGCGCTCGATCGCTTGAACCATGCCTCGCTCATCGACGGCACCTTGATCTCCGGCGCGCGCTTTAGCCGCTACGCGCATGGCGATCCGGCGGACGCCGAGCGCGTGCTGAAGGAGCACGGCGGTCACTGCACGGTGCTCGCCACGGACGGCGTGTTCAGCATGGATGGAGACGTCGCGCGCTTGCCGACGCTCGCCCGCCTCGCGCGCGCTTACAAAGCCTGGCTGGTCGTCGACGACGCCCACGGCATCGGCGTGCTCGGGCACGGCGGACGCGGGCTCGTCGAGCAATTCGACCTCGATCCCACGGAGGTGCCGGTGCTCGTCGGCACGCTCGGCAAGGCGTTCGGCACCTTCGGCGCGTTCATCGCCGGCTCGGCCGATCTGATCGAGCTGCTCGTGCAGAAGGCGCGCACTTATATCTATACGACGGCGCTGCCTCAGCCGGTCGCCGCCGCCACCCGCGTGGCTTTGCGGATCGTTCAGGACGAGCCCTGGCGGCGCGAGCGGGTGCTCGCTCTCGCAGCCCGTTTTCGCGCGGCGGCGCGCGAGCTCAATCTGCATCTGGCCCACTCCGAGTCGCCGATCCAGCCGGTGATCCTCGGCGGCGCCGACACGGCCGTGCGCGCGCAGAACGAGCTGCTCGCGGCCGGGTTTCTCGTCGTCGCGATTCGCCCACCCACCGTCCCGGCCGGCACCGCGCGGTTACGCATCACCTTCTCCGCCGCTCATACTGAAGACCAGGTGGATGCGCTGGTCGAAGCGCTCGCGCGCATCCACGCACAGACGTCGAAGAGGCCGGACACGCATTGATGACTGCCTCGCTCGAATCCGGATCACGCCTCGACCCCTCAGGCGTGCGCAGCGCGTTCGAGCGCGCGAGCACCGCGTACGAAGCGTCGGCGGTGCTGCAGGCGCGGGTGGGCGACGAGCTGCTCGAGCGGCTCGCGCTGTTCAAGTTCGAGCCGCAGCTCGTGCTCGATCTCGGCGCGGGCACGGGCCGTCTGACGGGCGAGCTGAAGCGCGCGTACAAGCGCGCCACGGTCGTGGCGCTCGACATCGCGCCCGGCATGCTCCGCGAGGCAAGACGTCACCTCGGCTTGTTTCGGCGCTTCGAGCGTGTGTGCGGTGACGTACGGCGGCTGCCGTTCGCCGATGCAAGCGTCGACCTCGCGGTCAGCAATCTGATGCTGCAATGGTGCGACGATCTCGACGTGGCGCTCCGCGAGATCCGCCGCGTGCTGAAGCCCGATGGGTTCTTCTCGTTCAGCACCTTCGGCCCGGACACTCTGCGTGAGCTGCGCGAGGCCTGGGCCGCCGTCGACGACTACACGCACGTGAACACCTTCCTGGACATGCACGACGTTGGCGACGCGCTCGCGCGCGCTGGGCTGAGCGAGCCGGTCCTTGACGTCGAGCGCGTGACGCTCACCTACCCGAACGTCCTCGCGTTGATGCGCGATCTGAAGGTCATCGGCGCTCACAACGTCACGGCCGGTCGCGCGCGCGGCCTCACCGGCCGCTCTCGTCTGCGCCGGATGGAAGAGGCGTACGAAGCGCATCGTCGCGATGGCCGCCTCCCGGCGACGTACGAAGTCGTGTACGGCGCCGCGTGGGGCTCTGCGGGCCGCGGCGCGGTGGCCGCTCTCGACGGCGAGGTGCGAATCCCCATGAGCGCGATCCGCCGCCGCATTCGCGAGTGAGCCGCATGGCCGGGCGCGCGCGCGGTGTGTTCATCGCCGGCACCGACACCGAAGTCGGCAAGACGCGCGTGGCGGTCGCGATCGTGCGTGCGCTCGTGGGGGTGGGGTTGAAGGTCGCCGCGATGAAACCCGTCGCGGCGGGCGCGGTCCAGACCGCGGACGGCCTGCGCAACGCCGACGCCCTCGATCTGCAGGCCGCGGCGAACGTGGCTGCGCCCTACCGGACCGTCAATCCGTTCTGCCTTCCCGAGCCCACATCTCCGCACATTGCGGCCCGATCTGCCGGCATCCGCGTCGAAATTCCGGTGATCGAGCGTGAGTACGCGACGCTCGCGAGCCGCGCCGACCTCGTCGTCGTCGAAGGCGCGGGCGGCTGGCTCGCCCCGATCGGCGAAGCGGAGACGATGGCGGACATTGCGCGCGCGCTGAACCTTCCCGTCGTGCTCGTCGTCGCGCTTCGGCTCGGCTGTCTCAATCACGCCCTGCTCACCGCTCGCGCGGTGCGCGCCGCGGGCCTGCCGCTCGCCGGCTGGGTCGCCAACGGCATTCAGCCGCACTTCCCGCACGCCGCCGAGACCATCGCGTACCTCGAGCGCGCGCTCGCGGCGCCGCTCCTGGAATCGGTAGCCTTCGACGCATCTGCCTTCGCGAGCGTCACGGCGGTGGAACGGCTGCGGAGCCGTCTTCTTCCTGTGGTGATGTGACGATAAGCGCTGTACCATCGCGCCTCCTTGCGGAAATGGCTTTTTTCAGCTTGGCCAGTCGCTTGCAGCGAATCGAGATCACGCCGAACTGCTCGCTCACCACGCGCGGCGCGCTGTTGTTCTTCGGCGGCGTGTGCGCGGTCTCCTTCGGCGTCGCCGGCTTCTGGGCCGCGCACGGCTACTGGCCGGTGCTGCCGTTCGCAGGGCTCGAGATGGCGCTGCTCGGCTGGGCGTTGAACGACAACATGAAGCGCCGCCACCATCACGAAACGATCACGATCTCCGAGGAGGACGTGCGCATCGAGTGCCGGGATGCTTCGCATTACGTCGAAGTCGTGTTCCCGCGGCACTGGGCGCGCGTTACACTCCGCCGCCCCGATTCGCCCCTGCATCCCAGCCGCCTCGCGATCGAATCGCATGGCCGGCGGTGCGAGGTGGGCAGCTTTCTGACGGAGCAGGAGCGGCGCGGTCTCGCACAGCGCCTCACGCGCCTCATCGGGCGCATCGATGAATCGCCCTCGCTGGCATAAAGGGATCCTCCAGGCGAGGCGCAACGGGGTTAACGGACGAGTTTTGTACGACTTCAGCGCGTCGTGCTCCTGACGGCGCCCGGCAGGCACAGGAACGATGATTCGAAAATCAATGGCCCTCTTCGCCGCAGCAACCGCCGCGGCGCTCGCATCTCCGGCACACGCCGAATCCGGCTGGCATCTGCTGAATATGACGCAGGGCGTCACCGCCATCAGCCGCGAGATCTATCACCTGCACATGCTCATCTTCTGGGTCTGTGTCGGGATCGGCATCGTCGTGTTCGGGATCATGATCTGGTCGATGTTCAAGTTCCGGAAGTCGCAGGGTGCCGTGCCGGATACCACCATGGTCCACAACACCAAGGTGGAAGTCGTGTGGACCGCCATTCCGGTCATCATCCTCATCGCGATGGCGGTGCCGGCGGCGAAGACGCTCGTCCAGCTCGAGGACACGCGCAACACGCAGCTCACGATCAAGGTCACGGGCTTCCAGTGGGGCTGGCAGTACGAATACCTGGATTCCGGCGTGCGCTTCTTCTCGCGTCTCGACCGGGCGAGCGATGCGGCCCGTCAGCTCGGCTCCGGCGCCGATCCGAACACCATCGAGCACTACCTGCTGAACGTCGACAACCCGCTGATCGTGCCGTCGGGCACGAAGGTGCGCCTGCTGCTCACGGGCGCGGACGTCATCCACTCGTGGTGGGTGCCGGCCTTCGGCATGAAGAAGGACGCCATCCCCGGCTACGTGAACGAGATGTGGTTCAACGTGGACGAGGACAAGACCGGCCTCTATCGCGGCCAGTGCGTCGAGCTCTGCGGGCGTGATCACGCGTTCATGCCGATCGTCGTCGACGTGCGCTCGAAGGAAGATTTCGAGAAGTGGCTGAAAGCCACCGCCGAGCAGCAGAAGCAGGCGGCCGCCGCCTCGCCGACGACCACCGCGTCGGCCGGTTAAGCAAGACTTCGAGGACGATTAGAAATGGCTCACGACTCTCACGCCGCACACGGGCACGCCGCACACGACGATCACGACCACAAGCCGCACGGCTGGCGGCGCTGGGTCTTCGCGACGAACCACAAGGACATCGGCACGATGTACCTCGTGTTCGCCGGGGCGATGTTCTTCATCGGCGGCCTCATGGCGATGGTCATCCGCGCGGAGCTGTTCAAGCCCGGGCTGCAGTTCGTCGATCCGATGTTCTTCAACACGATGACGACGATGCACGCGCTGTTCATGATCTTCGGCGCGGTCATGCCGGCGTGGACGGGCCTTGCGAACTGGCAGATCCCGCTGCAGGTGGGCGCGCCCGACATGGCGCTGCCGCGTCTCAAC
>DASZSS010000502.1:0-2808 GCA_035548535.1 Steroidobacteraceae bacterium
ATCGACGGCATGCAACTGTTCCAGGCCAAGGGTCGCCACTACTCGCTGGACGCGTTGCTCGCCGGCGCCAATGCGTGGACCGCTTCGTTCAAGGGCGGCTCGTTCGCGACGCTCTATCTCGCGCCGTACAACTATCACCGCATCCACATGCCGCTGGACGGGACGCTGGTCGGCGCGTGGTACGTGCCGGGCAAACTGTTCAGCGTGAACGCGACGACGGCGGCGGCCGTCGACAACTTGTTCGCGCGCAACGAGCGTGTGGTGTGCGTTTTCGAGAACGGCCCCCTCGTGTTTGCGCTGGTGCTCGTGGGCGCGCTGTTCGTCGGCAGCATGCAAACCGTTTGGCACGGTGAGATCACACCGCGCCGGCCGCGGCGCCCGCTGCAGTTGCCGTTGACTCATCTGCGCGCACCGACACGCCTCGCGCAAGGCGATGAGATGGGACGCTTCAATATGGGTTCGACAGTGATTCTGCTGCTGCCGCCGGGCGCGGCCCAGTGGCTGTCCGACCTGCGCGCGACGACGCCCATCCGGATGGGACAGCCGCTCGCGCGGCTCACTGCGGCGTAACTGTTCGATGCCCTCTTCGCGCCACGATTGGCGGCCCACTGCCACCCGCAAGCGGCTCGAGAAGCGAGCCGCCGCGCTGGCGCAAGTGCGGTCGTTCTTCGCAGCGCGCGGTGTGATGGAGGTCGACACGTCGGTTGTCGTGAACGCGCCGGTCACGGACGTGCACATTCATTCGGCGGAGGTGCGCTTTCCCGACGACGCGACGGCTGACGCCGGCGGTCCCGCGCGCTTTTTCTTGCACACGTCGCCCGAGTTCGCGATGAAGCGGCTGCTCGCCGGCGGCAGCGGCGACATCTATCAGATTTGCCATGTCGTGCGCGGGCTCGAGCGCGGGCGGCATCACAACGCGGAATTCACGCTGGTCGAGTGGTACCGCCTCGGCTTCACGCTCGCGCAACTCATGCACGAGGTCGACGCCCTGGCGCGCGTCGTGCTCGGGCCGATCGCGCTGCCGTTCGCGAGCGAATACCTCACGTATCGCGAAGCCTTCGAGAATGCGCTGGGCATCGATCCGCTGGCGGCGCCTCTCGCCGAGCTGCGGTCGGCCGCGCTCGACCTCGGGTTCACATTACCGGCCGCGAGCGATGGTGCGCCTCGATCCGGCAATCTCGCCGATTCCAGCCGCGATGAATTGCTCGACTTCCTGATGGCGGCCCACGTCGGACCTCGTCTCGGCCGCAAGGCGCTGACGTTCATCCACGGCTATCCGGCATCGCAAGCTGCGCTCGCCCGCCTCGATCCCGCGGATCCGCGAACGGCGCAACGGTTCGAGCTGTATTGTGAGGGCGTCGAGCTTGCGAACGGCTTTCATGAGCTCGCCAGCGCGACCGAGCAGCGCGCTCGCTTCGAGCAGGACCTCGCCGAACGCAAGGCCCGCGGTCTGCCGGTGCACAGCCTGGACGAGCGCCTGCTCGCGGCCCTGGAGCACGGCCTGCCGGACTGTGCCGGCGTCGCGCTCGGCTTCGACCGCTTGTTGATGCTCGCGACCGGCGCGACCCATATCGACGAGGTGCTGCCCTTCCCGATCGACCGAGCGTGACGTGCCGATGCCGACGGGAGCCAAGACAGACGGATCGAGCCTGGCTCACCGATTACCGAACTCGAGTGATCGAGGGACCAAGCGCGGCGCACACGACGCAAGCTCGACCCATCCACCGACGAGCCGAACCCACGGAAACCCAACCATGAGCCACGAACCCGCCCGCTACGACTTCAAGGACAAAGCCGCCGACTACGCCGCCCTCGCGGACGAGCTGCGCGGGCTGCTCGCCGGCGAACGCGACCTCGTCGCGAACGCCGCCAACGCCACCTCGCTGATCTATCACGCGCTCCCGGGATTGAACTGGTGCGGCGTGTACTTCTTCAAGGA
Organism: Steroidobacteraceae bacterium; assembly: GCA_035548535.1. Lineage (GTDB taxonomy): Bacteria > Pseudomonadota > Gammaproteobacteria > Steroidobacterales > Steroidobacteraceae > JADGHX01. Next base: position 1,940 of record DASZSS010000502.1, read on the forward strand.
GGGCGAGCTGGTCGTCGGCCCATTCCAGGGCAAGCCGGCTTGCGTGCGAATTGCCCTCGGCAAGGGCGTGTGCGGCACGGCGGCCGCTCAGCGCACCACCATCGTCGTGCCGGATGTGAACGCCTTCCCCGGCCACATCGCGTGCGACGCGGCGTCCCGCTCGGAAATCGTGATTCCGCTGCTCACGGCGGACTCGCAGCTACTCGGCGTGCTCGACCTCGACAGCCCCGTGCCCGCGCGCTTCGACGAAGACGACCGTCGCGGCCTCGAGCAGCTCGCGGCCGTGTACACGAGAAGCGTCGAGTAGCTGGAGCTTGGGTCAGCTCTTCGCGCGCGACAGGTACTCGCCCGTGCGCGTATCGATACGAATGACTTCGCCTTCGTTGATGAAGAGGGGCACGCGCACCACGGCGCCCGTCTCGAGCTTCGCGGGCTTCTGGCCGCCCGTCGCGGTATCGCCACGCACGCCGGGGTCCGTTTCCACGACCTTGAGCTCGATGTGTGGCGGAGGCGTCACGACGAGCGGCTCGTTGTTCCAGAGCGTGACGATGCAGACGATGCCGTCTTTCAGCCACTGCGCGCCTTCACCGACGGCCGCCTTGCTCGCGGTGTACTGCTCGAAGCTGTCCGGCACCATGAAATGGTAGAAGTCACCGTCCTGGTAGAGGTACTGCATCTCCGTGTCGACCACGTCCGCGGCCTCGAGCGAATCGCCGGACTTCCACGTCCGCTCGATCGTGCGACCCGTCTTCAGATTGCGGATCTTGATGCGATTGAACGCCTGCCCCTTGCCGGGCTTCACGAACTCGTTCTCGACGATCGCATACGGCTCGCCATCGATCAGCACCTTCATGCCGCCACGGATTTCG
>DASZSS010000503.1:0-7318 GCA_035548535.1 Steroidobacteraceae bacterium
CGCCGCGTACAACGCGCCGGGCAGCATCGTGTTGTCCGGTGCGCTCGCAGCGCTCGACAAGATCGGCGAGCGGTTGCAGTCGGCCGGGCTGCGGGTGCAGCGGCTGCAGGTTTCGCACGCATTTCATTCGCACTTGCTCGAGCCCATGCTCGCGGAGTTCGAGCGTCTCGCTGGTGAGGTGCGCCATCGCGCGCCGCAGATGAGGTGGCTGTCGAACCTGACCGGCGAGGTGATGGACTGGGAGCGCTGGAGCGGAAACATCGGGCGCTATTGGCGCACGCACGCGCGTGAGGCCGTGAAATTCGAGGCCTGCGTCCGGAGCGCCGTGCGCGCCGGCGTGCAGTTGTTCTTGGAGGTGGGGCCGCACGGAGTTCTGACGGCGCTCGGTCAGGCGACGGTGGGAGGGGAGCCGCTCGGTTGGGCGGTCAGCCTGAGACGCGGTCGCGGTGCGTTGGAGCAGCTGCTGGAGAGCGTGGCGCAGGTCTATGTGCGTGGTGCTCCGCTGGACTGGGAGCGTTTCGCCGCACCTTACCGATACCGGAAGGTTTCGCTGCCGACGTATCCGTTCCAGCGTGAGCGATACATGGTGGACGTCACGCCGCAACGTGCTCGTCCCACTGCCGCCGCTGCGGCGAGCGAGTCGTCGCTGCTAGGTCGGCGCATCGACTCACCTGCGTTCGATGGAGTGGTCTTCGCGACCGAGATTGGTCGCGGCACCGCCGCGGAATTTGCGCTCGATCACCGCGTGTTCGGTCTGCCGATATTGCCGGGCACTGCGTATCTGACCCTCGCTGTAGAGGCCGCCTCGCGAGTCCTCGAATCAGAGAGCGTCGCACTGCGCGACGTCGAGATCCGCGAAGCGCTCGCGTTGCCCGAGAGCGGCAAGCGAGAGGTTCAGGTCCTTGCGAAGAGCGCCGGAAGCCGCGAGCTGCGTCTGGAGATCTACAGCCGCAGCGACGGGACGAGCCCCTGGATATTGCATTTCGTGGCGCGCGCGCTGGTCGAGGGCGCGGCCCCGCTGTCGTCGGCGACCGCTGAAGAGCCGGATGCGCGTTGCCCCGATCGCGTGGACATGGCGACGTTCTACTCAGAGCTGGCATCAACCGGTCTCGAGTTTGGTCCGCTGTTCCAGTGCGTGGGTGCGCTTCGGTGCGGACCGCGCGATGCGATTGGAGAAGCAGCGCTCCCGCAGTCTCTGCAGGGTGAGGCCGCGCACTATCGTGTTCATCCCGTGCTGCTCGACGCGTGCGTTCAGTTGCTCGCAGCCGTGTCGCGTCGGGACGATCCGGACGGGATGTTCCTCCCTGTACAGATCGGCTCGTGTCGGATCGAGCGACCCTCGTCGCCGCTGCTCGGCTGCCGCGCACACGCGACGCTTCGCGCTGGCGGCGAGCGCGACGCGCAAGTGCTGACGGCCGACGTTCGCGTTCGCGATTCGGCAGGCAACCTCGTCGCGATGCTGGAAGGTGTGCGCTTGCAGCGTGCAGGTCGGGAAACGCTCGATCGCCTGCGCTCGGTGGATCTCGCAGACAGCCTCGTGGAGCTTCGCTGGGAAGCCGAAGAGGCCGAAGCCGCCTGGACTACGCCCAGCGCACTCGCAGGCCGCGTGCTCCCAGCAATCGCTCGCTTGACCGCGGAAAGCGGCTGGGAGCAATGGAGCGAGCTTGCTTCAGACCTCGACAGTGTGTGCCGCGCATACATTGGCGCCGCACTGGAAAAGATCGGCTGGCGAGCAGCGCCTCACAACGGCGCGGACACCGCATCACTCGCTGCACGCTTGGGTATCAAGCCAAGCCTCACGCGCTGCCTCGATCGGTTCGTGACGCTTCTCGGCCGCGGGCCCATGGCCCCGCAGCCCAACGAGCGGCTGGACGCACTGATGAAGCGCTATCCGGCATTCGCCGCAGAGCTCACTCTCGTGAAGCGCTGCGGACCGGAGCTTGCAGAAGTCCTTGCGGGACGCCGCGATCCGTTGCACCTGCTGTTCCCCGACAACGACCCGACGACGCTCGAGCAGCTTTACCGCGACTCACCGTCCGCGCGCTTGTTCAACGGCATCGTGCGCGAGGCGGTGAAGGCGGCCGTATCCGAGCTACCCGCTGGACGCCCGCTGCGTGTTCTGGAGATTGGTGGCGGCACTGCGTCCACGACGGCGCACGTCATCGACGTGCTGCCGGCTGAGCGCGCGTCCTACCTCTTCACGGACCTCTCGCCGCTCTTTGCGGCACGTGCCGCGGAGCGCTTCGCGCAGCGCGGCTTCCTGCGAGCCCAGCCGCTCGACATCGAACGCGATCCGCGCACGCAGGGCATCGAGGGGCACTTCGATCTGATCATTGCGGCGAATGTGCTGCACGCCACGCGCGACCTCGGGGAAACGCTGCGGCACGTCCGTGAACTGCTCGCGCCGGGTGGACTGCTGATCGGCATCGAAGTCACGCGACCGCAGGACTGGATCGACATCACCTTCGGCCTCACCGACGGCTGGTGGCGCTTCACCGACAGCGCGCTGCGGCCCGAGTATCCGCTGATCACGGCGGAGCAGTGGAAGCAGACATTCGCGAGCGCGGGCTTCGATGAAGTGGCGCTGCTGCCCCAGACCGCATCGGAAGGCCGCGCAACGGATCTCAATACCGTCCTGCTCGCGCGCGCGGGTGCGCAGAGTCTCGCGCAAGCCGGCGCGAGCAGCAGGTGGCTCCTGCTGGCAGATCGTGGCGGTGTTGCCGAAGAGCTGGCACCTCTGCTTCGAGCACAGGGCGCTTCGCTCTGTCTCGCATATGCGGGCGAATCGTACGGGCGCAGGGCGGATGGTACGTATGAGCTCGATCCGATTCGCAGTGCGGATTTCGAGCGACTCCTTTCCGATGTCGCAGCCGATATGGCCGGGCCGATCGATCGTGTCGTTCATCTGTGGAGTCTCGACGAGAGCTCGTCCGCGCCGCAGAGCCTCGCGGCTCTGCGAGCCCGCACGATGGCCATGACGGGCAGCGCGCTGCACCTCACGCAGGCGATGCTCAAAGCCCCGCAGTCGACACCGCCGGCGCTCGCCGTCGTCTCGCGCGGCGGCGTTGCGTTGGGCGATCAACCGCTCTCGCCGCTGCCTGCAACGCTGTGGGGTTGGGCGCGAACGGTGCGGCTCGAGCATCCCGAGCTGCGCTGCGTCTCGGTGGATCTCGATCCGGGCACAGTGCGCGCACTAGCCGAAACGCTCCGCGCGAGCCTGCTGCGGCGGGATGACGAGTTGCAGATCGCTTGGCGCAACGGCGTCTCGCACGTCGCTCGTCTGGCGCGCGCGAATCGCGCCGCGCGTCCCGCGAGCGCCCGCCTTGCAGTGCCGAGCGGACCGCACAAGCTGGCCACCCGTGCGCGCGGCGTCCTCGACGCGCTGTACCTCGAGCCGATCACGCGGCGCGTTCCCGGTGCCGGCGAGGTCGAGATTCGCGTCTGCGCGACCGGCCTCAATTTCCGCGACGTGCTGGCCGCGCTGAACATGTATCCGGGCGATCAGGGGCCGCTCGGCAGCGAGTGCGCGGGCATCGTCACCGCGGTCGGTCCGGACGTCCAGGATGTGAAGGTGGGTGACGAGGTCATTGCGATCGCACCGGGCGCTTTCGCGACGCATGTCATCACCACCGCGAAGCTCGTCGTGCCGAAGCCGCCGACATTGACAGCGGTGCAGGCGGCGTCGATTCCGAACGTGTTCCTGACGGCACACTGGGCACTGAATCACCTCGGTCGCATGAAAGCGGGCGAGCGGGTGTTGATCCACGCCGGTGCCGGTGGCGTCGGTCTTGCGGCCATCCAGCTCGCGCAGCGGGCGGGCGCAGAGATATTCGCCACTGCGGGAAGCGCAGAGAAGCGCGCGTACCTGCAGTCGCTCGGTGTGCGCCACGTCTTCAACTCGCGGACCACCGAGTTCGCGCAGGCCGTGCGCGAGCGAACGGGCGGACGCGGCGTCGATCTGGTGCTCAACTGCCTTGCCGGCGAATTCATCGAGGCGAGCCTCGCACTGGTCGCACCGGGCGGACGCTTCCTCGAGATCGGACGCACGGGGATCTGGAGCGCCGAGCGTGTGAAGGCGGCCTATCCGGGCATCTCCTATCACACCATCGATCTCAGTCAGGACTATGCCGTGCGACCGGATGTCGTGCGCACGATGCTCCTCGAGCTGCTGAGTGCGATGACGAGCGGCGAGCTCCGCGTGCTGCCGATCCGCACATTCGATGTGAGCGAGACGGATGCGGCGTTTCGCTTCATGGCGCAGGCACGACACATCGGCAAGCTCGTCGTGAGCCAGCCGTGGGTTGCGGAAGCCGCCGCACGCGTGCGTGCCGATCGGACGTACTGGATCACCGGGGGTCTCTCGGGTCTCGGCCTCGCCGTGGCGCGCTGGTTGGTCGAGCGTGGCGCGCGGCACTTGCTGCTGATGGGCCGCCGCGCGCCGGATGAGGCCACGCGCAAAGTCCTCGACGAGCTCGAAGCGCAAGGTGCGCGTGTGATGGTTGCGCAAGCGGACGTCTCCGACGAGTCTGCGGTGGCGGCAACCTACGCGCGCGCGCGTGAAGCAGGACTACCTCCGTTCGCCGGAGTACTGCACGCGGCCGGCGCTCTCGACAACGCCGGCATTCAGGGTCAATCCGTCGAGCGCTACGCGAACGTGTTCGCGAGCAAGATCGATGGCGCCTGGTTGCTCGATCGCGTCACCACGCGCGAGCCGCTCGATTTCTTCGTGCTGTTTTCGTCGGCGGCGTCATTACTCGGTTCGGCGGGCCAGTCGAACCACGCGGCCGGCAACGCGTTTCTCGACGCGCTCGCATATGCGCGGCGCGCCGAGGGAAAGCCCGCAATCAGCATCCAATGGGGCGGCTGGTCGGAAGTCGGCGCGGCTGCCGGCGAACAGGTCGCGAGTGTGCTGCGCTCGAAGGGTATCGAGCGGATGTCTCCCGCACGCGGATTGCAGGCGTTCGAGCACGTGCTGCGCAACGCGCCCGCTGTCATCGGTGTGATCGCTGCAGACTGGTCGCGCTACGTCGAAGGCGTTCCGCCGAACGCTCGCCGCTATTTCTCCCGCCTCGTCACGGCCGCCTCCGCGCCGGTTACGACTCGCGGGACCGCGCCGGTGGCGGCCGCTCCGCCTGAGCAAAGTCTTGTGGATCGCCTGGCGGCGGCGCCTGACAGCAAGCGTCTGAGCTTGTTGCAGGCAGAGGTACGCAGCAGCGCCATGAAGGTTCTCGGTTTGCCCGCCACGCAAGCCATCGATCTGCGTGCGCCACTTGCCTCGCTCGGTCTCGATTCGCTCATGGCAGTGGAGCTGCGCAATCTGCTCGGGCGCGCGATTGCACGACCGCTGCCGGCGACATTGCTGTTCGACTATCCGAGCATCGCGGCGATCACCGAGCATCTGGCGAAGCTCCTCGACCTCGGCACGGAAGTCACCGTGATGCCGGCGCCGCGCGAGATGGTCAGCGACGGGTTGCTCGATCGGGTGGAGGGCTTGTCCGAGGACGAGCTCGATCGCTTGCTCGCCGAGCGGATGCAGGCAGGTTGATCATGGCCTCGCGCGAATTCCTCGACCGCCTGAACAAGCTCTCGCCGAAGCAGCTCGCGCTGCTCGCACTCGAGCTGCAGGAGAAAGTGGACCGGCTCGGCAAGCCGGCGACGCCGCCGATCGCGATCGTCGGCATGTCCTGTCGCTTTCCCGGCGACGCGAGCTCGCCGGAGGCGTACTGGCGGCTGCTGGTCGCAGGCATCGACGCCATCCGCGAGACGCCTGCGGACCGCTGGGACGTGGACGCACTGTACGACCCCAACCCGGATGCGCCCGGCAAGATCGCCACGCGCTGGGGCGGTTTCCTTGCCGATGTCACCGGCTTCGACGCGGACTTCTTCGGCATCACGCCGCGCGAAGCGATGAACATGGACCCGCAGCAGCGTCTCGTGCTGGAAGTGGCCTGGGAAGCGCTCGAGCGGGCAGGTTACGCGCCGGATGGACTCGAGCGCACGCGCACCGGCGTGTTCCTCGGCCTCTGCAACACCGACTACTTCCAGGTCAACGGCAACGATCCGAACAGCATAACCGCGTATCTCGCGTCGGGTGCGGCTGCGAGTGTGGCTTCGGGACGGCTCTCGTATCTGCTGGGTCTGCAGGGCCCGAGCATTTCGGTCGACACGGCGTGCTCGTCATCGCTGATCGCAATCCACCTCGCGTGCCAGAGCCTGCGGGCAGGCGAGTGCACGATGGCGGTGGCGGGCGGCGTCAACGTGATCTTGCGGCCCGAGGTGTCGATGGCCCTGTCGCGCGCGCACATGATGGCGCCGGACGGACGCTGCAAGGCATTCGACTCCCGCGCCGATGGCTTCGTGCGCGCAGAAGGATGCGGGTTGCTCGTTCTGAAGCCGCTTGCCGCCGCGCAGGCGGCCGGCGACACGATTCTCGCAGTGATTCGCGGCAGTGCTGCGAATCAGGATGGGCGTTCCAGCGGCATCACGGCGCCGAATGGGCCGTCGCAGGAGGCGGTGATTCGCGATGCGCTCGCGATGGCTGGCCTACGGCCCGCGGACATCGGCTACGTCGAAGCGCATGGCACCGGCACGTCCCTCGGCGATCCGATCGAGATCCAGGCGCTCGGCGCGGCGCTCGGCGAGGGCCGCGCGGCCGATGCGCCGCTGCTCGTCGGCTCGGTAAAGACCAATATCGGCCATCTCGAGTCGGCCGCCGGCGTTGCGGGACTCATGAAGGTGGTGCTGTCGTTGAGGCATCGGACGATCCCGCCGCACTTGCACCTGCGGGAGCGCAACCCGCACGTGGATTGGTCGCGATTGAATGTCGCAATTCCGACGAGCCTCACGCCGTGGCCGGCGCACGCGCGAGCTCTCGCAGGCGTCAGCTCGTTCGGATTCAGCGGGACGAACGCACACGTCATTCTCGAAGAGGCGCCGGCGCAGCCGGAGTCGGACAGGAGCGCGACCGGTCCATTCGTGCTGCCGCTTTCCGCGAAAAGCGAAACGGCGCTGAAGCAGCTGGCACAACGGTACGCCGCGCATCTGCAAGAACATGCGGACGAGAATCTCGCGGACGTCTGCTACACGGCGGCCGTTGGCCGTGCGCATTTCGATCATCGCGCCGTGGTCGTCGGGGCCGATCGGGTGGCGCTCATCGAGCGGCTGAATCGAGTGGCCACCGAGGAAGACTCGGCCGGCGTCGTACGCGGACGCGCGGCGGCGGCTCCGGAGGTCGCGTTCCTATTCACGGGGCAGGGCTCGCAGTACGTCGGCATGGGTCGCGAGCTGTATGCCACCGAACCTGTGTTCCGCCGCGTCA
>DASZSS010000504.1:0-6334 GCA_035548535.1 Steroidobacteraceae bacterium
GGACCGTGGTCGGCGTGGCCAACGCCAAGCGCACGGTGGAAGCGGGCTTCACGACGGTTCGCAATGTCGGCTCGGAGCACTACGACGACGTCGCGCTGAAGCAGGCCATCGAGCAGGGCTACGTGCCCGGTCCGCGCATCGTGCCGGCGACGTATGCGATCGGCGCAACCGGTGGCCACTGCGACTACACGGAGTTTCCGCCGTCGATCCAGGCGCCGGCGACCGCCATCGCGGACGGTCCGGAGGAGCTGCGCGCGATGGTGCGCAAGCTGCGCAAGTACGGCGCCGAGGTCATCAAGTTCTGCGGCACGGGTGGCGTCCTCTCGAAGACCGATACCGTGGGCGCGCAGCAGTACACGCTGGAAGAGATGAAGGCCATCGTGAGCGAAGCGCACATGCTCGGTCTCAAGGTGGCGGTGCATGCGCACGGCACGGCGGGCATCAAGGACGCGATCCGCGCGGGGGTCGATACCATCGAGCATGCGAGCCTTGCGGACGAAGAAGCCTTCGCGCTCGCGAAGCGCCAGGGCACCTATTTCGACATGGACGTCTACAACGACGACTACATCCTCGCCGAGGGCGAGAAGAACGGCGTGTTCAAGGAATCCCTCGACAAGGAACGCGAAATCGGGCGCAAGCAGCGCGAGACCTTCCGCGCCGCGCACAAGGCGGGCGTGAAGATGCTGTTCGGTACGGACGGCGGCGTCTATCCGAACGGCGACAACGCGAAGCAGTTCGCCAAGATGGTGGAGTGGGGGATGTCGCCGCTCGAGGCGATCCGGGCTGCGACGGTCACCGCGGCGGAGGCGCTCGGGCGATCGAAGGATGTCGGCGCGATTGCCGTCGGCCGCTTCGGCGATCTGATTGCCGTGGCCGGCGACCCGCTCGCGGATGTCAGCGTGCTGGAGTCCGTGAAGTTCGTGATGAAGGGCGGCGACGTGGTGAAGCAACCCTGACGCGCGTCGCAGCCTGGCGAGCGTCAGCCAAACCAGGTGTCCTGCGCGTCCAGCGGGGTGCGGTCTACGGGTTCAAGCAGCCGCAGCCAGCGATCGATGCGCGGTAGCTCCCACCTGTAGAAATATCGGCATGCCGCGAGCTTGCCTCGATAGAACGCGGCGTCGGATTCGGCGCTCGCGCGCGCGGCTGTCACGGCTTGGTCGAGCCAGAGCCACGCGACCACGACGTGTCCGAACGCGTCGAGATAGCACGTCGCGTTCGCGAGTCGTAGGGTCGCATCGGGTATGGCTCGCAGGCTCGCCGTCGTTGCGAGCAGGCGTGACCAGGCATCGCGCAGCAATCCGGCTTCTTCGCTCAGTTCGGCGATAGAGGCGGCGCGCTCGATCGAGCGCTGCATCCGCTCGCCGAGATCGGCGAGCGCCGTGCCGTCTCCATTGCAGACCTTGCGGCCGAGCAGATCGATGGCCTGAATGCCGACCGTGCCCTCGTGGATCGGGTTCAGGCGGTTGTCGCGATAGAACTGCTCGACGTCGTAGTCCTGCGTGTATCCGTAGCCGCCGTGTACCTGGATCGCGAGATCGTTGGCCGCAACGCCCCACTTGGAGGGCCAGCTCTTCGACACCGGAGTGAGCAGCTCGAGCAGCTCGTGCGCACGCCGCGCAGCGTCGGGAGCTGCGGTCCGCACCTCGTCCACGAGCAACGCGGAGAACAGAACGAGCGCCAGCGCACCTTCGACGTACGCCTTTTGCGCGAGGAGCATCCGGCGCACGTCGGCATGGTCGATGAGTCGCACCGGCGGCAACTCCGGGTTTCGTTGCGACGGTAAGCGTCCCTGACGACGATTACGCGCGTAATCGACTGCGTGCAGATATCCGGTGTAGCCGATGGCTGCCGCTCCGAGGCCAACGGTGATCCTGGCCTCGTTCATCATCTGGAACATGTACGCGAGCCCGCGGCCTTCCTCGCCGATGATCTCGCCGACCGCGCCGGAGCGACCTCCGGGCCGATGGCGCCCTTCGCCGAAGTTCAACAGGCAATTCGACGTGCCGCGATAGCCCATCTTGTGGTTCAGGCCGGCGACGGCGATGTCGTTGCGCGCGCCGCGCGTGCCGTCCGCACCGACGATGTATTTCGGCACGACGAACAGCGAGATCCCGCCGACACCGGGCCGCAGCGCGCCGCGCTCGTCGGGCACCTTCGCGAGCACGAGATGAACGATGTTCTCCGCGAGCTCGTGATCGCCGCCCGAGATCCACATCTTGTTGCCCGTGAGGCGATACGTGCCATCGGGTTGCCGTTCGGCACGCGTGGTGATGTCGGCAAGCGATGAGCCAGCATGCGGTTCCGAGAGGCACATGGTGCCCGTCCATCTGCCGTCGAGCATTGGGCGCACGAAGCGCGCCACCTGCGCAGCGCTCCCGTAAGTCCGCAGCAGGTTTGCATTCGCCATCGTGAGGAAGGCGTAGGCGGCCGTCGTCGGGCAGGCGGCAAGCACGAAGGCAAGCCCCGCGCGTTCGACGACGTAGGGCAGGCGCATGCCGCCGAGCGATTCATCCTCACACGCGGCCAGCAGACCCGCCGCGGCGAACGCCTGCAACGCCGCGCGCTGCTCGGGCACCGATTCGACGCGATCGCCCACCCAACGCGGGGGCTCCCGATCCACTTTCTTGTTGTGAGGCGCGAACTCGGCGTGCGCGATCTCGGAATACGTGTCGAGCGCCGCGTCGAATGTCTGGCGCGAGTGCTCTGCGAAAGCCGGGCGCTCGGTCAGCCGAGCGACCTCGAGCCATTCGTGGAGCAGAAAGTCGACATCGCGACGCGAAAGCACGAGCGAGGACATCGGGTTACCTTCCAGCGTCGGTGAGGACCGCCGCACCGCCCGCATTTTCATATCGAATCGTCATCGAAACGCGCCCCTCGTGCCGGTTGCCCGGGCGTTTTAATATTGACTTACTCGTCAGTCAATGTTTAGGCTGTGCGCGAAGAGGCCCAAAACGAGGGGGAACAATGAAGCGCTTGGCCTACACGATGGCGCTGCTCGCGCCGGTTGTCGCAGCGGGTACCGCTGCCGCCCAGACCCGTCCCGCGCCCAATGGCGCAACGAACGAGTCCGTCGCGGCGGCTGCGTCGAGCTCCGAGGAAGGCAGCGGCGGGGTGACCACCCTCGAGGAGGTGGTCGTCACGGCCACTCGTCGCAGCGAGCGACTGCAGGACGTGCCACTCAGCGTGACCGCGTTTTCGCAGAGCGATCTGACGCAGAAGGGCATCGTCGGTTACGAGGGGATCGCGCGCGAAACCCCCGGCGCGGTGCTGAACGTGGCGAGCGACAACAATTCGCGCCTCACCGCGCGCGGCATTTCGACCAACGGCTGGGGTGCCGGTCTGCAGACCACCACCACGACCTATCTCGATGAGCTGCCGCTCACCACGATCGGCAACACGGTGACCCTCAACCCGAACCTGTACGACATCGAGCGCGTCGAGTTCCTGCGCGGTCCGCAGGGCACGCTGTTCGGCTCGGGCTCGCTCTCGGGCGCGCTGCGCATCCTCACGCACAGCCCGGACCTCTCGGATTTCGACGCATCCGCGCTGGTCGATCTCGGCCACACGCCCGATGGCGGCGGCACGCGCCAGCGCTACAACGGCATGGTCAACGTTCCGCTGGTCACGGACACGCTCGGCTTGCGCGTCGTCGGCTTCCATCGCGACGAGGACGGCTACATCGACAACATCGGCACGGGCGTCAAGAACTCGAACTCGCTGAAGGACTCGGGCGGCCGCGCTATCCTGCTCTGGAAGCCGACCGACCGGCTGCGCGTGCGGCTCCTCGGCTCCTACGAGGACAGTCATCCGCAGGACGCGTCGCTGCTGAATCCCAACCTCGGCGAGCGCAAGCGCCTCTCGACGCGGCCCGACCTCTACACCTCGAAGACTCAGATCTACAACGCGACGGTCGACTATCACTTCGATTTCGCCGACCTGACCAGCTCCTCGACCTACTCGATCTCCGACAGCCTGTTCGATGTCGACCTCGCCGGCACGTTTGCCGGCACCGTGCCGTTCTTTCTGCTGGATACGTTCCAGACGCGCACGTTCGTGCAGGAGATGCGGCTCGTGTCGAACCAGACGAGCAAGCTCGACTGGGTGCTCGGCGGCTTCTACCTGAATCGCGATGTGGACCTCGACGGCCTGGATCAGTCGAGCGCGGAGTTCCTGACCGCGCGCGGCATCACCGGCTTGCCCAGCGATGCAACCTTCAGCGCATTCGGCTCCGAGACGCGCACGTACGAGCTCGCCGCGTTCGGCGATCTGACGTATCACTTCACGGACAAGCTCGCCGTCAGCGGCGGCGTGCGTCGCGGCAGGTACGGCGCGACGGTCGACACCAAGGCGGGGTTCAACACGGCGTACTTCACCTACGCGCTGTTCGGCATCCGGGGTCCGCTTGCGCTCGCGCCGATCCCGGCGGCGACCAGTCACTACCCGTCGGCGGAACGCACGTCGTGGAAGGGCAGTGTCATTTACGAGCCCTCGCGCGATCTCACGACCTACATCACCGTGGCGACGGGCTATCGCACACCGGTCTACAACGCGCGCGCGGGCAGCGTCAGCACGGTGAACCCGAACGATCTCATCATTCCCGCCGGCGCCGGCTCGGACGATCTGACGAACTACGAGATCGGCCTCAAGGGCCGCTGGCTCGCCGGCAAGCTGAACGCGAATCTCGCCGCGTACTACATCGACTGGCGGAACATTCAGGTGCAGGCCAATCGCCCGTCGGACTCGGTGCAGTTCGCGACGAACGTCGGCCGCGCCGAGAGCAAGGGGCTCGAGGCCGAGATCACCGTGATGCCGATGAACGGCCTGCTCTTCGGCCTGAACGGCTCGGTGAACCGCGCCAAGGTGACGAAGCTCTCGCCGGAGGAGGCGGTGATCTCCGGCGCCGTGAAGGGCTCGCGGCTCGCCTCCCCGCATCTGCAGGGGTCGTTCTATGGCACATACAACTACAAGTTGGCCGGCACGACGACGGGCTTCACGAGCTTCCAGATTCAGCACGTCGGCTCGTTCCCGAACGGCTTCCCGAACTCGCCGGGCACGCAGGGCACGCCGAGCCCGCTCTACGGGTTCACGGACTCGTACACCTACGCGAACGTGCAGACCGGCATCGGCTTCGGCAAGATGACGGCGACGCTGTACGTCGAGAATCTCGGCAACAGCGACGGGGTCGTGTATATCCATCCCGAAGCGTTCGTCGACAGTCGCTATGCGATCGTGCGGCCGAGAACCTTCGGTGTGCGACTCGGATATCAGTTCTGAAAAAGCGGGGAGCGCGATGGCGGGAACTCGATTGGCAGAGCGGCGAGGACGATGTGGATGGGCGGCCGCCCTCTCCGTGTGCGTCGCGGTCGCGGCGGCCGCGCTGCCCGCCTTCGGCGCGAGTGAGACACGACCCCAAGTCAGGATCAGCACGGGTGTTCTGCAGGGCGCGACCGAGGCGGGCGGCACAGTAGTCGCCTACAAGGGCATCCCGTACGCGAAGCCGCCCGTGGGCGAGCTGCGCTGGCGCGCACCGGTTCCCGCGCCTGCTTGGAGCGGGGTGCGCGATGCTCGGAAGTTCGGGCCCGCCTGCCTGCAGCCGCCCGCGCAACCGACCAGCGTCTATTACGGCGGTCCGCTCTCGACCAGCGAAGACTGCCTCACCCTGAACGTCTGGGCGCCCGCCGGTGCGCGCAAACTGCCCGTGATGGTTTGGATTCACGGCGGCTCGCTCGTCGGCGGCAGCGGCTCGGAGGCCATGTACGACGGCGTCGCGATGGCCCGGCAGGGCATCGTCTTCGTCTCCATCAATTACCGGCTCGGTCTTCTCGGCTACTTCGCGCATCCGACGCTGAGCGCCGAATCGCCGCAGCACCTGTCGGGCAACTATGGATTGCTCGATCAGATCGAAGCGTTGCGCTGGGTGCGCGACAACATCGGCGCATTCGGCGGCGATCCGCAGCAGGTCACGATCGCAGGCGAGTCGGCCGGGGCGCTGAGCGTGATCGCGCTGCTTTCGAGCCCGGCCGCGCGCGGGCTGTTCGCGAAGGCGATCTCGCAGAGCGGATACATGCCGTCGTACCGCGCGCTGCACGAGGCATCGTACGGCCTCCCTTCCGCGGAAGCGGCCGGCGAGGCGCTGGCGCAAGCCGCAGGCGTTGCATCGAATGCCGCCGCACTGCGCGCGGCCGATCTGGTGAAGCTCTTCCAGGCCGGCGTCGCGACCGGCTGGCTACCCGAGCCGGTGATCGACGGCGTCGTGCTGACGCGCCAGCTCGCCGAGACGTTCGCGCGCGGCGAGCAGGCGAAAGTGCCGGTGCTCGCAGGATTCAACGAAGGC
>DASZSS010000505.1:0-4427 GCA_035548535.1 Steroidobacteraceae bacterium
GACGCGCAGCACCTTGTCGCCGGCCTTGTGCCCGTACGCGTCGTTGATCGCCTTGAAGCGGTCGATGTCCCACGCGAGGATGCTCACCGGGCGCGTGAAGCGCTTCCAGCGCTTGAATTCCTGCTCGATGCGATCGTCGTATGCGGCGCGGTTCGGGATGCCCGTGAGCGCATCGATCATCGCGAGGCGCTGCTCCTCACGCAGGCTCTCGTGCAGACTGCGGCTCTCGCGTTCGAGCACGGCAATGCGCGCGCGCATGTGCTGGACGCGCTCGCGGTAGGAGCGGAGGCGTGCATCCTCGCGAGTGCGGAACTCCGAAAAGTGCTTGCCGATCGCATCGAGCCGCGCGGTGAGCTGGGAGCGCAGCGTCTGCAGGTCCGGCGCGCGCTCCGCGCTCGAGCGCAACTGCGCGACTTCGTCCGTCACATTCTTGTTGAGGAGATCGGCGTCGCGCTGGCCGGCGTTGCGCTCATCGAGCTCGCTCGCGAGGTGCGAGGTGATCTCTTCGAGGCGCGAGGCGGTTTGCTGCACGAGGCTCTCGAGCTCGAGCTTTTCTCGTTGAACTTGCGCGCGCTGCTCGGTGGCATAGCGCGTCACGCGCTCGAGGAGCTCCGCCATCTCGTGAAGGTTGAGCGTGTCCCGCTTGCGCGCGCGCAGGTCGTTGACGGCGGGCTTCAGCTCGGGCAGCAGCGCGAGGCGGTCGAGCACCGCGGTGGCGCCGAGTGTGTCGTGCGTCGTCGCATCGCTCGCTGCGGCGGCCCCGACATTGCCCGCGGCAGCCGCCTCGCCCGAGCCGTCGAGGGTGGCGATGGCGGCCGACAGCGGCGCGAGCAGTGCTTCCAGCGCGTCGGCGTCGAGGTCCTGGCGCGCGACATCGGCGATCCGGGCGATCTCCTGGTCCAGCCGCTCGTTGCGGCCGCGAGCGGCGAGGCACAGCCGTCCGATGAGGAGCTTCAGCACGTTCTGAACGCGAGCCCAGCGCGCGTCCTCCTCGGCGAGACGGCTCAGGGCTTCGCGGTACTTGTCGTGCCAATCCGGTTCGACCATCAGGCTCTCCTCGACGCGCGTTTCCAGAGCGTCGCATCACTCGGCAGGTCCTCCAGCCTGCGCATCGTGTACTCGTAACCGAGCGCGATCGCCCGGTCGAATTCCTGCCAGTTCAGCATGTCCACCTGGGCGAGCGGCGGCTGCAGCAGCAGATCGGTCTTTTCGCGATGCGCGACGGTGGTCGCGCTGCTGTTCACCATGCCGGCCCGCCATAGGATGCGGAAGATGTTCGGCCGGCGCGGCTTGTTGCGCACCCAGCCGACGAGGTCCCACGGGGCAGGCACGTCGATTTCGTCCGCTTCTGCCGTGAAGGCGCGATCCGCGCCGACGTCGCAGCCGATCACCGGTCCGCGACCGAGCTCGCGCATGGCATCCACGGGCAGGTTGTTCATCGTGCCGCCGTCCACCAGCACTTCGCCGTTACTCATCACGGGCGGCAGCACGCCCGGTATCGCGACGGAGGCGCGCAGCCAGCGCCACAGCGTGCCGCGCTTGTGAACGTCCGAGTGACCGGTCGTGAGATTGGAGGACACGCAGAAAAACGGCAGTGGCAGATCTTCGATAGTCACGTCGCCGAACTCGCGGTGCAAAAGTGTACTGACTTTGCGACCGGTGACCAGCGAGAAAAGCGGGAAGGTGTAGTCGCGCAGCGGATTAGTGGCGACGAACGAGCGCCGAAACCGCTCGGTCATCTCGGCGACGCTCCAGCGCTCGGCGACGCCGGCACCCATGATGGCGCCCATGCTCGTGCCGCCGACGAGGTCCGTCGGGATGCCGGCTTCGCGCAGCGCCTTCACGATGCCGATGTGCGCGAATCCACGCGCGCCGCCACCCGAAAACACGATGCCGACGCCGCGGCCCGTGAGCAGCCGCGCGATGCGTGCGACGTCGTCCGGTGCGGTGACGTGATGATGGGGAATCCCGGGATGCGCCGCGAGCCAGCGGGCCGCGGCCCCTTGGGTGATCGTGCCTTCGTGCAGCAGCACGAGCTCGGAGCGCTGCGTCGTCGTCGCCGGATCGCGCTGGCCGGACAGCCCGCGCCACTCGGCCGGCGCGCTGTCGGCACGTGCGAGCAGGATCAAGGCATCGGCCTGCCGGACGCACAAGCGCGTCCACGCGCTCGGTCCGGGCTCGGCGACATAGACGACGAAGTCGTTTGCCGCTTCGATGACGTGGAACCAGTGGCTCGTGTGGGTGGCGCCGCGCACGCTCCAGACGAGCTCCGTGCGTCCGTGCGCCTGCAGCGCTTTCACGAGCTCGCTCGCGAAGCCGGCGGCGTCGACTTCGATGTTCTGCGGCAAGACGGTGAAGGTGCGCGCGCCCTGCGGGCCGCCGCGGACGCGCGTCTGCGAGCTCTCGAGCCGGTCGACGGTGAGCTGCGCGATGCGCAGCATCGCTTCGGGATGCTGCCGGAACACGCGATCGAACGCTTCGCGCGAGAGCCGCGCGAGCTCGGTGTCGCGCAGCGCGGTCACGCTGGCGGTGCGCGGGCGTCCCGAAATCAGGCCCATCTCCCCGGCGGTGTCGCCCGCGACGATGCGGCCCAGAAAGCGCCGCCGATCGGTGGCCGTGGCGGCCGCGAAGACGCCGAGGCAGCCGCTCAGCACGACGTACATCGAGTCGGAGGGCTCGCCAGCGGCGAACAGCATCGATCCGCCGGGCAGCGACAGCCATTCCACCTCGGCGGCGATGGCCTGGAGGATCTCAGGATCGAGACCCTTGAAGAGGGGCAGGGCGTCGAGGACGGTCCGCAGGTCCGACCGCAGGCTGACGGTCTCTTCTGGGACGTCCCCTTCCATGAGCGCTCAGCGCTCCAGGATGGCGGTGACTCCCATTCCGCCGGCCGTGCACACCGAGATCAAGCCGCGCTTCGCGTTGCTGTCGTTCGCGATGAGCTTCGCGAGACTCGCGACGATGCGCGTGCCGGTGGCCGCGAACGGATGACCGATCGCGACGCTGCCGCCTTTCACGTTGAGCTTCGTGCGATCGATGCTGCCGAGCGGTCCGGCCAGACCGAGGCGCTCCTTGCAGTATTCCGGGCTTTCCCACGCCTTCAGCGTGCACAGCACCTGCCCGGCGAACGCCTCGTGAATCTCGTAGTAATCGAAGTCCTGCAGCGTGAGGCCCGCGTCCTTCAACATGGCGGCCACGGCGTACGCCGGTGCCATTAGCAGACCTTCCTTGCCGCTCACGTAGTCCACCGCCCACACCTTGCCGAACGTGAGATGCGCGAGCACCGGCAGGTTGCGCTGCTTCGCCCACTCGTCCGTGGCGAGCAGCACCGCGGAGGCACCGTCGGTCAGCGGCGTGCTGTTACCCGCCGTCAGCGTTCCGGCGCCGGTGAAATCGAACGAGGGTTTCAGTCTCGCGAGCTTCTCGGGAGTCGTGTCCGGGCGGATGTTGTTGTCTTGTTTGAGACCGAGATACTCGATCACGAGATCGCCGTAGAAGCCTTCCTTCCACGCCGCCGCCGCTTTGATGTGGCTCTCGTACGCGAGCTGATCCTGCGCTTCGCGCGGAATCTGCCAGGTCTTCACCATCTGCTCGCAGTGCTGCCCCATGGAGAGCCCGGTGCGCGGCTCGACCACGCCCGGCATCACCGGCTTGAAGTGCTTCGGGCGCAAGCCGAGGAACGGCCCGACGCGCTGCGCGAACGTGCGCGCGCGATAGCTCTTCAGCAGGAGCTGCTGGTACGACTTTGGATACACGATGGGCGGATCGCTGATCGTGTCCACGCCGCCGGCGAGCCCGACCTCGATCTGGCCGAGCGCGATCTTGTTGGCGATGTCGAGCGCCGCTTCGAGGCTCGTGCCGCAGGCGCGCTGCAGGTCCGCCGCCGGCGTCTGCGGGTCGAGGCCCGAGCCGAGCACGCTCTCGCGCACGAGGTTGTAGTCCTTCGAGTGCTTGATGACGGCTCCGGCGAGCACATCGCCCAGGCGCTCGCCCTGTAGCTCGTAGCGCTCCACGATGCCGCGAAAGGCGGCCGTGAGCATCTCTTGATTGCCGACTCCGGCGTACGCGCCGTGGGCGCGTGCGAAAGGAATGCGGATGCCACCGACGATGGCGACCCGCCGCACGGCAGAACCGACCAGCATAGAAACCCTCCCGGCGAAGCCCGCCTAGGGTATATCAGGTGGAATGCGGATGACCCGCCTGATGCGGGTGCGGCGGGCCTTTTTCAATGAGGCGCGCGTTTCTATTGAGAGTCGTCCGCGCGCTCCTTGCGCGAATCCGGCGGCGGGGAATTCTCGTAGTAGCCGTAGCCGAGCGTGTCGATGTCGACGAGCACGCCATCCTCGAACCGCAGCTTGCGCATGAGCTTGCTCGGGCCGAGGTTGTAGATCCAGACCTCGACGGGAATCTCGATCAGCGCATCGCTC
>DASZSS010000506.1:0-5336 GCA_035548535.1 Steroidobacteraceae bacterium
ACGACACCGAGATCTACTATCTGACGTCGGCCTTTTATACACCCCAAGCCGCGCGCGGAATCAGGTACGATGACCCGGCGATCGGGATCACTTGGCCAGTGCCCATCACAATGGTTTCCGAGCAAGACCAGAACTGGCCGCTCGTCGAACCTCAATGAAGAAACGGAGAACCGCCATGAAACGGGACCTGTTCGCGACGCCTGCCTACAACATGTCCATTCACAGCGTCCTGCAGATGCGGGAAGCGGAGCGAGAGCCCATTCGCGTGGGCATCGTCGGTGCCGGCGCTACGGGCCGTGCGATCGCTCTGCAGCTCGGCACTCCCGTGCCCGGCATCCGTCTCGCGGGAATCGCCAACCGCACCCCGGCGCATGGCGAGCGCGCATTTCGCGAAGCAGGCATCGCACAGTGGCGCTCCGCCGAGACGCCGCGGGATGCGGCGGCGGCCATCGCGCACGAGGTGCCGGTGCTCACCGACAATTTCGAGGTTCTCACGCGCTGTGACGCCATCGACTTGATCGTCGAAGTCACCGGCACCGTCGATTTCGCCGCCCGCGTCGCGCTCGATGCCTTTGCGCACGGCAAGCCCGTCGTGCTGGTGAATGCCGAGCTCGACTCGCTCATCGGCCCGATCCTCAAGGCCAAGGCTGACGAGGCCGGCGTCGTCCTCACGCACACGGACGGGGACGAGCCCGGCGTCGCCATGACGCTCGTTCGGTACGTGCAGTCGGTCGGTTTGAAGCCGGTCGCGGCCGGCAACATCAAGGGCATGGTCGACTACTACCGCACGCCCGACACGCAGCGCGATTTCGCCGCGCGGCACGATCAGGACGTGCGCAAGGTCACCTCCTTCGCCGACGCTACCAAGCTCTCCATGGAAACCACCGTGCTCGCGAACGCCACCGGCTTCGGCGTCGCCAAACGCGGCATGACGGGCCCGGCGTGCGGATACGTCCGCGAGCTCGCGAAGCTCCTGCCGGCCGAACCGATGCTCGCCGGCGGCATCGTCGACTACTCGGTCGGCGCGGCCCCGCACACGGGCGGCTTCGTCGTCGTGCACGAAGAGAACCCGTACAAAAAGACACAATTGGCGTACTACAAGCTCGGTGATGGGCCCTTCTACGTTTTCTACACGCCGTATCATTTGCCGCACATCCAGATCCCGTCGACCATTGCGCGCGCCGTCATCCATCGCGATCCGACGGTCGCGCCGCTCGCCGGGCCGTCCTGCGAAGTGGTGACGGTCGCGAAACGCAATCTGAAAGCCGGCGAGCGTCTCGACGGCGTCGGCGGCTTCTGCAGCTATGGGCTCATCGACAATCATGTGGCGGCGCGCGCGGCGAATGCCCTGCCGATCGCGCTGTCGGAGAACTGCGTGCTGTTACGAGATATTCCGAAGGATGCCGTCGTCAGCTTCGACGACGTGAGAATGCCGGCCACACGCCTGAGTGATGAGCTGTGGCTCGAACAGCAGCGACGGTGGCCTGTAGCGGCCGAGGGCCGGGCGCGGCGTCTCGCATGAATATCGTCGTACTCGGTACCGGCATGGCCGGATACGGCGCCGCCTATCACCTGAACGGCGCCGGATTCCGGCCGGTCATCTACGACCAGAACTCGTACTACGGCGGGCACACCGCGTCGTTTCGCGACGAGCGCGGTTTTCTGTTCGACCTCGGCCCGCACATTTCCTTCACCAAGGACGAGCGCATCCAGGAGCTGTTCGCCGGCTATGTGGATCAGCACTACGAGTCGGTTCAGATCAATCTGAACAACTACTGGCGCGGGCTCTGGATCACGCATCCGGTGCAGATGCATTTGAACGGTCTGCCGATCGACCTCCGCATCGAGATCATTTCCGAGTTCGTGAAGGAAGCGCACGGCCCGGAGCGCAGGATCGCGAATTACGAGGACTGGCTGCTCGCCAGCTACGGGCGCAAGTTCGCCGAGCTGTTTCCGATGCAGTACACGCGCAAGTACCACACGACCGAAGCCGCGAACATGAGCACCGACTGGCTCGGGCCGCGCATGTACCGTCCGAGCCTCGAGGAGCTGCTGCGCGGCGCGCTGGCACCGTGGACGCCCGACCGCCACTACATCACGCACTTCCGCTACCCGAAGAACGGCGGGTTCCAGTCGTATCTGCGCGATCTGCCGCGTCTCGGCGAGCTGCGTCTCGAGCACAAGGTGGTTGCGATCGACCCGAAGGAGCGCGTCGTGCGCTTCGCGAACGGACGTGCGACGGGCTACGACGGGCTCGTCTCGTCCGTGGCGCTGCCCGATCTGGTGCCCATGATCACGGGTACGCCGCAGGACATCATCGATGCCTCGCAGCGCCTCGCCTGCACGACCTGCGTGCTCGTCAATGTCGGAGTGGACCGAGCGGATCTGTCCGAATCGCAGATGACGTACTTCTACGATCAGGACGTGTGCTTCACACGCCTCTCGTTCCCGCACATGTTGTCGGCCACCAACGTGCCGCCGGGCTGCGGCAGCATCCAGGCCGAAGTGTACTTCTCCAAGAAATACCGCCCGCTCACGCAGCAGCCCGCGGATCTCATCGAGCCCGTGATCGCGGATCTGCGCAAGGTCGGCCTGCTCCGCGAGGGCGACAAGGTGCTGTCGCGCGGGGCGCGAGTCGTGAAGCACGCGAACGTGATCTTCGATCACGATCGCAAGAGCGCGCTCGAGACCGTGCACGGTTATCTGAACGACATCGGGATTGCCTACTGCGGTCGTTACGGCGACTGGGGCTACATGTGGACGGACGAGAGCTTCATCAGCGGCGAACGCGCAGCGGAGTCCGCCCTTTCACGGGGCCGCAACTGACGACGGAGAGTCGGTGAGCTACCGCGCCAGCTACTGGAAAACGACGGGGGCCGCATTCCTGTTGGCCGCGCCGGCCGTGGGATCGATTCCGTTGCTGAACGCGGGATCGCTGCCCGCGACGCCGGTGCGGGTGATCGATTCCGCATTGGCCCTCTTCGCCTTCTGCATGAGCCTGGTGGGCTGTGCGGGGCTCGTTTGCCTCTGGCGCGACGCTCGGGAAGCCGCGGGCAAGCCCGACGTGTACGCGCTCGATGCAGGACGCGTCCCGACCCAGGGGCTTCTGGCACGCCTCGGATTGCGTTTTCTGCTGGGACCGCAGCTGCGTCCGGGAGATCGCGTACGGGTCAAACCGCTCGCCGAGATCGCGGCAACACTCGATGCCGATCGCACGCTCGACGGCCTGCCGTTCATGCGCGAGATGGAAGCCTTCTGCGGCCAAACGTTCGTCGTGCATCGGCGCGTCGACAAGATCAACGACATGCGCCACAAGACCGGCCTGCGGCGCATGCGGAACACAGTGACCCTCACGGCCGTCCGCTGCTCCGGGGCTCACCACGGCGACTGCCAAGCGGAATGCCAGATTCTCTGGAAGGAAGCCTGGCTCGAGAAGGCGACGGCGACGCAAACCTCGCGCGCCCCGCACGGACCTGACGCGCGCTCTCTTCCACCGGAAGCCGCTCTGGATCGCGGGCCGGACACCACGTACGTGTGCCAGATGACCCGCTTGTGGGAGGCATCGACCCCCATGTCGCGAGCGGATATCCGGCAGGATTTGCGCCCACTGCTGAACGGCAATGTCAGCCTGGGCGCGTACCTCGTGGCCCTGCTCACCCGCTTGTTCAACCGCGTTCAGAGCTGGCGCGGCGGCAGCGGTTATCCGTATATGCCGCCTTCTCCGCCGAAGGGCGTAACCCCCGCCAGTGCATTCACGCTGCACCCGGGCGAGCCCGTCGTGATCCTGGGTAAGGACGAGATTGCCCGCACACTCGTCAATTCCCGGAACAAGGGTCTCTGGTTCGATCGCGATATGATCCGCTTCTGCGGCCAGGCCGGCATCGTTCGCCGGCGGGTCGAGCGCGTCATTCACGAGGCCACGGGCCGGATGGTGGTCATGCGGACACCCTGCGTTACTCTCGACGAAAACGTGGCGACGGGCGAGTTCCTACGCCTGTGCCCGCAACACGAATACATCTTCTGGCGCGAAGCCTGGCTGCGCCCGCAGAGTCGCCCGGCAATCGTGGAGCAGCGCGCCGCGAGCTCCTGAAGACGACCCCATGTCAGAAGCTCCGCTCGTCACGATCGGTCTGCCCGCGTACAACCGTGAGCGCTTCATCAGGAAGTCGCTCGAGTCGCTGCTCGCGCAGACCTATACCAATTTCGTCCTGATCATCAGCGACAACGCATCCACGGATGCGACCTCGGACATCTGTCGCGAATACGCGGCGCGGGATTCGCGTATTCGCTATCACCGCAACGAAGTCAACATCGGCAATCCACGCAACTTCAATCGCATCGCGGAGCTCACGACCACCAAGTACCTGAAGTGGTCCACCACGGACGATTTGTGGGAGCCGACGTTTCTCGAGCGCGCGGTGCCGATCATGGAGAGCGATCCCAGCATCGCGCTCTGCTATCCGAAGACGTACGTCATCGACGCCGAGGGCAAGAATCCGACGCCGTACGAGGACGGACTGAACCTCATGCAGGACGATCCCGCGGAGCGCTTCCTGACGCTCGTGAAGAGCATCGGGCTCGCGCATCAGCACCTCGGCGTCATCCGCATGTCGTGCCTGCGCAAGACGCGGCTACTCGGCACGCACGTGGCGTCGGATCTGAATCTGCTCGCCGAGCTCGCCTTGTACGGCAAGTTCTATGAGCTGCCCGAGCGGCTCTTCTATCGTCGTATGCACGACACGTCAGGCAGCTGGCGGCGCGCCGACAAGCAGCACCAGGCGAAGCACTATCACGGCGCCACCAAACGCGGCGGTCATCTCACGAACTGGCACGGACACCTCGGATTCTTCTCGGCCGTACACCGCTCGCCGCTGCCGGCGAGCTCGCGCCTCCATATCTACGGGCACCTGCTGAAGCGCATGGTGTGGGACCGCCGCGAGCTAGTCCACGAGCTCGTCGACTACGCACGCGCGCCACGCAAGACGGCTTGACCTCGATCGTGTGACTGTGCGCCGTCGCCGCGGAGCGGCGCGTTCGGCAGTTGTCTCTGGCGTCCCTCGCCGTCTGCTCCGATTTCGATCCAGGCCAGCACCGCTCCCATCGTTCGCAAGTTAGGCATTGCGTGGCGAGCTGGCCGAAGTCGTCCAGCAGCTCGGTGAAGCCAGCGCGAGTCGTCCAGTAGCGCAGTGAAGCGTGCGCGTTTCCGCCGCTGGAAGTGCTGCAGAAGATCGGCCCCACTCTCGATGAAGTGTCCGTGTCGTCGACGGGCACCAGCAACGCACCCGAGGAACATTCGTTCCCTGTCTCTCTTCAGCGACGCCTCTAAAGCGAGGCAC
>DASZSS010000507.1:0-5585 GCA_035548535.1 Steroidobacteraceae bacterium
CGGTCGTGCCGGTGCCGCCGTGGAACCGCTTCCCGAACAGCTTCGGGCACATCTTCGCCGGCGGATACGCGGCCGGGTATTACAGCTACAAGTGGGCCGAAGTGCTCGCGGCCGACGCCTTCGCCGCCTTCGAAGAGACCGGCGTCTTCGATCACGCGACGGCGCGGCGCTTCCTCGATTCCATTCTCACGCGTGGCGGTAGCCGCGATCCGCTCGACGCCTTCATCGAGTTTCGCGGTCGCCGGCCCGATGTTCAGGCGCTGCTGCGCCAGCACGGCATCGCCGCCCCGGGCGAAGCAGCCGTTTGAGCATGCCGGCGCGCATCTGGGCGATCGTCGCGACAGGGATGCTCGCGGCAGCGATGCCGGCTGCGCGCGCCGAGACGCTCTACGTCATCGAGCAGCTTTACGTCACCGTGAATGCCAGCCCGGACGGCACGGGCGAGCGCGTCGGGCAGATCAAGAGCGGGGATGCGGTGGAGCTGATCGAGCGCCAGGACGGTCAGGCGCACGTGCGACTCGCCTCGGGCACCGAAGGCTGGGTGAAGGCGTCGTATCTGTCCCCGGAGCCTCCCCTGCGCGAGCAGGTGGCCGCGCGGACGGCGGAGCTCGAACAAGTCCGGAAGGAAAAGGCGCAGCTCGAAGCGGAGCTTAGCAAGACGCGCACGGCACTGGCGGCGGCCAATGCCAGCATCAAAGCAGCCGCGCACGAGGCGCAGGGCGCGAGCTCGCCGGGCAGTGGCCCCTCGGACGCCGCCGCGGCTGAAGTTGCCGGCGTCCGCGGAAGCGGCAATCCCGCAGCGGCGCACGACGCAGCTTCGGTCGCTGATCCGGGCTCGGCTGCCGGAACCGGCACGCCGGTCGGCTCGGCCGCTCTCGAGGCGGCTGCGCAGACTCCTCCGCCTCTATTCCAAGACGAGCCCTTGATGCCGGCGCGTCCGTCGTGGTGGGCCGCGACCGTCGTCGCGCTGATCACGCTCGCCGTGGGGTTCGCTCTCGGCTGGTGGATCCTCGACCGCCGCATCCGCGCGAAATACGGCGGGTTGCGCATCTATTGATGCGCAACTCCGTGATCTGCAAGGCCGCGCACCGCAAGACCCTCCTCCGCGACGCGCGTCCCGCGTTGTAAAGCAACGCGACACTCCTCGTTCGAGAGATCCCTGTTCGCTCCGGTGCGAAAGTGTGCGCGGCGTCGCTGGTTTGCCCCATGGGCGTGGCCTAGACTGCTCCGCGCCTCGCGTGGGAAGGCGATGAGATACAGAAGCACGCGCATTCGAGTAGAAGAACATGACTGGCGCGCGGCGCAACGATTTCGACGTAACCAACACGGTGCAAGTGAGCTCGACGCAGGCGGTGCAGAAGGCCGTCACCGCGCTCGTACGCTCCACGTGGACGCAGGCGCCGCACGGCGAGCTCGCGAATGCCTTCGAGCATTTCGAGCGCGTTTTCGCGGGTAAATTTCCAGGCTTTCTCGGCGTCGACACGGTCTATCACGACCGCCAGCACACGCTCGACATCACGCTCGCGCTCGCGCGGCTGCTCGTCGGTTACGAGCGGCAGGCGGCGCCGGAGGAGCGCTTCGGCGGCGAGCGCGCGGTGCTCGGTCTCGTCGTCGCGCTCTTTCACGACGTCGGTTACCTGCGGCGCGTCGGCGAAGACGAGGCCTCGCGCAACGGCGCGGAGTTCACGCGCATTCACGTCGCGCGCGGCGCGCGCTTCCTCGCGGAGTATCTGCCGAACACGACGCTCTCCGCGTGGGTTCCGGTTGCCACGCAGATCGTGCACTTCACTGGCTACGAGGTGCCGTTCAGCCAGATCAAGGTCGCGGACCCGCGCGACATCAAGCTCGGTCACCTGATCGGCACGGCGGACATGATCGCGCAGATGTCCGATCGCTGTTATCTCGAGAAGTGCCGCGACCGGCTCTACGCGGAATTCGTGCTCGGGGGCGTGGCGTTGCCGATCGCGGCGAACGGTGGGCGCCAGGTGAAGTACGCATCGGGCCTCGACCTGCTGCGCCAGACGCCCGAGTTCGTCGCGGAGGTGCGTGCCAAGCGTCTCGACGGCGAGTTCAAGAGCGCCTACCGCTACCTCGAGCCGCTGTTCGACGGACGCAACCCGTACATGGAAGCCATTGACCGCAATGTCGAATATCTGCGGCAGATTCTCCGCAGCGAGAACTGGCGCCTGCTGCGGCGGAACCCGCCGATCTTCGCCGCCCTTCCCGACCCGATGGCGACGATGCGCGGGCTCATGCTCGGCTACATCAAGAAAGCCTGGTCGAGCCGCTGATCCTCAGGCCGGATCGACGGCCATGACATATCTCGCGTGAATCTCCGGCAGGCGTGCCAGCACCGCCGCGCGGCCGAGGATCTCGCTCTGCTCGACGGCGTCGTACAGGACATCCAGCGTGAGGTCCGCGAGTGCGGGCCCGGCGAGAGGCGCATAGCTCAGATGCCAGGGCTCGGGCTGCACGCCGCCGCGGTCGGTGGTGTAGGGCCGGAAGAAGCCGAAGCGCGCGAGATGGAGCCCGAGCCAGTCGTTCAGCGGCGCGAACGGCCCGCCGGGCGCGAATTCTTCGGCGGTGAGCTGCGGGCGGTAATCGCGCGGCACGGCGGCCCGGTCGATGACATCGAAATCGGTGCCCCAGTGGTGACGGCTCGCCCCGGGCAGCGCCGACCACAACAGAATCGCGTCCACTCTGGCGCTTTCGTCGAGGCTCGCCGCATCGAGCGGGCGCCCGGCTCGGTCCAGTAGCGGACGCTCGCCGCGATACTTGCCGTTCCAGATCGCAGTCTGGCGCTCGAAATCACGGAAGCTCGAGACGATCGCCAGCTCGATGCCGGCGCGCGCGGCCGCCGCGCGCAGTTGCAGGACCGCGGCGACCGCGTCGACGTGCAGCCGACTTCCGAGCTCGGGAACCTCGCACACGTGCGTGGCCGCGCGCCCGGTGAGTTCTCGTGGATTGAGCTTCGATTGAGGCATTGACGAGAGACGATTGTAAAACGCGTCGCCGGATACCGACGGATTGACGCGCGATCCAGGTGGCTTCAAGCCGCGACGCGGGGGTAGTATTCCACGGAGAATCAAAGGGGAAATCGCCGGGTGGCCGCGAGGCGCCGGCCCGTGTACGTGAACACCGTCAGCTTGAAGCTCAAATACGCCGGCGCCGCATTCCTGGCCGTGATGCTGGGGACGCTCGTCGTCATCGCCCTGCTGGTGTGGCAACACCGCGCGGACGAGCGCCGGCTGGCCGACATCGCGCAAGGCGTGACGCGCGATCGAGTCGCGCTCGAGCTTCAGGCGCGCGCGAACAGCGTCGCGCGACATGCGGCGGAATCCGCCGCGGCGGCGATGAAACCCTCGCACGGCGACACGCTCGCGCATCGCATGCAGTCGTTCACGGACGATCCAACGCTCGCCGCGCTCACCGTGCGCGACGTGAACGGTGAAGTCCTCTATCAATGGCACCGCGATGCGAAGCCCGCGAGCGGCGCGCTCCAGATGCAGGGCCTGGAGCCGATTCGCGCGATGGTCGAGAGCATTCCGGGCGTCGCGACCCCGAAGACGCTCGGCGAAATGCGCGTCGTCCTCACGCAGGCGTCCGGTGTGAATGGAAGCGGCATCCGCCAGCGGATGAAAGTTGCGGGTCGCGGCGATCTGCAGAGCGCGCTCCTCGTCGCGGGCGGTCTCGGCCTTCTCGGGGCGATCCTCGGCGCGTGGCTCGGCTGGCGGGCGGGGCGCAAGCTCGAGCAGCCGATCGTGCAGCTCATTCGCAGCGCCGATCGCATCGGCCAGGGCGACTACACACGGCCGCTCGACGTCGTCCGCAAGGACGAGCTCGGCGAGCTCCAGCAGGCGCTCGAGCGCATGCGCGCGAAGCTGCGCCAGACGACCATCAACAAGAACTACATGACCAGCGTCCTGAACAGCATGACGGACGCGGTCTTCGTCTCTTCTCCGGATGGCGTGATCAAGACCGCCAACGCGGCCGCATGCAAGATGCTCGGCTACGCCGAAGAGGAGATTCTCGGCCGGCACATCTCGGCCATGCTGGACGAGCGCGAGCGGCAGAGCTTCGATCTTCTGCAAGCCGCCCAGGAAACGCGCGAGACCGTCGTGCGCACGCGTAACGGCCAGACGATCCCCGTCTCGCTGACCGGCTCGCAGATCGCGAGCGACGACCCGCAGTTCCAGGGCAACATCTTCGTCGCGCGCAACATCACGGATCGCAAGCGCGCCGAGCGCCGCATCCGCTACCTCGCGCGTTACGACGCACTCACGAAAGTGCCGAACCGCATGCAGTTCCATCACCTGCTGCAACAGGCCATTGCGCGCGGCCTGCGCAGCGGCCAGTCGGTGGCGCTGCTGTACCTCGACATGGATCGCTTCAAGGAAGTGAACGACACGTTCGGGCACGGCTCGGGCGACCGCGTGCTCGAGGTGCTCGCGGAGCGGCTCACGCGTGCGCTGCCGAAGGACACCATCATCGGCAGGCTGGCGGGCGATGAGTTCGCGCTGTTCGTCGACGGGCTGCCGTCCGAGTCCGACAACCGCGGGCCGATCGCGCACCTCGCGCGCTCCATCCTCACGGACGTGGCGCGCGCATTCCAGCTGAACCAGCACGAAGTCTTCCTCACCGCCAGCATCGGCATCGCGTTCTGTCCGCGCGATGCGGAGAACGTCATCGACCTCATCCGCAACGCCGACGCGGCGATGTACTACTCGAAGCAGAACGGCGGCAACACGTTCGCGTTCTACTCGCCGGAGATGAACGCCGCGGCGGTCGAGCGGCTCATGCTGAAGAGCAAGCTGCGCCGCGCGCTCGAGCGCGACGAGCTCGTGATCGCGTATCAGCCGAAGGTGGACCTGCGCACCGGCCGCATCATCGGCGCCGAGGCGCTGCTGCGCTGGCGCCTGCCCGGCCACGGCGACATTCCGCCGGCGCAGTTCATTCCGCTCGCGGAAGAGACGAACCTCATCCTCGACATCGGCGAGTGGGTGTTGAACCGCGTGTGTCTCGACTACCGGCACATGCAGGCGGAGGTCGGGGACCCGGGCCGCATCTCGCTCAATCTCTCGCTGAAGCAATTGCGCCAGGCCAGCTTCATTCTGCGCTGCCGCTCGGTGTTTCGCCGCCACGGCGTCTCGCCGACGTCCTTCGAGCTGGAGATCACCGAGACCACGCTCATGGCGGACGCGAAGCGCACCGTGCGCCTGCTCGATGAGCTGTACGCGATGGGCCTGCATCTCTCGATCGACGATTTCGGCACCGGCTATTCCTCGCTGTCGGCGCTCCAGCAGTTCCCGATCGGCACCCTCAAGATCGATCAATCCTTCGTGCGCGATGTGAGCGAGGACGCGGGCGATGCCACGATCGTGCGCACCATCATCGACATGGGTCGGAGTCTCGGCATGGATGTAGTCGCGGAGGGCGTTGAGTCGCAGCGCCATCTCGAGTTCCTGCGCCGGCACAATTGCTACTACGCGCAGGGCAAGCTGTTCGGCGAGCCCTGCACGGGCGAGGAGCTGCTCGCGCTCCTTGCGCGGCAAGCGAGCGGCACCCCGCCGTTCGCGCATCTCTTG
>DASZSS010000508.1:0-5276 GCA_035548535.1 Steroidobacteraceae bacterium
CTCGACGCGACCCACTTGAAGCCGGCCTGGTCGAGAAGCTGCAGCGTGTCGCGACTGATCGCGCCTTCGGACGGCCAGCAGCCGACCGGCTTGATACCGAACGCGCTGCTGAAGACGCGCAAGCCTTCGGCGATGTGCCACTTCGCGCGCTCGGCTCCACCCGGATAACGCGGGCTGCGCGGCAGCGTCATGCCGGGCACGGCCTCGCGCGCAGACTGAAAGTCCAACAGCAGCGGCACGATCGGATGCCCGTAAGGCGTGACGGAGAGCTCGACCTGCCCGCGCTCGCCGAGCTTGCGGAAGCGCGGCACGACCGACGCGACGAGCTCGCCGACGAGCGTCAGCAACTCGCGACGCTGTTGCAGCGTGAAGGCGCGCCCCTGCGCCGTGAGCGCGGCGATCCGCGCATCCGTGCGGCGCACGGTCTCGCCGACCCACGCGAGGTGATACCAGACCGCGAGGTCGTGAATGAGCTGGTCGGAGGCGTACATCACGCGCTCGGGCGTCGCGAGCGTCTCGGCGATGGTGGCGAGCTCGAGGTAGGGGCCGAAGCGCTCGATGAGGTTCTTGCGCTGTGCACGCAAGCACGCCTTCATCAGCTCGAGCCGTTCGGTGGGCACCTGCGGCACTGGCGCCGCGCTCAAGAGCGCGAGCACGGCGTCGGGCAGCGGCGCGTCGTACTTCAGATGGGCGCCGATCTTCTGACTCAGCTCTTCGAGCTGCTCGATGAGCACCGGCGTGAAGTTCACGACCGCGCGCGCGTTCGGCTGCGCCTCGAGGTGCGCCGCCATGTCCGTGTAGTCCTTGATCGCGTGCAGGTACGTCCAAGGGAGCACGTATTGCCCGCTGAGCGCGTCCCGATACTGCGGCTGATGCATGTGCCACAGGAGAACGACAGGCAAGCGAACCTGTTGCGTCATGTTGCCGGAGCCTGCAGGCGACGGAGCATGTCCGCCGTCACGAGAACCACACCCTTGTCGGTTACGTGAAAACGCCTTGCGTCCTCTGCAGGATCCACGCCAATGAACATACCGTCGGGAATGACGCAGCCCTCGTCCAGAATCGCGTGCTTGATCTGGCAGCCCATGCCGATCGACACCGCCGGCAGGATGACCGAACGCTCGATGATGGTGCGCTCCTCGACGCGAACGTTCGAAAACAGCAAGGACTCGCGCACGACCGCGCCGGAGATGATGCAGCCGCCCGAGACCATCGAGTTGACGGCGATGCCGCGCCGACCGTCCTCGTCGAGGATGAACTTGGCGGGCGGCTGGTGCTCCTGATAGGTCCAGATCGGCCACTCCTCGTCGTAGATGTTGAGCTCCGGCCGCACGTGCACGAGCTCGAGATTGGCATCGTAGAAGGCGTCGATCGTACCGACGTCGCGCCAGTAGCTCTGCGCGCGCGTCTTCACGTCCTGGAACGGATAGGCGAACACCTGCAGGTTGCCGATCGCGCGCGGCAGGATGTCCTTGCCGAAGTCGTGCGCGGAATTCTCCTGGGCGGCATCCTCCAGGAGCAGCTTCTCGAGCAGCTTCGTGTTGAACACGTAGATGCCCATCGAGGCGAGGATCGAGTCCGGGCGACTCGGCAGCGTGGCCGGGTTCTGCGGCTTCTCGTCGAAGGCCGTGACGCGATTCCACTCGGTCGCCGTCAGCACACCGAAGTGGATCGACTGCTCGCGCGGCACTTCGACCACGCCCACGGTGATGTCCGCGCCCTTCTCCACGTGGTACGCGATCATCGGACCGTAGTCCATCTTGTAGATGTGATCGCCGGCGAGCACGAGCACGTGCTTCGGACGGTGCGAGAGGATCAGCTCGAGATTCTGGTACACGGCATCGGCCGTGCCGCGATACCAGTGCGGCCCGACCTGCTGCTGCGCCGGAATCACCTCGATGAACTCGCCGAACTCGCCGCGCAGGTAGCTCCAGCCGCGCTCGACGTGCTGGATCAGGGACTGCGCCTTGTATTGCGTGAGGATCGAGATCTGGCGAATGCCCGAGTTCACGCAGTTCGAGAGCACGAAATCGACGATGCGGAACTTGCCGCCAAACGGCGTGGCCGGCTTGCAGCGACGCTCGGTGAGCGCTTTCAGACGCTCGCCGCGTCCACCGGCCATGATGACGGCGAGTGTGCCGCCCGTGAGACGACTGACATATCGACCGGAGGAAGCGCGCGCGGGCTGTCGGGGCATGGTTCGCGGGGACGGTCCGTCCTCTTGTGCTGGGTTCCGTTGTCTACACGTTCGGCGGACGGCCAGTCAATGGCGCGCGGCCGAGCTGAGGCCTGGCACGGCTCACGCGCACGGCCGCGCGCATCAGATGCGCTTCATGAGACCCATCTCGAACGGGTGCGTCAGCAGCTCGTGGTAGGGATAGAGACGCACCTCGGTGTCGAACTGGCCGCACTCCTTCGGCTGCTCGTCGAGCGCGAAGACGGTGCAACCGTCGCTCTCGATCTCACCCGTCGGCCCCAGGCGCTCGATCCACAACCCCTCGCGCGTGGGCGTCTGGTACGACGAGAGCGCCGGCAGCTCGGGATCGGATGCGGGCAAGCGCCGCCGGGCGACGAACTCGACGCGCACGTCGGACACGCTGAGCCCATTCAGCGCCACGGCGACGCGCAACCGGAGTCGCTCGGTGCGCGGCATCTCGCCGGGTGGGTCCGCGAGCACGCGCAGCCCCACCTTCGGCCAAAGCTGGCGCACGCGCTGCTTCCAGTCCGCGAGCGCGCGCGCCCCCGCGAAATCGTGCTCGGCGAGCCGCGCCGCGTGCCGCGAGAGCGGGTAGTAGATGCCGCGCGCGTAGTCGTACACCGTGCGGCGCATGTTGAAGCGCGGAATGACGCTGGCCATGGCGCGCTTGCTGCGGCGGACCCACTCGGGCGAGAAGCCGTCGCCGTTGCGCGAGTAGTAGAGCGGTACCGTTTCCTCTTCGAGCGTATCGAAGATGAGCTCGGCTTCGAGCACATCGCGCCGCTCCGGATCCTGCACGTTGATCGGCGGAATGCCCCAGCCGTTGTCGCCGGTCCAGCCTTCCGCCCACCAGCCATCGAGGATGGAGAGGTTCAACCGTCCGTTCTGCGCGGCCTTCATGCCGGACGTGCCGCTCGCTTCGAGCGGCGCGACCGGATTGTTCAGCCACACGTCGACCCCCGACACGAGCCAGCGGGCGAGCTGCAGATCGTAGTCTTCGAGGAAGACGACGCGGCCGATGAATTCGGGCGTGAGCATGAGCTGCTTGATCTCGCGCAGCACCTGCTGGCCCGGCTGATCCGCCGGATGCGCCTTGCCCGCGAACAGGAACAGCACCGGCCGCGCCGGATCGTTGATGAGCCGCGCGAGGCGCGCCCGATCCTTCAGCAGCAGCGCCGCGCGCTTGTACGTCGCGAAGCGGCGCGCGAAGCCGATCGTCAGGGTGTCCGGATGGGCGGGATCGAGATGGCGCGTGACGTGGCGCCATTGCGCCGGGCTCAATCCCTTGCGCGCGTATTCGCGCTGCAGCCGCTCGCGCACGCTCGCGAGCATGCGGGACTTCACCGACTGCGCCGTCGCCCAGTACCGGTCGTCGGGCAGATGCTCGATGGCGTGCCAGACGTCCGCGTCCCGCAGCCGCTCGCGCCAGTCACGCGGGAGCGTCTGGTCGAAGAGATTGGCCCAGTCCTGATGCAGGAAGGTCGGCGTATGCACGCCGTTCGTGACGTAGCCGACCGGGTTTTCTTCCGGGCGCACCTCGGGCCACTGATCGGCGCAGAGGCGGGACGTGACGGACCCGTGGATCCGGCTCACGGCGTTGACGCTGCGCGTGCCGTTCAGCGCGAGCCGCGTCATGTTGAAAAGGCCCGGCACGCTCGGTGAACGGCCGAGCTCGAGGAAGCGCTCGACCGGGATGCCGAGCTCGCGAATGAAGTCGCCGAAATGCGCGACGAGCAGGTCGTGACCGAAGGCGTCATGTCCCGCAGCGACCGGCGTGTGTGTCGTGAACGCGCATTGCCCCGCGACCGCTTCGAGCGCCGCATTGAACGGTAGCCCGCGAGCGAGGTGCTCGCGCAGCAGCTCGAGGATGAGGAATGCGGCGTGTCCTTCGTTCAGATGGAACACCGCGGGCTGCAGCCCGAGCGCCCGTAGCGCGCGCGTGCCGCCGATGCCGAGGATCATCTCCTGCCGGATGCGGGTCGATTCGTCGCCGCCGTAGAGGCGCCAAGTGATGTCGCGATCGGCGGGCGCGTTGTCCTCGCAATTCGTGTCGAGCAGGTAGACGGTGACGCGTCCGACGGAAGCCTTCCAGAGCTGCGCGACGACATCGCGGCCTCCGATGCGTACGCGGACCTTCAGCCACTCGCCCTCTTTGCGCACGGGCTCCACCGGCAGATCCCGCGGATCGTGCTCGATGTACGAGGCGTGCTGCACGCCGTCGTTGTCGACGGTCTGCGTGAAATAGCCCTGCCCGTACAGCAGGCCGATCCCGCAGAAGCTCATGCGCTCGTCGCTGGCCGCCTTGCAGTGATCGCCGGCCAGCACGCCGAGCCCGCCCGAGTAGATCGGGAAGCTCTCGTGAAAGCCGTATTCCGCGCAGAAGTAGGCGACGAGGGGCGTCTCGCCGGAGGGCGCCGGCGAGCGGATATACGCGTCGAAAGCCGTGAGCGCATTCTGATAGCGACCCAGATAAGCGGGGTCGCGGGCCGCTCGATCCAGGGCCTCCTGACTCACGCAGCGAAGAAGCAGCCGCGGGTTGCCGCCGGCCTGCTTCCACACTTCCGGGTCGAGGTCCTCGAACAGGGCACGGGTGGGCCGGTGCCAACCGAAAAACAGGTTCGCCGCCAGCTCGGGGAGACGACCGAGCGCCTCCGGGATCACCGGCGTCACTTCAAGTACCGGGTTTCGCATCTCTTTTTTGGGCCTTCGTCGAGGACCGGCGAGTCTAGCAGCCCGCCATATGTCGCAAGGTGCACGGACTATCTACTTGTGAGCGTCCGATACTGGTTGACAGCTAATACTGTGCAGTTCACAGTATAGGTCCATGGACGATAGCCACGCACGCAAATTCCAGAAAGACCTGAATGCGGGTCTCGTGGCGCTCGTGCTGCTCGCCGTGCTCGACGCGACCGACGAGGACCTCTACGGCTACGAAATCGCCAAGCGCCTGCAGAAGGCGAATGAGGGCGAGGCGCTGTTCAAGGAAGGCACGATCTATCCCGTGCTCCGCGCGCTCAGCGCGAGCGGCTGGCTCACGAGCCGCATCGTGCCGTCCTACTCCGGCCCGCCCCGCCGCTAC
>DASZSS010000509.1:0-3144 GCA_035548535.1 Steroidobacteraceae bacterium
CGCCGCGTGGCGATGAAGGATGCGACATGACTCCTGCGCGCAAGCGTCGTTTGTTTCTCGTGCTCGGCATTCTTGCCGGCGTCGGTATCGCGGGCGCGCTCGCGCTCACCGCGTTCAAGAAGAACGTCATGTTCTTCTACGATCCCTCGCAGGTCGCGGCCGGGCAGGTGCGGCAGGGCGAGCGTTTCCGGCTCGGCGGCATGGTCGAGAAGGGCAGCGTGCAGCGCACGCCGGGTAGTCTCGAAGTCCGCTTCGTGGTGACGGACTTCCAGCACGAGCTGCCGGTGAAATACGACAAGGTGTTGCCCGATCTCTTCCGTGAAGGACAAGGGGTCGTGGCGCACGGCCGCCTCGACAAGGACGGCGTCTTCATCGCCGACGAAGTGCTGGCCAAGCACGACGAGAAATACATGCCGCCCGAGGTCGCGAAGTCGCTGAAGAGCCCAGGCCAGGCGTACGTGCCGGAGGGCACCTCCAAACCCAATGCGCTCACTCCGCCGCACCCGGCGAAGAGCACCCCAGCGGGGACATGATGCTTCCAGAGCTAGGTCATTTCGCGTTGATCCTCGCGCTGCTGCTTGCAGCGCTGCAGGCGTTCTTCGGCATCGCCGGCCCGCAACTCGGCAAGGATCGCTGGATCGCGGCGGTGACGCCGGCGGTGGCGGGCCAGTTCGTGATGGTCGCGACGGCGATCGGCTGCCTCGCCGTGTCGTTCGTGAACCTCGACTTCTCCGTGCGGTACATCGCGCAGAATGCGAACTCGGCACTGCCGCTGGGCTATCGGATCGCGGCCGTGTGGGGCGCGCACGAAGGGTCGCTGCTGCTCTGGATCTTCCTGTTGGCTTGCTGGACGGTCGCCGTGGCAATCGGCGTGGCGAAGCTCCCGAAGCGCTTCGGCGCGCGCGTGCTGGGCGTGCTGGGCGTCGTGAGCTTCGCGTTCCTGCTGTTCACGCTCGCCACGTCGAACCCGTTCCTGCGCCTCGATCCCGCCTGGCCGGACGGTCGTGATTTGAATCCGCTGCTGCAGGACCCGGCGCTCGCGATGCACCCGCCGATGCTCTACACAGGCTACGTCGGCTTCGCGGTCGCCTTCGCATTCGCCGGCGCCGCGATGCTCGAAGGCAAGCTCGATCAGACCTGGGCGCGCTGGACGCGACCGTGGACCACGGCCGCGTGGGCGTTCCTCTCGATGGGCATCGCGCTCGGGAGCTGGTGGGCCTACTACGAGCTCGGCTGGGGCGGCTACTGGTTCTGGGACCCGGTCGAGAACGCCTCGTTCATGCCGTGGCTCGCCGGCACGGCGCTGATCCATTCGCTCGCGGTCACGGACAAGCGCGGGCTCTTCAAGAGCTGGACCTTGCTGCTCGCGATCGTCGCGTTCTCGCTCAGCCTGCTCGGCACGTTCCTCGTGCGCTCGGGCGTCATCGTCTCCGTGCATTCGTTCGCGGCGGACCCGACGCGCGGCATTTTCATTCTCGCGTTCTTGTTCATCATCATCGGCGGCGCATTGACGCTCTATGCGTGGCGCGCGCCGCTCTTGAAGTCGCAAGCGGGATTCGAGTTCCTGTCGCGCGAGAGCTTCCTGCTGTTCAACAACATCCTGCTGGTCATTGCGCTGGCCGTGGTGTTCGGCGGCACGATGGCCCCGTTGATTGCCGAAGCGCTGCACATGCCGACGCTTTCCGTCGGAACGCCGTACTTCAATCCGAGCTTTGCCACGCCGATCCTGCCGCTGCTCGCGCTGGTGTCGCTCGGAATCATGTCGAGCTGGAAGCGCGGTCGGCTCGGCGAGCATCGGCGCACCCTGCTCGTGACGCTTGGGGCCAGCATCGTGCTCGCGCTCGCCGTCTCGTTTGGCGTGTTCGGCGGCGCGCGCGTGCTCACGCCGGTGGGATTCACGCTGGCGTTCTGGATCATCCTGACTTCGCTCATCGACCCGATTGACCGCTGGCGCCGCAAGCTCTCGCTGTCCCGTAGCATCGTCGGCATGACGGTGGCGCACCTCGGGCTCGCGCTGTTCGTCATCGGGATCACGGCGGTCGAGTCGTACACCAACGAGCACGACATCGCGCTCGCGCCGGGCCAGACGGCCAAGCAGGGCGGTTACGAGTTCCGGTTCGCGAAACTCGAACCGGCGGAGGGGCCGAACTACAGCGGCGTGCGGGCGGAGTTCATCGTGAGTCGCGATGGCGTGCCCGTCTTCACGCTGAATCCGGAGAAGCGAAACTACTGGGTGCAGCGTTCGGTGCAGACCGAGGCGGGCATCGGCACGCATCACGGCATGAACATCCTGATCGCCCTCGGTGAAGACCTCGGAGCCAACAAGTGGAGCGTCCGCCTGCAGCTGCGGCCACTCGTGACTTACGTGTGGATCGCAGCGTTCGTCATGGCGCTCGGCGGAGGCATCGCGGCTAGCGATCGGCGCTATCGAGTCGCTACGCGAAGTGAAGCGTCCGATGCGGTACCTGCGTCGGACGGCGCGCTGGATACGAGCAAGGTGGGCGGATGAAGAACCGGTTCATCATCGCGCCGCTCGCGTTCGCCGTGCTGGCGCTCGTGCTGCTCATCGGCATTCTGCGCGCGCCGCGTGGCGAGCGCATCATTCCGTCGGTCCTCATCGGCAAACCGGTGCCGGCATTCGACTTGCCGAATCTCACGAATCCGGGCACGAAGGTCAGCTCGAAAGCACTCTTGGGTAAGCCCTATGTCCTGAATGTCTGGGGCACGTGGTGCGTGACGTGCCGGCAGGAGCACGACACGCTGCTGAAGATCCAAGAGATGAATCAGGTGCCGCTCATCGGCGTGAACTGGCGCGACGAAGACACGCTCGCGCTCCAATGGCTCAGCGATCTCGGCAACCCCTACTCGCAGATCGCCGTCGATCGGGAGGGGCGCCTCGCAATCGACCTGGGCGTCAGCGCCGCGCCGGAGAGCTTCCTGGTCGATGCGAACGGCGTCATCGTTCACAAGCACTCGGGTGCGCTGACGATGGAAGTCTGGAAGCGCGACTTCGAGCCCCTGATCGCGGGCAGTCCGCGGGCGGGGTCCTGATGCGCATTCTCTTACTCGTCTTACTGGCGGCGCTGCTCTGCGCTGGCGCCGCGTTTGCGATCGATCCGACGACGCTTCCGGACCCGCAGCAGC
>DASZSS010000510.1:0-8098 GCA_035548535.1 Steroidobacteraceae bacterium
GCACCACGCGGAGGGGTTCGATATGGCAACGGTCACAGGCGGCGAGCTGGTCGTCCGCACTCTCCTGGCGGCGAACGTGCGGCACGTGTTCGGTCTGCACGGCGCCCATCTGGAAACGATCTTTCAATCGCTCGCGGCCCACGGCGTGCCGATCATCGACACTCGCCACGAAGTGGCTGCGGGTCACGCGGCCGAAGGCTACGCGCGCGCCGCCCGCACGCTCGGCGTCGCCATGGTGACGGCCGGGCCGGGCTTCACGAACGCCGTCACGTCGATGGCGAATGCGTACCTCGATCGGACGCCCGTGCTGTATCTCAGCGGTTCGGCGGCGCTGCGCGATGCCGAGACGAACACGCTGCAGGCCGGCCTCGACCAAGTCGCGATCGCGCGCCCGGTGATGAAGTGGGCCCATCAGATCACGACGCCCACGCAGATCCCGCGGCTCGTCGCGCAGGCCGTGCGGCTCGCGACTTCCGGCCCGACGGGCCCGGTGCTGCTCGACTTGCCGTCGGATGTGCTCACCGCTGCCGTGGATGAAAGTGCGGTACGCGTGCCGCGCAATCTTCAGCTCGACTCGCCCGTAGCCCCTGCGGAGCGCGCGATCGAGCAGGCACTCGATCTGCTCGCCACCGCGAAGCGTCCGATCGTGATGATCGGACCGGGCGCGTGGCAGAGCGACGCGGGCGCGGAGCTGCGCGCGTTCGTCGAATGCACGGGCATTCCGGTGTTCTCGGATTTCCAGGCCCATGGGCTCCTGCCGAGCAGCCATCCCCTGTATGGCGGCACGTATCACAAGCTCTCGGATCTGACGGCGGGGGATGCGCGTCCCGATGTGGTGCTCGCGCTCGGCGTGCGCTTCGGGCTCTTCACGATGGGCATCAGCGATCGCCTGGTGCCGAGCGCGGCACAGCTCATTCACGTCGAGATCGACCCGAAGGAGATCGGCCGCCTGCGCGACGCGGCCGTGCCGATCGTTGCGGACACTCGCGAGGCTCTGCGAGCGCTCCTTGCGCAGGCTCGTGAGCGGCGGTGGCCGGATCTCTCCGCCTGGCAACGGACGATCCAGGATGCCAAAGCCGCCCGACGCAAACGCTTCGCGGAGTGGCTCACGCGCACGGCACCGCCGATTCATCCGTATCAGGTGGTCGCCACGATCGCGGATCATCTGCCCGAGGACGCGATCGTCGTCGGCGACGGGGCCGAGTCGTATCACTGGCTCAACGAGACGATTCGCCAAGGGCGGCCGGGCAGCTACATCACGCATGGCTTTCTCGGCGCGGTGGGATTCGGCCTCGGGCTCGCGCTCGGTGCACAGGTAGCGCACCCGAATCGGCCCGTGCTGTGCCTGGCGGGCGACGGCGCGGTCGGATTCACGATTGCGGAGTTCGATACGATGGTGCGACACAAGCTACCGATCGTCGTGCTGATCATGAACAATCGGAGCTGGGCGGCCTCGCAGCACTTTCAGGAAATCGTGTCGGGTCGCGATCGCGTGCTCGGCACGCGCCTCGGGGACGCGCGCTATCACGACGTCGCGCGTGCATTCGGCGCGCAGGGCACGCACGTCACGCACATCGAGGAGCTCGCGCCGGCGCTCGACGCCGCGTTCGCGAGCCGCAAGGCGACCTGCATCAACGTCGAGATCGACGTCGCGCCGATCCCGCCGGAAGTCGAGTTGTTGATGGCGCGTCACAACTAGCCCGAAAGAGAGAGCTCGCGCGACTGGCCGCGCCGGATGCCTTCATGAATAATGAAGGCATCCACTTGAACGATCCCGACCGCAAATCCAGTCGCCTGCAGGGCGTCGCGCTCGCGAGCGCAGGCGCGATCGCGTTCTCCGGCAAGGCGATCATCGTGAAGCTCGCGTACCGCTACGACGTCGATGCGGTGACGCTGCTCATGTATCGCATGCTGTTCGCGCTGCCGCTCTTCGTCGGCTTGTGCGTGTATGCGAGCCGCGGCAAGCCGGCGCTCACGCGGCGGGATTGGCTCACGCTCATCGCCCTCGGGTTCTGCGGCTACTACCTCGCGAGCTTCCTGGACTTCATGGGCCTGCAGTACATCAGCGCGAGCCTCGAGCGGCTGATCCTCTACTTGAACCCGACGTTCGTGCTCGTCATCAGCATGCTGTTGTTCAAGCAGCACGTTTCCCAGCGGCAGTGGCTCGCGCTTCTCGCGAGCTATCTCGGCATCGTCGTCGTGTTCGGCCACGACGTGACGACCAGCGGCTCGCACGTGGTGCTCGGATCGCTGCTCGTTCTGGGAAGCGCGATCAGCTATGCGCTCTATCTGCTCTATAGCGGACAGGTAGTGAAGCGGCTGGGCGCTCTGCGGATCACCGGCATCTCGTCGAGTGTGGCGAGCATTCTTTGCGTTGCGCAGTTCTTTCTGCTGCGGCCCATCGGGGCGCTGCACGTCGCGCCGCAGGTGATCTGGCTCTCACTTCTCAACGCGATCGCGTGCACGTTTCTGCCGGTACTCCTGGTGATGCTCGCGATCGAGCGCGTCGGGTCCAACGTGACCGCGCAGACGGGCAATATCGGGCCGCTGTCGACGATTCTGTTAAGCGTGCTGCTGCTCGGAGAGCCGTTCACGATCTGGATTGCGCTCGGGACGGCGCTCGTGCTCCTGGGCGTGTATCTACTCGCCCGCTGGAAATGAGTACAATGGCTGTGTCAGGGATAGAACAAGGACAACGACGATGCGCATCGGTCTCGCGGGTCTCGTCGCGCTCGGCTGCCCCTTATTCGCGCTCGCGGCGGAACCGCCGCCCATCGAGCGCTTCACGAACTTCCCACAGTTCCAGTCGCTGAAGATCTCGCCGCATGGCCAGTACCTCGCGTTCACGCGCCGCCAGAACGGCCGCGAATCCATCGCGATCCTGCACTATCCGGATCTGAAGACCAGCGCGTACACGACGTTCGGCGACGAGACCGACATCGCCTCGTTCAGGTGGGCCGGCGACAAGTTCCTGCTGATCGAGCCCGCGCGTGTCTTTCCCGGTTACAACTCCTACAAGGCGCCGACAGGCGAGATCATCCGGCTCGACGCCAACGGCAAGGACGCGGAGCTGCTCTTCGGGTATCAGGCGGGAGTGATGCAGACCGGCACGCACATCACGAAGCGCCAGTCCGTCGAGGCCGCCGGCTCCGTGATCGGCACCATCCCGGGCAACGAGCGCGACGTGCTCATGCAGACGTACGGGTATGGCATCGAGGGCGATGTCAACGCGGTGTACCGCATGAACCTGAATACCGGAGTGCTCTCCAAGGTCGTCGGCTCGCCACTGCGTAACGGCACCTTCATCATCGACAGCGCATACAACGTCGCTCTCGTCTACGGGCACGATCGCGAGGGCTCGAACGAAGTGTTCCGGCTCGGACCGAAGCATCAATGGGAGCGCCTCGTGAGCACCGCGCCGTTGCGTGCAACCCTGATCCCCGTCGGACCGACCGGCGCGCCCGACGAGTTCCTCGTGATCGACGATCGCGATGCG
Source organism: Steroidobacteraceae bacterium (assembly GCA_035548535.1). Lineage (GTDB taxonomy): Bacteria > Pseudomonadota > Gammaproteobacteria > Steroidobacterales > Steroidobacteraceae > JADGHX01. Next base: position 3,497 of record DASZSS010000510.1, read on the forward strand.
CCGACCGCCGGCGTGTTCAGGTGGTCCGCCGCCTCCGGCGCGGAACAGCTCCTGTATCGGAACAAGGACGTGGATACCGAGCCGCTCGGGGTCGATCCCCATAACAAGCCGTGGGGATTCGTCTATGTCGATCACTTTCCGGAGTACTGGTATCCCGATCCGCAGCATCCGCTGGCTCAGGCTCATCAATGGCTGCGGTCGCTCTTCAAGGGGCACAACGTCCAGATCACGAGCGAGACGGACGACATGTCGTACGCGGTCGCGGTCATTTCGGCCCCGCGCACGCCGCCGGTGTTCATCGTCGTGGACGTGAAGAACCACAAGCTGCTGCAGCACCTCGTCGCCTATCCGGACATCAAGGTCGACGAGCTGGGGGATGCGTACCCCATCGAGTTCGTGGCGCGCGACGGCCTGAAGATTCGCGGCTACCTCACCGTGCCGCACGGCGTACCGCAAAAGAAGCTGCCCATGATCGTGCTCGTTCATGGCGGACCGCACGGGGTTTACGACGCGTGGGATTTCGACTGGGAGGCGCAGCTCTTTGCCTCGCGCGGCTACGCGGTGTTGCAGGTGAACTATCGCGGGTCGGGCGGGCGCGGGCGCGACTTCGAGGACGCCGGGTTCGGACGCTGGGGCCGCGAGATGCAGGACGACATCACGGACGGCGTGCGCTGGGCCATCGGCGATGGCGTCGCCGACGCGAAGCGAATCTGCATTTACGGAGGCAGCTACGGCGCGTACGCCGCGCTCACCGGAGCTTTCCGTGAGCCGGACATGTTCCGCTGCGCCGTGGGTCTCGCGGGCGTGTACGACCTGCCGCTGATGTTCGAGAGGGGCGACATCCAGAGCGTCGAGAGCGGCGTGACTTATCTGAAGGCGGCGGTAGGTACGGACACCGAGGAGCTCAAGCGGCGCTCACCCGTCTACAACGCCGACAAGATTCGTGCGGCGGTGCTGCTCCTGCACGGCAAGATCGACGAGCGCGCGCCCTACGAGCACGCCGTACGTATGCGCGATGCGCTGACGAAGGCGGGCAATCCGCCGGAGTGGTTCACCGAGTGGGGCGAGGGGCACGGGTTCTTCGACGAGAAGCACAGAGTCGAGGCGTACGAGCGCATCCTCGCGTTCTTCGAGAAGCACCTCGGCAAACCGGCGGCGACCGCGCAGAACTGAGACGGTATCTCGCGGCCACGCGCGGCCGCCGCAGCGGGCGCTCAGAGCTTGAACACCCGCTCGGCGTTTGTCTGGAAGAACTTCTTCTTGTCCGCGTCGCTCATCGCGAAGTTGTCGTTGATCGTGACCTCTTCGGGCACGAACTGGTACGGGTAGTCCATCGCATACATCACGCGATCCACGCCGAGCACTTCCTGGCACAGCTTCACGGACGGCTCCCACGCCACGCCGCTGTTGGTCACGTAGAGATTCTCGCGGATGTAGTCGCTGAGCTTCTTCTTCAGCGGCTTCAGCGTCTCGTAACGGCCCGAGCGCACGGATGCCGTGTGCATGTAGTCGAGCCGGTAGAGCCAGAACGGCAGCCCTTCACCCGTGTGCCCGATGACGATCTTGAGGTTCGGGAAGCGGTCGAACGCACCGCTCACGATGATGCGCAGGACGTGCAGCGCGACTTCGACCCCGAACCCGAACACCGCGCCCTCGAGCCCGCGCTCGAGGAACGGCTGCGCCATCGACTTCGGCGGGCCGGACGGGTGGATGTAAATCGGAACATCGAGCGCCTCGGCCGCCGCGAAGATGTCCCAGAACTTCGCATCGTCGAGAAACTCGCCGCGCGTGTGCGAGTTGATCACGGCGCCTTTCAAGCCGAGCGTCTTCACCGCGCGTTCCAGCTCTTTCGCCGCCGCGGCCGGGTCCTGCGGCGGGACCGCCGCGAGCGCCGCAAAGCGCGTCGGCCACTTCTTCACGGCGTCCGCAACGCGATCGTTGCTGAGCTTCGCCATCGACAGCGCGGTCTCCTTGTCCATGACCTGCACGCCGGGCGCGGTGAGAAGCAGGAGCTGCAGATCGATGCCGGTCGCGTCCATGTCGGCGATGCGCGTCTCGTCGATGCGCTGAATCCTACGCAGCAGGTCCTGCGCGCGCTGGCTCGGATGGCTGCCGTAGTAACCCCAGAGGCTCACGAACGCCGGGTCGTCGACGAGCTTCTTCTCGATCAGCCGGCGGAACTCCGTGATCAGCTCGGGCGGCGCCCAAGCCTCCTCGGTGGCGATACGCTTGTATTTCGGTGAAGGGGCGATCTTGGTTTCGGGCACGTTATGATCCTCCGACCTCAGTATCTCATCACGCGCCGTCATCATGACCCCGACAGACCTGATTCCCGCGCTCGTGAGAAGAATCGAGCAACTCGAGAAACAAGTGGGAGCGTTGGAGGACATCCACGCCATCAGGCGGTTGCAGCACGCGTACGGCTACTACCTCGACAAATGTCTGTACGACGAGGTCGTCGCGCTCTTCGCCGACGACGGCGAGGTGCGCTTCATGGGCGGCGTGTTCCGCGGCAAGGCCGGCTTGCGCCGGCTCTACTGTGAGCGATTCAGGAAGAGCTTCACCGGCGGCGTGAACGGTCCGGTGCCCGGCTTCCTGCTCGATCACCCGCAGTTGCAAGACATCGTCGACGTGGCGCCTGACCGCAAGACGGCCAAGGGCCGTTTTCGTTACATCATGCAGGCCGGCAGCCACGAGACGCGGCCCGGCGGACCGGGCAGACTGCCGCAGCAGTGGTGGGAAGGCGGGCTGTACGAGAACGAATACGTGAACGAAGGCGGGGTCTGGAAGATTCGCGTGTGCGGCAACGTGTGCGTGTTCCAAGGCACGTTCGAGCAGGGCTGGGCGCATTGGCCCGTGCGCACCGAGCCGTTCTTCGCGAAGACCTTCCCCGAAGACCCGCTGGGACCCGATGAGATCGTGACGGACCCGAAGCCCGTCAGATGGCCCGAGACCGGCGTCGTGCCGTTTCACTACGCACATCCCGTGACCGGCGAGCCGTGGCGAGGAGCGGACGATGGCAAATGAGCTGGCCGGTCAGGTCGCGCTCGTCACCGGCGGCGGGCGCGGCTTCGGCAAGGCGATCGCGAAGGCATTCGCTGCGGAGGGCGCGTGTGTCACCGTCACCGCGCGCTCGACGAAGCAGATCGACGCGACGGTCGCGGAGATCAAAGCGGCGGGCGGGCAGGCGCTCGCGGTGCCCGGAGACGTGACCCATCGCAAGGACGTCGAGCGCGTGGTCAGCGCGGCGCACAGCCATTTCGGTCCGACGACGCTGCTCGTCAACAACGCGGGCCTCGCGGGGCCGTTCGGTCCGATCGGCACCCTCGATCCGGACGAGTGGTGGGCGGCGCAGGCCGTGCACGTGCGCGGCCCGTTTCTCTACATGAGCGCGGTGCTGCCCGAGATGATCAAGCGCGGCGCCGGCCGCATCATCAACATCGCGAGCCTCGGCGGCACGCGCGTGGAGCCGAACCTCTCCGCGTACTGTGTTGGTAAAGCAACTGAGATCCGCCTCACCGCGCAGGTGGCCGCGGAAGTGAAGCCGCACGGCATCAGCGCGTTCGCGATCGAGCCGGGCACCGTCTACACCGACATGGCCGAGGCCACCATCAGCGATCTGGACGCGCAGCGCTACGTGCCCGGGATGATCGAGTTTCTGAAGCAGATCAAGGCCAATCACGATCCGGCGCTCGGCCTCGCCCGCTGCGCGCGCATGTGCCTGGATCTCGCCTCCGGTCGCTACGACGTGCTGAGCGGCCGCTACCTGACCCCGGAAGACGATTTCGACGCGCTCGCGCGTCAGGCGCGGGCCGCCGCCGGGTAGAATCGCCGTCCCCGCAAGCGGCTTTGGGCGCACCGTCCGGGCCGAGTTGTCGTGTCGGTCTGCGCGCAGACCGAGTGAAGAGTCCGCAGGAGAATTTCCGTGTCAACGAGCCAAGCCGTAACGAATCAGGCCGCGCGCACCGCGAGCGAGCCGTACGCCGATCTGAAGTTGTTCATCGCAGGCGAGTGGGTCGCGAAAGGCTCGCGCAAGAGCCAGCCGGTCGTGAGCCCGGCGACGGGCGCGACGCTCGGCGAGCTGCCGCACGCGAGCACGGAAGACCTCGATCGCGCGCTCGCCGCCGCGCAGGAGAGCTTTCCGAAGTGGCGCGCGGTGCCGCCGCACGAGCGCGGCAAGATTCTGCACAAGGCCGCCGACCTGCTGCTCGAGCGCGCGGACCGCATCGCGCGCATCGCGACGCTCGAAGAGGGCAAGACGCTCGCCGAAGCCAAATGGGAAGTCTCGCTCGCGGCCGAGATCTTCCACTGGTATGCGGAAGAAGGGCGCCGCGCTTACGGTCGCGTGCTGCCGCAGCGTGCCGCGGGCGTGCGCATGACGGTGGTGAAGGAGCCTGTCGGACCGGTCGCGGGCTTTGCGCCCTGGAATTTCCCGATCGGCAATCCCGCTCGCAAGATCGGCTCGGCGCTCGGCGCCGGCTGCTCGGTCATCGTGAAGCCCGCCGAGGAAACGCCGGGCTCGGCGCTTGAAGTCGCGCGTGCGCTCGAGGATGCCGGCTTGCCGAAGGGCGTGCTGTCCGTCGTGTTCGGCGTGCCTGCGTT
>DASZSS010000511.1:0-4374 GCA_035548535.1 Steroidobacteraceae bacterium
CTTCCGCCGGGCAGCAGTCCCAGGAGCGAAGACGCGTAGTCCATGGCTCGGGCGTAAGGCGTCGGGCCTTAGTCTCCGAGGCCGAACTGCGGGGCGCGGAACGTGGACTGAGCCGCTTCGTCCAGGGTCATCGCATTGTCGACCGGCGGCGGTTCCGGCTCGCGGAGCATGTCGACGGTGATGTTGCCGGCCGCGATCTCGCGCAGCGCGACCACGGTGGGCTTGTCGTTCTCCCAGTTCACGGTGGGCTCGGCGCCATTGGCGAGCCGGCGCGCGCGCTGGGCGGCAAGCAGCACGAGCTGGAACAGGTTATCGACGTTTTTCAGACAGTCTTCGACGGTGATACGGGCCATGGGTTGCAAGCTTTGGAGGCGCCCGCGACTCGCGGGCGAAAGGGTTTGAACTATAAGGGACGCGCGCCGATCAGGCCAGCGTTGCAGCGGTTCCAACACGCTCGCAGGCGCCGCGATCACCCGTCTTTGGCGGGCGGTTTCGCAGGCCTCGGCGCGGGGGCGGCAGGGGGTTCGCGGGGCCGGGGCAGCCTGCCCTTTTGCTGCGTGCCCTTTGATCTCTGCCCCCGGCAAGGACACCACGCCCGGTCCGCTCACCGAAGTGACGCGCGCGGAGGTGCCGTCCGGCGCTGCGCGCGGTCATCACGCAGCTCGGCCAGCGTGGTGTGCTTGCCGATGCACGCGCCGTCTCGCTGTACCTGCGCTTCAGCCCAGCAGGTCTTGCAGCAGCGCCTGCAGCGACGGCCGGGAGGCGACGAGATCGGCGCCGTTTCCCGCGATGATGCGGCTGAGGTCGCTGACGGCGCGCTCGAACGAGTCGTTCACCACGACATAGTCGAACTCGTTGTAGTGCGACATGTCCCCGACCGCGTCGCGCAGCCGTCGCTCGATCACCTCGTCTGAATCCGTCTGCCGATTGCGCAGACGCTCCTCGAGCGCCCGCCGCGAGGGCGGCAAGATGAAGATCGATACGCACGCCGGCATGGCCCGGCGCACCTGCTGCGCGCCCTGCCAGTCGATCTCGAGGATGACGTCGTGCCCCTGGGCGAGCTGCTCTTCGACGGGCGCGCGCCCCGTGCCGTAGTAGTTGTCGAAGACCTGAGCGTGCTCGAGGAACTCGCCGCGCGCGATGCGCTCGCGGAATTCGTCGACCGAGACGAAGTAGTACTCGCGGCCCGGCTGCTCCGTCGGCCGCATCTTGCGCGTGGTGTGCGAGATCGAGAGCCGCAGCTCGGGCCGGCGCTCGAGCAGCGCTTTGACGAGCGAGGTCTTGCCGGCGCCCGATGGGGCGGCGATCACGAAGAGACGGCCGCGCCGGGCGGCTGTAGCGGGTGCGGCCATCGAGTCCAGGGTTACCGGGTGCGATCGAGGGGTACGCGCTGAAATTGCGCCGCGGCCTCCGTCAGCACGACGAGTGCGACGTAGTGCACGTCATCCAGCGTGAACCCGATCTGCCGCTTGGGCGGGTAGCTCGTGAGCACGAGCATGCTTTCGCAGCTCACGTCCTTCGCCTTCGCCTCGGTGGGGATGGCCCGGAGCGGCCCCGGCTGACACACCTGATCCGCGGCCGCCATGATGCGCTCGGCCCGCGCGTAGTGATCCGGGTTGGACTGTTTCAGCTTCTCCAGATCCGAGAGGCCGCGCAGCCAGACGACGGCCGGCGACTGAGCGGGCGCCGACGGTTCATCCGCCAGCGCGAACGGTGCACTAAGAATGGAAGCGCCGAGGATTGGAAACAATAACCGCATCTTGTTGGGCATGGTTGCCTCGTGCCTTCGTGTACCGCACAGCTAGGAGCGAAGCTGCGCTTTCATGCCTCCGACGAAGGCAATGCAAGTGTACAACCGCCGCAGTCGTTCCCGCTCGTGCACCTGAGGCAGGGGGCACGGCGTCCTGGCGCCGGACCGAGCGTCGACGTGCGCAGCTCAAGTCGGGCATCATCCCTGTGATGTCCACCGAGCATCTGATTCCCGAGGATTTGAGAGAGCTCTACCACGTCAGGGAGTGGCGCAATGCAACGGGTGTTCTCGCGACGGCGTGCCCTGACGAATGGAAGGAAATCGTTGAAGTTTTACGCGAGTTCCGACTATTGCGCTCCGAGATTGTGGTCGCCGGCGGACGGCTGTCGCCCATCTCCATCGGTATCAACGGTGCCTTCGATAGTCGAGGTTGGCAAGAGAAGTCCTTCGAGACGTCCGTGGTGGTAGATGGGAGGACGTATGCGAGTCCAACGCACGCCGTCGATTGCGTGAAAGGGCGGGTTGCGGTTGAGCTGGAATGGAACAACAAAGACCCGTTTTTCGACCGCGACTTGAATAATTTCAGGCTGTTATTTGACCTGCGCGCCATAGACGTCGGCGTGATCATTACGCGCGCGACGGAGCTTCAGGAGATTTTCGATCGGCTCGGCAAGGGAGCGAGCTACGGCTCCAGTACGACACACCACGAAAAACTCTGGCCACGCATTGAGGGCGGGGGTGGCGGCGGATGTCCGATCTTGACGTTCGCGATAACACCCAAGTTGTACGTTGACGACGGGCCCGAAGCGCTGAAAGCGGCACTACGCAGGAAAGAAGCCATGAGGATGGCGAAGAACCGAAGGGGTCGTCGCGGCGTTCCACCGACTCTCGGCGCGGAAGAAGACGAAAGCTAATCGGCCTCGGTGCTGCTGCAGGCCACCAGCCGCTGCGAGGCTGAGTTGTGAGCGTAGGTGTCCCAGGTTGGCTCGTAGGCGTCGTTCGCCTGATCGCCCCACACTGACCACCCTGGTCGCGTACCACGCGCGAAGAGCTCAATATGCGGGCGGAAGCTGCAAGCTTCGATCACATCGTATAGCTCGTCGGGCTTTCGGGAATGCTCACGTTTGCGAGTGCCGATGTAATTGACCTGCCGGCGCCCCGGTTGCAGCGTTCGAGCATTCTTTCCGCGGACGCCAAACAGCACCAGCTCGGTTACGTTGCGGAAATAGAAGCCGACCCCACGTCCGTCGCTCCCGCCATCCTTCCGCAGCTTGTGCCACACGATGTTCGACTTGTATTGGAAGCCCCACGCTTCCATGACCTTCAAGCCATCGGGTAACAGCGCATTCGGAACCCAGAGGTATAGATGCGCAACATCTGCGGCAATGCTGGCGACCGGGAGAGCCGCGATCTCATCCGTCGTCATCGTCCCGTATCGGCTGAGACGTCGATGTTCGGGAGCCATCTTGCCGGTGCGGTTCACGAACCGCCACGGCGGATCTGCAAGGACAGTTCCGAACCGCTTCGTGCCAACCGACTTCAGCAGATCGGCGGCAACATCCTGGATGGCAGATGGCATGGCGAAAGACTCGCAAAATCTGCAAGCACGCGCAATCACTCGTTCGCGCGTCTGAACTTGTCCAGACGTTTGTCTGACGCGTTGCTGAAGTTTCTCGCTGAAGCGCGTGAGCGACGCGGGTTCTTTCCAGATCGGCGCCCGCGTGTTCGTTCCGGCACGTCACGGGTGCATTCGCACGGGACGTTGACCATGGAAGGCAGCGGCGAGATCGGCGGGCCGGCGGGCAATCGCTCAGGCAAGCGCGGTCGCGTAGTCCCGTGTTCGCGCGCGGCGGGAGGACTTGGGCGTAAAGACTACCGCCATGGGAACACTCTCGAGACCGCCAGCACACCGAACGAAGATGCCTTCTTCCGCGCTGTCCGCGGGCGACGTGGTCATTGGGGGACGGCGCAATCGCGGCAAGCTCCGATGATCGGGCTCGGGCAGCCGTTGCGACGCGCTACTCGATGTTCTGGACCTGCTCGCGCATCTGCTCGATCACGACTTTCATCTCGACCGCCGCGCGGGTCGTCTCCAGGTCCTGGGACTTCGACGACAGGGTGTTCGCCTCACGGTTCAGTTCCTGCATCAGGAAGTCGAGCCGCCGCCCGGCGGGCTCGCCGCCGTCGACGATGCGGCGGATCTCCGCGATGTGACCGGTGAGCCGATCGAGCTCCTCGTCGACGTCCAGCCGTTGCAGGAGCAGCGCCAACTCCTGCTCGAGGCGGTCCTGATCGATCTGCGCTTTCAGCTCGGCCAGCCGTTCGTTCAGGCGCTCGCGTATGCGCGTGCGGACTTCCGGTAGGCGGGCGCGGACCTGCGCGACCAGCGTTGCGAGGCTCGTGCAGCGCTGCTCGATCAGCTCGCGCAGACGCACGCCTTCGCGTGACCTCGCGGCGACGAGGTCCGCCACGGCTGCCGTGAACAGCTCGCGAGCAGCATTCATCAGCTCCTCGCCGCCTGCACTGTCGTCGCGCACGACGCCGGGCCAGCGCAGCACATCCATCAGGTTCACCGTGTGATGCTCGGGCAGTGCGGCGGCCAGCTCGCGCACTCGGCTCAACAC
>DASZSS010000512.1:0-1744 GCA_035548535.1 Steroidobacteraceae bacterium
AGCTCTTCGATTGCGGCCGCGAGATCCTCGAGCAGCATCTGCCGCGCGAGCGCGACGTCCGGCGCGTCGTCGGCAACCAGCAATAACTCATCCAGCACCGGAGCTGCGGCGTCGTCGAGCGTGTCGGCGGGGAGCGCGGGCGCGGATTCCGCCAACGTGCCGAGCGGCACCGCTCGCTTCTTGCGAAAGAAGTCGGTGATTCGGTTGCGCGCGACACGGAACAACCACGCCCCCACTTCCTCGAGTGGTTGCAATCGGCGGTAGGCAGCAACGAGCTCGTAGAGCACGTCCTGCAATATGTCTTCGGCTTCGCCGTCGTCCAGCACGCGGCGGCGAATGAAGGCGCGGAGCCTGCCGCGCTCACGCCGAACCGCGCGCGCGATGTGCTCGTCTTGCTCGAAGGGCATGTGAGGGGTTACCGCGTCCATTCGCTAGCGTAGACGAATGGGACGCGGGAATATTGTACGGGGCGCATCACGCGACTCGCGGATTCCTCCGCGAACCCTCCGCCTTGCGAGCCCCTCGGGCCTGCGGCGACATCGCGATGACGTCTCTACGCAAGCCACACGGATGCTTGCGACCTACTCGTTCACACTCGCCGCGACCGCAGCCGGAGCCGCCTCGTGCTCGGCACTCGCCGCCGGAATCCTGACGCGCAGGAGCGCACTCCCGAGAGCGGCAGCCGCGGCCGTGCATACCGCGCCCAACGCAAACGCCATCCGATAGCCGCCATTCAATGCCGCCTGCGTTGTCGCACCATCAGCGAGCAACGCATGAGTCTGAGCAGCCGCGAGGCTTGCCAGAATGGCCAGCCCCAGCGCTCCACCCATCATGAATGCGGTGTTCACGATGCCCGAGGCGAGACCCGACTCGCTCGGCGCCACATCGCTCATGGCTGCAATGAGCAGCGGATTGAACGCAATGCCCGCCCCGACGCCGAGCAGCACCATGCTGGGCAGGACATCGACCAAGACGTTGCCGTCGAGCGGGGCGCGCGCCAACAGCGCGAGCCCGAGCGCACCGCAGAGCAACCCGATGCCGAGCGGCGCACGAATGCCGAAGCGCGCCACGAGCTTCGCGGACAGACCGAGCGAGAAGGCCGCCATGATGAGGTTCGCCGGCAGGAACGCGAGGCCGACCTGCATCGGCCCATATCCGAGCACGAGCTGCAGATACAGCGCGGAGATGAAGAACCACGCGAACATGCCTGCGGCCCACAGAATGCCCACGGCGTTCGATATGGTGAGATTGCGCAGCTTGAAGATCGCGAGCGGCATGAGCGGCGACGCGACACGCGCCTCGATCGCAAGGAATGCAGCGAGCAACACCGCCGCGCCCGCGAGGAGCCCGATCGTCTGCGCGGACGTCCAGCCCGCCTCATTGCCGTTGACGATGGCATACACGGCCAGCATCAGCGACGAAGTGACCGTGATCGCACCCCACACGTCGAGACGCCGATCCGCCACTTGCGACTTCATGTTCGGGATGAGCGCCATGCACAGCGCGTACACGGCGATACCGATCGGCAGATTCACCAGAAAGATCCAGTGCCAGTTCAGCGCGCTCGTCAAGCTGCCGCCCAGCAGAAGTCCGATGCTGCCGCCACCGGCGCAGACGAATCCGTACACCCCCATCGCTTTCGCGCGCTCGGCCCCATCCGTGAACATGTTCATGATGAGCGACAGCGCCACCGCCGAGACGATCGCGCCGCCGAGCCCCTGAATCGCGCGCGCCGCGATCAACA
>DASZSS010000513.1:0-2151 GCA_035548535.1 Steroidobacteraceae bacterium
AGCACGGCGAGCACCCGGTTCTCCGAGAGCCCGACGAACTCGATGTGCGTGATGGCCGCCTGCTGCGTGCGCGGGATCGTGACCACGCCCGCGAGGTGCGTGATGCTCGAGAGCAGTTGCGACGCGGTGGCCACCAGCGACGTTGCGCTGTCGTGACCGGCATCGAGCTGCCGGCGCAGCTCGGTGACCGCTTCGCTCTCGAGCGGCTGCACGTGCAGCAAGGTATCCACGAAGAAGCGGTAGCCCTTGTCCGTCGGCACGCGACCGGCGGAGGTGTGCGGCGAGGTGACGAACCCGAGCTCCTCCAGGTCGGCCATCACATTGCGGACGGTCGCGGAGCTCAGACTCAATCCCGATTCCCGCGACAGCACACGCGAGCCCACCGGCTGCCCATCGCGGATGTAGTTCTCGATGAGCACCCGCAAGAGCTGCTGGGCTCGTTCATTCAGCGGTTCGTCTCGAGTTTCCTGCGCCATAGTTTTGCGCGATAGCCGTGGGCCTGAGCCAGTCGGCGATGCCTGCGGAAGCTAGCGACGGCTGCCGCGAGCGTCAAGCAAGCTGGCTGCCGCAAAGTGGGGTGCCCGCGCGACGTTCTCAAGCGCTCGCTGGCGCCGCGTAGGGCTCCCGGCGCCTCCGGGTTGCGGCGCGCCTCGCGGTCCGATGCGTGGCCGTTGAATCCCGCATGCGCCCCGTGATTAAGTGCCGCGTCCTATCGTCAGGTCGCCCAGGTTTCATCGAGGCACACATGACCTTTCCGGTACGCGCGTGCGCGCTGGTCGGTCGCTTCGCCGATGCGCGTGTCGCGGAGTCGGTGAGCGCGCTGCTGCCCGGTCTCAAGGCCCGCTGCGCGCAGGTGCTGGTCATCGACGACGGCCAATTGCCGGATTGGCTCAACGGCGACGTCGTGCCCGTACCGGAGGCGCAGATCGCCCAGCGCGCGGACCTGGTCGTCGCCATTGGCGGCGACGGCACTCTGCTCTACGCCGCCCGGCTGGTAGCCCATCATGGCGTGCCCCTCCTCGGCATCAACCGGGGCCGGCTCGGCTTTCTCACGGACGTGATGCCCCAGGACATGATGGTCGCCATCGACGCCGCCCTCGCCGGCAAGCTGGCCACCGAAGAACGCATGCTGCTGCGCGCGACGGTGCGTGCCGCAGACGGCAGCGTGACGGAATCGCTCGCACTCAACGACGTCGTCCTGCAGAAGGCCGCGTCGGGGCGGATGCTGGATTTCGAGGTGCTGGTGAACGGACGTTACGTCAACAGCCATGCGGGCGACGGCATCGTCGTTGCCAGCGCCACCGGCTCCACCGCGTACGCGCTGTCATGCGGCGGCCCGATCGTCGAGCCGGGGCTCGACGTGCTGGTGCTCGCGCCCATCTGTCCGCACACGCTGTCGGACCGGCCGGTCGTGGTCTCCGGACGCTCGGTGGTGGACATAAAGCTGATCGAGCGCTTCGAGACGCAGGCACAGGTCGTGTGCGACGGCGTCGTGCTCGGCGAGCTGCGGCCGGACGACTCGCTGCAAATCAGGGCGGCGCAGGAGCGCATCACCCTGCTCCACCCGCCGGACCACGATTACTATCGACTGCTGCGCTCGAAACTCCAATGGGGTCGCGGCGGACGCGACCACTCCCGCTGATACCGAGAACCATGCTCACTCATCTGCAGATTCGTGATTTCGCGATCATCGACGTGATCGAGCTGGAATTGCGGCCGGGCATGACGGTGCTCACGGGCGAGACAGGCGCGGGCAAGTCCATCATGGTGGATGCTCTGCAGCTTCTTGCGGGAGGCCGTGCCGGCGCGGAAGTGGTCCGCGCCGGAGCCGAACGCGCGGAGATCTCCGGCACGTTCGATCTGCTCCGCGCGCCGCGCGAGCTGAAACGCTGGCTCGAAGAGCAATCCATCAGCACGGACGCCGAGCTGCACGTGCGGCGTGTGATCGCGAGCGACGGACGCTCGCGTGCCTATCTCAACGGCCAGATCGTGCCGGTGCAGTTGCTGCGCGATCTCGGAAACATCCTCATCGACATTCACGGCCAGCACGAATTCCAGTCGCTGACGCGAAGCAGCGCCCAGCGCGAGCTGCTCGACGATTTCGGCCGGCACGATGCGCTCGTCGGCCAGGTGGAGATCGCGCATCGCGTG
>DASZSS010000514.1:0-3882 GCA_035548535.1 Steroidobacteraceae bacterium
TAACCCAACCTTAACCGAGAACTCACGGTGACCGCCTCGGAAGACTCCGCGGCCCTTCGGGACCGCGTCTCCCCTACGGTTTCCGAGCAGGAAAGCTCGGATCAGAAAAACCCTCGTACACCACGCCCGGGGACGTCAGCGCAGCAAGCGCTCTTCAGCATTTCTTCCGAAGCCTGAACCAAGCGAAAACGCCGCCGTTGATGGCATCATTGCACGATGCAAGCGCCGCAGATCGAGTGGGATTATCCCGAGCCGTTCACCCTGTCCCTCGTCGTGATCGACTCCGAGATCGACGAGTATCGCCACGTAAACAATGCCGCGTACGTGCGCTGGCTCGATCGTTGTGCGTGGGCGCATTCGGCGTCGCTCGGCGTTTCCCTCGAGGACTGCCTGCGGATGGATCGCGGCATGGCGGTGCGGCGTTCCGAGCTCGAGTATCTGGCGCCAGCCTTCATCGACGACAAGGTGATCGTCGCCACGTGGATCGCGCACAGCGATCAAAAGCTGCGTGTCACGCGCAAATTCCAGATCGTTGCCGAGGAGACGGGCAAGACGCTCGTGCGCGCGACCGTTGACTACGTGTGCTTGATGCTCTCGACGGGCCGTCCGGTGCGCATGCCGCCCGCATTTCTCGAGCGGTATCGACCGAAGGCGCAGCGCTGAGCAAACGCATAGTCGCCGCCTCCGACGCTCAATGTCTCCGTCGGTGATTCCGGTGGGGCCCGCGAGGGCACGTTAACTTCGAGTCATTCGGCGCGAGCTTTGGATGTTGGTAAGGGCAGGAGCGCGTACACGCGCTACGGCGAGCCACGCGGCCCTCAGCATTGGCATTGAGATTGCGCGCGCCACACGACGCGCATTCCTCGCAGCTCACTGCGCAGTGAACACCGGTTGGAATAGTTCACGATTCCGCGCTGTTATGTTCGACATAACGCCGCACAGGTTTGACATGAAGCGCCGCCGTCGCACACCCTCGCGTCCCCATGTTCACGGCACTGCTACAGGAAGTGCGCATATGGCCCGTCGCGTGGCGGCGACGGTTTCGTCTGTTCTGGCTACACGGCGAGAAGGGCAATCTCGTCTTCGCGGGGGCGCTCGCGGTGCCGTTTCTCGCGCTGGGGCTGATCGTCTACATCGCATACGGCGAACGCCTGCAACTGGCGCCCGCGCAATACGAGGCCGCGGAGCGCCGGGCCTCAGCGGAGAGAAAGCGCGCGATGGATCTGCAGTGCCTCGCCGAGAACGTCTACTTCGAAGCGCGAGGCGAGCCGCTCGACGGGCAGTACGCCGTGGCGGAAGTCACCTTGAACCGGGCGCGATCGAAATATTTCCCGCACACGATCTGCGGCGTCGTGCACGAGCAGCACTGGGACCCGATTCGAAAACGGTACGTCGCGCACTTCTCCTGGACGGAGCTCGGACCGATGTATCCGCAGGACACGGCGGCGTGGAAGCAGGCGATGGCAGTCGCAACCGCCACGTACGACGACACGCATCAGCCGGTGGTGCCAGGCGCTCTGTTCTATCACACGACGGATATTCGGCCGTCATGGGCGAAGACGAAGAAAGCGGTGGCGACGATCGGCAATCACGTCTTTTACCGCTGAAGTAGCGCGTGTACGCGCTCCTGCCCTCACCAACATCCAAAGCTCGCGCCGAACGACTCGACGTTAAGGTGCCCTCGCGGCCCCCAACGGAATCACCGACGAAAGACATTGAGCGCCGGGCCGCTGCGCGTGCCGCTCCTCGGCTACTTCCGCTGCGCGGCGGACTGGTCGCGAAGCGCCTTGAACTCGCTTCCCGCTTTCCATTCCGGCCAGCGCGTGGAGTTCGCGAGCGACTTGCCGACGTTGTAGAGCAGCGTCACATCCTCGGCCTCACCCGTGAAATCGAGGGCAGGCGTCCACTCGTCCTTCGGCTGGTGGTAGCGCTTCGCGTTGTAGTCTTCCGCTAGCGCGTGACCTCTTTCTCGACCGCCGTTCACGAGATCCTCGCCCGGCTCGAACGAGACCGCCGGCACGCCCACCTTCGAGAACGGAAAGTGATCCGAGCGGTAGAAGCTGCCCGCTTCCGGCTTTGGATCGGGCGAGCGCGTGCGGCCTTGCGCGCGTCCGGCCGCTTCCATTTCGTCCACGACGGTGTTCGCGCCGAACGTCGTGAAGTCTTTCTCGGGCCCGAAGACGCCCATGGAGTCCATGTTGAGCACGGCGACGGTGGTGGCGAGCGGGTACAGCGGGTGGGTGGCGTAGTACTCCGATCCCAGCAAGCCCTTCTCTTCCGCGGTCACGGCAAGGAACACGACGGACCGCTGCGGCTTCGGCGCGGAGGCGAACACGCGCGCGAGCTCGAGCAGTGCCGCCACGCCGCTCGCATTGTCGACGGCGCCGTTGAAGATGCGATCGCCGGTTGCGTCCGGAGTGCCGACGCCGAGATGGTCCCAGTGCGCCGAGTAAATGAGCGTCTGGTCCGGATGGGTAGTGCCGGGGAGCAATCCCACCACGTTCTTCGAGACCACCGTCTCGCGCTTCACGCGGTAGCTCGCGGAGAACGTCACGCCCTTCAGCGGAACCGCGCGGAACGTGTTCGACTGCGCCTGCTTCTTCAGCGCCTCGAAATCGAGGCCGGCCTGCTTCAAAACGTCCACCGCGAGGTCGCGCTGGATCCAGGCCTCGACGTCGACATGCGAGTCGCGCGGATTCTTGCGCAGGATGTCGAAGATGGCGTTCGTGTTCGAGCTCGCGACCGTCGCCCAGCCGTACGAGGCGGGCGCGGTCTCGTGCACGACGAAGATGCCGAGGGCGCCATGGCGCGCGCCTTCCTCGTACTTGTAGGTCCAGCGGCCGTAGTAGGTCATGGCCTTGCCGCCGAAGAGGCCGGTGTTCGTCTCGTAGTCGGGGTCGTTGACGAGCACGATGCCGATCTTGCCGTGCATGTCGACGCCTTGGTAATCGTCCCACTTGCGCTCGGGCGCCGTGACGCCGTAGCCGAGGAAGACGAGCGGGGCGTCTTTGATTTGTACCTTGTCAATGTTCGTCGCGGCCGCGCGGACGGCAATCTCCTTGCCCTGCGTGAGCGAGCGGTGCTGGCCGGCGGCTGTGACGCTGAGACCGATCGGGCCGTCGATGTTGAACTGCGCGAGCGGGACGTCTTGCGTCCAGGCGCGCTTGCCTTGCTCGAGATCACCCCCGGGCTGCAGGCCGGCGGCCTTCATCTGTTCGGTGATGTACGCGATGGTTTTCTGCTCGCCGGGCGTTGCGGGGGCGCGGCCCTCGAACGCGTCCGAGGCGAGCGTCTTGACGTGAGCGGACAGGCGCGCCGGATCGACGGTTGCGTCGGAGCTGGCGCTGACAGAGAGCGCGGTGAGGCAAAGCGCGAGCGCGGCGCTCGCCGCGTATGCGAGCCGGAATTTCGCGTCAGTACGATGGGTTTTCATGGCGCGCGAGGATAGCGCCCAAGCACGTTGCAGGCGAGGTTCGCGACCGGCGTTCGGCGAGCGCAGGGCTCAGATGGTCGCGGCGTGGCGGGAGTGGGTTTCGGCGCGGCGTGGTCGCTGGGAGTGGCTCGAGTGGCCTTCCGTGCCGTGGTGAATCAGACAAGGAGCGGCCCTGAATAAGATAAGGAGCGGCCTTCGGTGCCCTGGTGCATAAGATTCGTTGCCGTGGTGCATAAGATAAGGAGTGGCGACGCGAGCCGGACCCCGCGGCGGGTTTGCATCGCTGCCGCGGCGAGTGGGCCGCAAGCCCTCGGCGCGGATGTCGCGACACCAGGACTCGATTTCGTCCTCACCGAAATGCTGCCGGTAGTGCTCCTGCTGCGCGAAGAGCCCCGCGTTCGGGCGCGTCGCTTTAGTGTCGCCGCCCGTCGCGCTATGCCATGCTCCTC
>DASZSS010000515.1:0-12461 GCA_035548535.1 Steroidobacteraceae bacterium
CGACGCTATCTGCCGCTTGAAGGTCTGCAGTCACTCGCTGACAATCAGCCCGCGCGGCTCTCCGCAGTGGTGAGCTGAGCACGAGTCCAACCGAGCCGAGACTCACGACTCGTACACCACGTCCAGGGGCACGATCCTTGCTGCCGGCCGTCCTCTCCCAGGCCGCCGCATCGGCGACTACGGCGCCGGCCACAGAAGTCGACGGGCGCACACGCCGAGACGGACGCACACTACGGTCGACGGGCGCGCACGCCGAGACGAGCGCACACGCCGGTCGACGAGCGCACATGCCGGTAGACGAGCGCACACGCCGGTCAACGGGCGCACACTCCGGTCAACGGGCGCACACGCCGGTCAACGGGCGCACACGCCGGAAGACGGGCGCGTACCCCGGTCGACGAGCGCACACGCCGGTCAACGAGCGCACGCGCCGGTCAACGAGCGCACGCGCCGAGCCGAGCGCCGCGCCAGCAACACTGCAGTAGGTCACGCCAATTCAGCGCGATCCGGCGCGCTCGCAATCCGGCGCGCTGCCGCGAGCTACCACGGTGACAGATGTCATCCGGCATGGCTATTCTTCCGCACATGTTCCGACGCACGCACACTCTTCGCTGTCCCGTCGCGGTGACGCTAGCGACTGCCGTGGCCGGGACTCTGCTGACGGCGTGCGCTCACACGCCCATCCAAGGCGCGGCGCGACCACCCGAAACGTGGGTCTCCAGCTCGAGCGCTTGCGAGCAGATCGCCGGAACGTACAGCGAGCTCGGCGTGGCGGCCCCGGCGAACTCGAACGCGTGGCTCTACATGGTGGTGTGGCCGAACATCGGATCGCTCGTATCGTTTGCCGAGCGAGGCATGAACGGCGTACCCGCGTTTCCGCCGCGTGCGTCCGTGCGTATCGATGTCGACGCGTCAGGCCGCCCGACCTTTCACGCCTTCGACACCGCGGGCAACGAAGAGCCGGTGAAGGCGCGGGAGTGGTGGTGCGAAGACGGCGCGTTGGTCACACGCGCGCCGCTCAATCCGGCGCGGTATGCGCAGGAGCATCATCAGGAATCGCTGACCAGGCTTTGGCGCGCAAGCGACGGCGCGCTCATCGCGGAAGAGACGTTCCGTGAAGTGCGCCATCACTGGCTCGATTCGACGGCGAGCCACGAGCCGTTCGCGCGCTTCTATTTTCGCTTTCCGGTGTACACCGGCAGGAACAGCTGATGCGAACTCGCGCTAGCCGGCTCGACTCGGGCGGCTGGCGCGGCTTGCTGACGCGGCGCGGCTCTCTCCTTCCGGCGCGTTTCCGCGGGAACGTCGGCTTCTCGTACCGGCTCGTGCACGCTGGGTCTCGCGGCTTGCTGACGCGGCGCGACTCGCTGGGCCAAGGCGGTGTGTTCCTTCGAACGCGTTTCCGCGGGAACGTCGGCTTCTCGTACCGGCTCGTGCACGCTGGGTCTCGCGGCTTGCTGACGCGGCGTGACTCGCCGAGCCAACGCGGCGTGCTCCTTCCGCCGCGTTTCCGCGGGAACGTCGGCTTCTCGTACCGGCTCGTGTGCGATGGCTCTCGGGGCTTGCTGACGCGGCGTGACTCGCCGAGCCAAGGTGGCGTGCTCCTTCCGCCGCGTTTCCGCGGGAACGTCGGCTTCTCGTACCCGCACCCCCACGCTTGCTCTCGCGGCTTGCTGACTGCGCTCGCCCTGCTCGCTCGGCTCCACTCGAAGGCCCGGCTCGGCGGGATTGCGCTTCTCGCTCTGCTGGCTTCGCTTGGAGCCAACGCACCCGCATCGGCCGCGAATCCCGCTCCGCTCACCGTCGAAGCGAAAATTCCACTCGGCGACGTCTCCGGCCGTATCGACCATCTCGCGTTCGATCCCACACGACAGCGCCTCTACGTCGCCGAGCTCGGCAACAACAGCGTCGGCATTGTGGATCTCCGGGCGCGCAAAGTGATTCGCACCGTGCCCGGCTTCAGCGAGCCGCAAGGCATCGCCTACGAACCGAGCACCGATACCATCTACGTCGCAAGCGGCGGCGACGGAACCGTGCGCATCTTTCGCGGCGGCGATTTCGCACCTCTCGGCACGCTCTCATTGGGCGCGGATGCCGACAATGTCCGCATCGATCGCGAAGCGCCTCGCGTGTACGTGGGATACGGCGATGGCGCGCTTGCCGTCATCGACGCGGCCACTCGCACACGCATCGCGAACATCCCGCTTCAAGGTCACCCCGAAAGCTTCCAGCTCGAACCGAACGGCGACCGCATTTTCGTCAATGTGCCTGACGCGGGCCACATCGCAGTCCTGTCGCGCACGAAGAATCAGCAGGTGACCACGTGGCCCACCGATGATCTGCGCGCGAACTATCCACTCGCGCTCGACGCGCCGGGCAATCGCGTGATCGCGGTCTTCCGACGTCCCGCTCGCTTGCAGACCTTTGACATGCGCACGGGCCGCACGCAGAGCGGCATCGACATCTGCTCCGACTCCGACGATGTGTTCGTGGACGCCGCTCGGCACGACGTGTACGTCATCTGCGGCCAGGGTTACGTCGATGTGCTGGATGCGTCCGGCGAGCACTTCACGTCCGCAGGGCGATTCGCCACGTCGAGCGGATCGCGCACGGGCCTCTTCGTTCCCGAGCTCGACCGATTGTTCGTCGCGATCCGCGCGTCACACGGCGAGCCGGCGGCGATCTGGGCGCTGAAGCCCAGGGCTCGCACAGTGTCGCTTGGCGGCGAACGGCCCGCGCGGCGCTCGATTCACTGAACTTAATCTCGCCGCCGCGTCACCAGTGCGACAGGCGGTCTCAACCGCGGTATTCCGTGCTTGACTCTCATTCGAGCCGTGCCGACACTGCGGCCTCGTTGACGCAAACCCGTCGTGAGGCGGGGACGCAAAGCCACCGGCCCGAGGTCGCACGCACACTCGGGTAGCGGGGTTGCCACCGGGGAGGTGCGATGACATTCAGAACGAATCCGTCCGTGGTGCCGTCCGGCACCGGACATGCCGGGCCGACTCCAGCCGATCCGTTCATTCTCACACTATGTCGCTTGGCTGCGCCCGTCGCGATACGCCCGCCGCAGTCACCCCATCTCAAGCAATTCACGTTCTTCACGAGCCGCGCCGTCCAGCCGGATGGCACCGAGCGGGTCTATCTGCACATGGGCTATTTCGGGTCGCTCGGCGAAGCGCAGAAGTGGGCGCAGCTCATGCGCGGCGCCTACCCGAATGCCGCGCCGATGCGTGCACCCGCCGCGCTTCTGCACAAGCGCGATGCCACCGCGCCGACGTTGTCGCCGCCGGCCGCGCCCGTTTCTGCAGCGACGCCGAGCTCGTCGAGTCGCACCACACAGGACGAGCCTCTTTCCGATACACAGGTGCTACGCATCCTCGACACGCGCCGCTTCACTGCGGAGCCCGGGGATGCCGCGGCCGAGAAGAACGCCGCGAATATCTCGCTGCTGAGGCCCGACGACACGCAGGTTCGCCGCGCGCTCAAGGAAGCCGTCGCACAAAGCGCGCCGGTGTCGTTCGCCGTGCAACTCAGCTCCTCCACGGCGCCGATCGATCTGCAATCGGTCCCGGCGCTGTCGATCTTCAAGGCCTACACGCTCTACACGACGCCCGGTTCGGCGGATCGCTTGTGGTACGCGCTCCGGCTCGGATTCTTCAACGACGCCATCTCGGCCAAGCAGGTTGCGTACTACGTGCGTTCGAGCTTCGAGTCGGTGGCCGTCGTGCCGATCAGCGAAGACGAGCGGAAGCGCGCGAGCGAGAATCCGATCGACCTCGCCGCACTATCGGAGCCGTCTCAGCGGAAGGACCCCGTTAGCCAGCGCATCGACGCCGTCTTGAAGGCGGACCGCGAGCCGTCGAAGCCCGTGCAACCGACGCCCGCGCCCGTCGCGCGCAAGACTCGCAAAGACAGCCTGGAGGAGACGCTCGAGATGCTCGCTGCGAGTGAGATCTGGAACGACCCCGACTCGCTCAGCGAAACGGGCGTGCGGCATTTGAAAGTGGACGTGCAGAAGCGGGCCACGAAGCGTTAGCGCGCGCCGCAAGCTCGCTCGAAACGAACGACGTCCACTCGCGCGCGACACCGCGCTCGGCGGCACAGCGCGCCGAGCGACAACCTCGCGGCGAGCGCCACACCGCGCCGAGCGCCACGCCCAACCACCGCCCCATCGGCAAGCGGCACAGTCCGTAGCGCCATGCGAGGCAAGCAGCGGGCCGATCGACAAACCCCACCGGTGCGCGATGCCAATCACGACAGACACTAGCGTCGGCTCGCCCTAGCCAACCTCGCGCCGAGCGACACATCGCCTCGAGCGGCACACCGCGCCGAGCGGCACATCGCCCTAAGCGACACACCGCGCCGAGCGCCACGCCCAACCACCGCCGCATCGGCGAGCAGCAAACTCGCAGCGGCACGCCAGGCGAGCAGCGGGCCGATCGACAAGCCCCACCGGTGCGCGATGCCAACCACGACAGGCACTAGCGCCGGTTCGCTCTAGCCAACCACCGCGCCGAGCCGGCAATATCGGCGGCGTGGCACGGATCTACCTCGTACGACACGGCGAAGCGACGGCGCACTGGACCGAAGCGACGGACCCCGGCCTCAGCGAGATCGGCCTCCAGCAAGCGCACGCAACCGCCAAACGATTGGCACCCCTCGGCCCGCTCGCGATCGCATCCAGCCCCTTGCGTCGCGCGCGCGAGACCGCCGCCCCACTCGAGGCCGCATGGCGCACGACCGCACGCATCGTCGAAGCGGTCGCGGAGTTGCCCACTCCCCGCATGCGTCTCGATGAACGTCCCCTCTGGTTGCAGAAAGTGATGCAGGGCGGCTGGCGCGCCGCGGATCGCACCCTGCTCGCGTGGCGCCACGCCGTGCTCGATTTTCTGACGGCGTGCGAGCAGGACATCGTCGTCTTCTCACACTACGTCGCGATCAATGTCGCGCTCGGCGCCGCACTCGGGCGCGACGAGTTCGCGCCCTTCAAGCCCGCCAACGCATCCATCACCGTTCTCGCGAACGACGGCGGCCGCCTGCAACTCATTGAACACGGCGCCATGCGCGAAGCCTGAAAGCGCGCAGCGCAGACGAGTGCGAGCGGCGGAGGCGCCGTGAGGCGTGCCGTGGACGGCTTGACGAAAGCGCGTCAAACGCCCCGCTACGCGCCAACACCCACCTCGCCGCGCGCACGTCGCGCCGGAGCTCACACGCTCACAGCGCGAAGACGTTCCGAAGCGCAATCACGAGTAGCACAAGCGACGACAGAACGAACACCGAGAACCGCACCGGCACGAAGTTCGACGTGCATTGAATGAGCGAATCGATCACGCGCAGCCCCACGTAGGTCCACGCCAGCGCCACATTCGTTGGATCCGCGACGCCCGCGAGGTGCGTATAGATCGCAAGCGCATAGAACACCGTGGGCTGCTCGTGCAGATGATTGAAGTTGTCCGCAATCTGCTTGACGGGAACCGGCAGCGCATCGAGGTCATCCTTGCGCTTGACGCGAGCGGGATCGATGCGGGCTGCGCGCATTGCCGGAAGGCGCGTCGCGTACAGCCACACCTCGATCACGAAGGTCCACAGAATCAAGGCGAGTATCGGCGTCAGCATGTTCGATGTCATGGCATCCCCCCGCGCGGCCGGCGTGCGCGCCGGCCTTTCTTATGCCGCTCAGAAGTATGTCACGGTCAGGAGCGGCGCGCGCTGCGACCGGTCCGGGCCGGTCGTGTCGTCGATCACCATCAAGACGGGGATGGCAGGACCCAGGTCCTGCAGGATGCGCACCTGAAAATCGACGAGCCCGCGGCGCTGCGCCTCGATCATCAACGACGTGACGTCGATCGGTACGAGCGTCCCCACGTCCCGCCGATCGATGTCCGGCGTCACGATCACCGATGCGAGCGCCGGCTGCGAGGTGCGGCTGAAGTCCGTTTCGATCAGCGTCGGCGGCTGAAACGCGACGAGGTCCACCCGAACCGGGAGCTTGCCCGTGATCGGCAGCAGATCGTCGATGAAGATCTCGAGGAACGCGGAATCGATGATCGCATCGGCCGGCACCCCGTTCGCACCGCCGAGCGGGAAATCGAGAAAGGCTCTGAACTCCGTGCCCGCATCCGGATCGATGCCCACGAGCACGCTTTGCACGGTGCTCGACATGCCTTGCGTGACGGTGAAGGTGTCGGCCCCGGTCTGCTCGATGTCGCCATCGAAACGCGAGTCGCTGAGAATCTGCGTGGTGAACGCGTTTGCGAACCCGTCGCCGTTACCGTCGCCACCGCACCCGGCGAGCGCCAACATGCCGCAGATCAAGGCAATCATGGGGAAGCGTACAGGCATGGCGGGCTCCCTGATCGCGCGCGGATCGCGCCGAATGAGGGTACGCACTTTACGTGCGTGACCTGAAGCATCGCTGAATAGAAAGCTCGTCGGGGCGTGCCCTGCTCATCGCACGATCGACGAGTGCGCCCGCCCTGAACAGGATTGCCGTCGTCGACCGCAGCAACGTGCGATGGCTCACGAGCGCCGCCCTCACACGCTCGAAGCATCCATGCGCTCCGCGCGAGCGTGTTCATGCGCTCCGCGCAAGCGTGTTTACGCGCTTGCGCGCGCCGCCCGCGAAGCTATCGTGCAGTTTCCTTCGTCACGGTGGGTGGCGACTGGATCGGGAGTGTGAACTGAAATGTCGCCCCCGGCCCGCCGCTGTCGCTCACCCAGATGCGCCCGCCGTGTGCCTCCACGATGGACCGGCAGATTGCGAGCCCCATCCCCATTCCACCAGGCTTCGTCGTGTGGAACGCATCGAACACCCGATCCCGCTGCTTGCCCTCCAGACCGACACCCGAATCGTGAACGGCGACGCGCACCGCATCGCTTCCAAAGGTGTCCACCGTCACCGCGAGCACGCGCTTGCGGTCCGACACGTTCTCCATCGCCTCGATGGCGTTCTTCAGCAGGTTCAGGATCACCTGCTGGATGTGGACCCGATCGCCGATCACCGCCGGCAACCCCTTCGCCAGCGCCACGCTCAGAACCACCTGGTGCCTGCGAATATCCGCCTCGATCATGGCAAGCGTTTCACGCACGATTTCCGCGATATCGAGCGGCGCCCGCTGCATCTCCCTGCGTTGCACGAACGCGCGGATGCGCGCGATGACCTCACTCGCGCGCGTCGCGTCCCGCACGATGCGCGCGACCGCCGCATTGGCGCCCTGCACGTTGATCGGCCGCCTGGCGAGCCACCGCTCGCACGCATTCGCGTTCGCGACGATCGCGGCCAAGGGCTGGTTCAGCTCGTGCGCGATCGAGCTCGCCATCTCCCCCATGGTCGGGACGCGTGAGACCTGCTCCGCCTCGTAAGCTCTCGCGTTCAGCATGGCGCTGCCGATGTATCCCGCAACCAGATCGAAGAACGCGCGGTAGGCCGCATCGAGCGGTCGCCGTGGACTGACGCCGACCACGAGCAGTCCGGCGAGTCCACGCTGCGCGTCCTGAATCGGCAGCACGATCGCCTCGCGAGTCGGTTCCGGCCATTCGCCACCGGGGATACTCAGGCCGCGAGCGGCGAGGTCGACGCGATCGACCGGCTCCTTGGAACGCAACACCTCCCCGAGCGGCCAGGGCGAGTCGCCGGTATCGAGCGCGGTGACGATGGCCGGTAGCCCATGACCTTCACGCGGCACCGCTCCAGCCGCGAGGCGCATCTCGCGCTCATCGCCGACGTAGAGCGCCGCGAACGGCACGTCGCGCGGATTCTCACGCAGCACTGCGACCGCGCCGTCGCATGCGGCTGTCAGCGTACGCGCATCGCGCGACCACACGGCGAGTCTGCGCAGCGTCTCCAGCCGCCGCGCCCCGACGACTTTCTCCGTGGTCTCGACGCACGGGCAGAAGATTCCTTCGACCGTCAGCCCATCCGCGCCGAGCATGGGTCCGAAGCTGAAACTGACGAACACCTCCTCCTTGGCCACCGCGCGATCGACGAACAGCCGGACGTCCTCGGACGCGGTCGCCGCGCCACTTGCCATCACGCTCTCCAGCATCGGGGTGAGCGCGTCCCCAAGCGCCGACCACAGCTCGCGGCCCCCATCGTTGTAGAGCACCGAGAGCCCCCGTCCCCACCACAGCAGGATCGGAAACCGCGAGGTGAGGCACAGTCGCACCGCAGTGCGCAGATTCTCCGGCCAGCCGGCCGGCGCCCCCAGATCGGTCTGCGACCAATCGATTGCGCGCAAGCGCTGCGCCGTTTCGCTCTCGCCGGGGAAGACGGTTCGGAGTTCGTTGGCGCGCAGTGAGTCCGTCATCTACGAGAGCGGTTGGGAAGCCAGCGCGCAATGATATAGGAGGCGGCGCCGCGCTCCTCTAACTCCGCGCGAGCACGGCGGACAATTCGCGCAGCAGCATCGCACCATCCCCGCGCCATGCGCTGCCGTGCATGCATGCCAGTGTGGTCGGGCGCTCGTTCGCCAGCCGTTCGAGAATGGCGGACGTCTGGGGTGCATGCGCGAAATAGTCCATCGGCGCGCGGAAACTCTCGCTCGGCCCGAGGATGTCGGACTCGGTGAGCGCCACGTCACCCGCGCCGCCCTGCGTGAAGAGATCACCGCAGAAGAACGTGCGAGTCGTGACATCGAGCATGAGCCCGCATTCCCACGCATGAGGCGTGTGGGGTGTGTCGAACCAGCGGATCGTGTGATGGCCCAAGGACAGCTCCTCACCGTCCGCGAGCGCGCGTGGCGCGCGGTCGGCGTAGTCCGTCACCGAGACCATTGCGGCAATCCGGCCGCACACCGGCACGGCCTGCGGAGCCACGGCCAGCAGCTCGTTCAGCGCGCCGCATTCGTCCGCCTCGAAATGCGAAAGGCCGATGTACCGCAGCCGCTCCACGGGCAGCACGGCGCCTATCGCCTCGCGCACCAGCGGGAACATCCGCCGGGGGCCCGTATGGAACAGCATCGGCGCATCGTCGGCGATGAGGTACTGGTTGAAATTGAATTGACCGGCTTCGGGCAATCCCACCGGCGTGTTGATGCGGTAGATGCCCGGCGCGACCTCGTGCACATTGGTTCCGGACTCTTTGTTCGTGATCATGAGTGAGCTCCCGGCAAACGATGAACAGTGGTGCAAAGACTCGCGGTCGCTACGGCTTCAGAGCATGCCGGCCTGATCCGGCGGATCGCCGCTGTCGGCTCGCGGGTCGAGCGCGCAAGCTTACCTTAGTGCTGGCTATCGAACAGATCGAGCAGTAACTCCGGGGCCACCGGCTTCACGAGATGCTCGTCGAATCCCGCGGCGCGCGTACGCTCGCGGTCGCTCTCCTGCCCCCACCCCGTCAGCGCGATGATGCGCAGCGGATGCCCGCTCTGCCGGTTGCGCAGCTCGCGTCCAACGGCGAGCCCGTCCATTCCGGGCATTCCGAGGTCGAGCAGGACGATGTCCGGCGATTGCTCCCCGGCCACTCGGAGTGCCGCCGTGCCGTCGTGAGCGGTGCGCACGTCGTGGCCCTTCATGCGCAGTACGATGGCCAGCGACTCTGCGGCATCCACGTTGTCGTCGACCACGAGGATCTTGCGGCCCGGAGCCGGGCTCTCCGCCATGGCGCCCGAGGGTGCATCGCCCGCCGCGCGATCCTCGTCCACCAGCGGCAAGCAGACGACGAATTCGCTTCCCTTGCCCGGCCCTGCGCTGTGCGCGCGCACCGTCCCGCCGTGCAAGGCGACGAGCTGTTTGACCAGCGCGAGGCCGATGCCCAGGCCGTCGTTACCCTGCGGTGTGTGGACCTGCGTGAACATGTCGAAGATCTGGCCGATGCGCTCCGGCGGGATACCGATGCCGCTGTCGCGTACCTTCACCATGGCGAAGCCGTCGTCGCGCAGGAGCTCGACCCAAACGTTGCCTCCCCGCGGGGTGAATTTCGCGGCGTTCGAGAGCAGGTTCGAGAACACCTGGCGGAGCCGATCCGGATCGGCGAGCACGCGCAGCGGCTGCTGCTCGAGAACCACCGAGAGCCTGTGCCCGTGCGGCTCGAAGAGGCTCTCGCACGATTCGAGGGCGGAGCTGACGATCGTGTTGACCAGCACTTCCTCGCGCCGCAGCTCGATCTTTCCGCGGGTGATGCGGCTGACGTCGAGCAGGTCGTCGACCAGACGCACGAGATGCTGCATCTGACGCTCCATCATGACGGTGGTCCGCTCGAGTGTCGGGTTGGCGCTCGCGATCAGGCGCAGGAGCTGAATGCCATTGCGGATCGGCGCAAGCGGATTGCGCAGCTCGTGCGCGAGAGTGGCGAGGAAGTCGTCTTTCCTGCGATCGGCATCCACCAGCGCGGCCGCCGATTCCTGCAGGCGCTGCTCGTTCTCGCGCAAGGCCTGCTCGAAACGCTTGCGCTCCGAGATGTCGACGCCGGATAGGATCACGTGCGTGATTTGGCCCTGTGCGTCGCGCACCGGAGCGATCATGAGCTCCACGTCCATGCGCCCGTCGTTTGCGACGCGCGCGACGACATCCGACCGAACCGTCTCGCCGGCGCATGCGCGGTAGAACCAGCTTTCGATCTTGCTGGCGAGCTCCGGGTCGTACGTCCAGTACGGCGTCTCCCAGAACTTCTTGCCGACGACTTGCTCGCGCTCGAGACCGCCGCGCGTCAACGCCGGCTCGCCGACTTCGAGCACGACGCCCTCGAGATTCAGCATAAAAACGAAGCCGGCCATGTTGTCGATGAGCCGCCGCAGCTGCACGGCCGCATCCTCCAAGGCGCGCTCGGCGTTGCGGCGATCCGTGATGTCGATGGCATACGCCATCAAACGGTCGGTCTGCCCAGGCAGGAGGCGGGACGCGATCAGGGCGGTGACGCGGGTCCCGTCGCGCCGGATGTAATCCTTCTCGAACGGCGGGGGCGTTTGCCCGGCGCGCAACGCGTCCAACGTCCGCATGACGTCCGCGGTCGATTCGGGCGCGGTCCGCTCGAGCCAGTTGAGCGAGGCGACCTCGTCGCGCCGGTAGCCCAGCATCGACAGGAATGCGTCGTTCGCGAGCTCGA
This sequence comes from Steroidobacteraceae bacterium, assembly GCA_035548535.1. Taxonomy (GTDB): domain Bacteria; phylum Pseudomonadota; class Gammaproteobacteria; order Steroidobacterales; family Steroidobacteraceae; genus JADGHX01. The sequence goes on from DASZSS010000515.1 coordinate 11,045, forward strand.
TGCGGCCATTCACGTCCGACAACGCGATGCCGATCGGGCCAAGCTCGATCAGCGCGCGAAAACGCGACTCGCTATCGGCGAGCGCGTCCTGCGCCTGGCGACGCGCGGTGGTCTCCTCGATCACGGCGCCGAGACCGACGATCTCGCCTTCCACGCGCACCGGGAAGACGTTCTCGGAAAAGGTGCGCAGCACCCCCGGCTGGGCCGGCGTTTCGCCGCGGATCTCGGCGTTGAGCCACGGCTCGCCGGTGCGCAGCACCTCGCGCCAGCGCTCGACGATGGCCGCGACGCACTCGAGACCCGGCAGGACCTCGTCCGGGCGCTTGCCGATGTGCTCCTCGGCGGACATGCCGTCCATCTCGGCGAGCCGCCGATTGACGCGGCGGAACCGCATCTCGCGATCGACGAATGCAAGCCCGATCGGCGCGCCTTGGGAAAGCGCATCGAGCAACGCGTTGGCTTCCCGCTCGCGCGCGAGCGCCGCGTTCAACGCCGCCGCGCTCTCCCGGCGCTCCGTGACATCGACGAACAAGGTGCCGACGTGATGCTGCTCCGGATCGTCCACGCGGAATGCGAACACATCGAACGAGCGGCCGGGGGCAACGGTGCGACCCTGCACTTCGAAGCGCGCCGGCTCACCTGTCCGTGCAACGTGGACGTACCGAGGGAGCAAGTCCTGTTCGGCGCCGGGCGCGATCTCGCGCATCGAGCGCCCGACCGGGTTCCCGATGCCGGTCAGTCGCTCGAACGCGGGGTTCACCTCGAGGAAATAGCAGTCCTCCGGCTCGCCGCGCGCGTCGAAGCGCACTTCGACGACGCAGAATCCCTGGTCGATGGCGTCGAGCACTGCGCGGCGGCGGCGGTCGGCAGGCTCCTCCTGAGCGCCGGGCGTTGGGCGCAGCATCAGCAGCAATCCACCGCGCGCGTGCTTGTTCGCCGCATCGCCGACGAACATGTGCGAAAAGGTGGCGCGCTCGCCGAAGACGCCGCGGTTGGTCTCGACACTTTGGGAACCGCGCACGCTCGCGCCGCTGAACAGCCCTTCGATCCAGGGCCAGTGCCGGCGCCATAGAGGGAGCGCGCCTTGCGCGGCCGGCACCGCCAGTGCCGTGGCGTCCGCTGCACCTTCGGCCGTGGCGGCGAAAGCGTCATTGAAGAACTGCACCCGCGATTCGCCCCAAAACAGAATCGCCGGGACGCGCGCCGACAGGAGGAGTTGAATTGCCGCCTGCAGCTCGCGGGGCCAGTTGGCCGGCGGCCCGAGCACGTGACGCGACCAATTCTTCTCGCGCAGCCAGGCTGCTACTCGGCCCGGCACGTCTAGCCATTGCACATCGGCGCCGCTCGCTGGCGCAGGCGGCTGCACTCGTGAGTTCATTTGCGCCCAGCTTCAGCCTCGGACCGGTCTTGGCCGCCG
>DASZSS010000516.1:0-1766 GCA_035548535.1 Steroidobacteraceae bacterium
CGTCGAGCACTACGCCGAGATTCTCGGCGGCGATCCCGCTGTCGACTGGTTCGAAGCGCTCACGGAGAACTACCTCGTACCGGGCGGCAAGCCGCTCTACAACCTCATGCACGTGCGCGAGCGCTTTCCGGTGGCGCTGCATGGCGTGTCGTTGTCCATCGGCAGCACCGCCCCGCTCGATCTCGAGTATCTCGCGCAGGTGAAAGCGCTCGCTGCGCACGTGAAGCCGGCGTGGATCTCGGATCATCTGTGCTGGACCGGCGTGTCCGGAAAGAACGTGCACGACCTCCTGCCGCTACCGTATACGGAGGAGGCGCTGACGCACGTCGTGTCGCGCGTGCGCACCGTGCAGGACATTCTCGGGCAGCGCATCCTGCTCGAGAACGTGTCGAGCTACGTCACCTTCCGCGATTCGCGCAAGACGGAGTGGGAATTCCTGAGCGCGGTCGCCGAGCAGAGCGATTGCCTGCTGCTCCTCGACGTGAACAACATCTACGTGAGCAGCGTCAATCATGAGCTCGATGCGCACGAATATCTGGACGCGGTGCCGGCGCACCGCGTGCAGCAGCTCCACCTCGCCGGCCACGAGAATCACGGCACATACCTCATCGACACGCACGACCAGCCGGTTGCCGAGCCGGTGTGGGACCTGTACGCCGCGGCGCTCAGGCGCTTCGGGCCCGTGTCCACGATGATCGAGCGCGACGCGAACATCCCGCCGCTCGCCGTGATGGAGGCGGAGCTCGACCACGCACGCGCGATTGCCCGCGAAACGCTCGGGCCGCGCACGCTCACCCCCGAGCCGGCCGCCGAGGCCGCCGCCTGAACGCCATGACGAACCTCGCTCGCATTCAATGGGACTTCCAGGAGTTTCTGCTCCGCGGCGCCGGCGCGATCCACGCGCACGTCGTGGGCACCGAGCGCGTGCCGACGGAAGTGCGACTCGCCATCTACAGCAACGCGTACGCTTCGCGGCTCGTCGAAGCGCTCGAGCAGGGCTATCCCGCCATCGCGAAGCTGCTCGGCGAGCACGATTTCCACGAGCTCGCCACGGAATACGTGGCGGCGCACGACTCGCGATTCTTCTCCATCCGCTACTACGGGCACGCGCTCGCGCACTTTCTCGCGAGCAATCCACGCTATCGCCCGGTGCCGTTCCTCGCCGACCTCGCGCGCTGGGAATGGATGATGAACGAAGTGTTCGACGCGGCGGACGCGGCGCCGCTCGACGTGAAGGCGCTCGCGTACAAGTCGCCCGGCGATTGGGCCTCGATGCGGTTCACGTTCCATCCGTCCGTGCGCACGCTCGCGCTGCACTGGAACGCGCCGCAGGTGTGGAAAGCGCTGGTCAACGACGCCGAACGGCCGCGCGCCAGCGTGTCGCGCGAGGCCACGACCTGGCTGCTCTGGCGCAATGACTTGAAGGAGTTCTTCCGCCCGCTGACACGCGCCGAAGAGCACGCGCTCGTCGCCGCGCGTGCGGGCGAGCACTTCGGCGAGATCTGCACGACGCTGTGCGATCACATGCCCGAAGACGAAGCCCCCGCCAAAGCCGCCGAGTTCCTGCGCAACTGGATCGACTCCGGGTTGATCACCGCGCTCTCCTGACGCGTGCGCTCCGCACTCGCTGCGCCAACGCCAGAGCGGAAGCGCAACCGCAGTCGCTGCGGGTGAGCGCGGCTTCATCTCGCAGCGCCTGACCGCCGGCAGGCGCAGCACGCCGGCGGCGCGCGCCGCCCGCACCCATGGCCCGCCCCCATGGCCCG
>DASZSS010000517.1:0-9628 GCA_035548535.1 Steroidobacteraceae bacterium
GAGCAACTGCGGCGCGCGCGCCGACTCGCGCCGGAAGGCGAGAGGGTCTTTCAGTTCCAGGGTCGCGCCATCGACAACTTCAACACTGCTGCGTTCAAGAAGGCCGCAGCGCGCGCAGGACTTCCGGGCCTACGATGGCACGACCTGAGACACACGGGCGCGTCCTGGGCCGTGCAGAGCGGGGTCACGCTTCAGGAACTGCAAGTGCTCGGAGACTGGAAGAGCTATCGCTCGGTGCTGCGCTATGCGCATCTCGCCCCGCAGAACGCGGTCTCGGCGGCCGAACGCGTGGCACAGTACGGGGCACAGTCTGTGGGGCACAGCGGCCGGCGATCAAGGAAGGCTATATGAATCAGTGGCTTGTGGTGGGTGGTGAGGGACTCGAACCCCCGACATTCGCCTTGTAAGGGCGACGCTCTACCAGCTGAGCTAACCACCCACTGCGTGAGCTGCCCCCGAAGACAGGGCGGGCGAGCGGGGGCGGTAGTCTAGGGAATCGGGGGCGCGGCGCCAACGCAGTCGAGTCAGCCGCGCGACGCGCGATGGGCGCCGCGGCCGTGACGTCAGGTCGAGCCGCGTGACGCTCGGGGCGCGCCGCGGCAGTGAAATCGAGTCAGCCGCGCCACGCGCGCGTTCGGCACGACTCGCGTCAGCTCACCAGCGGCGCCGGGGCCGCGCGCTCGCCCCAAACAGGCAGCAGGATCAGGCTAGCAAGCCACCCCACCATCACGAGTGCGATGAGCAGTGCCCAGCGATCACCCACCGCGATGGGGATCCAGATCGGCGGCGTGAGGAAGGCGACGAGTGCACTCGTCTGACTGATGAGGCCCGCGGCGGACGCGCCTTTCTGCGGGTTGCGCACGACGGTGGGGAGCACTGCCATGACAGTGGCGGTGGCGGCGCCGGTCGTCGCGAGCCAGACGAAGAGCAGAGCGAGCGCCAGCATCATCGGCGTGAGCGGAAACCAGAGACTCGATCCGGAAGCGATGCCCAGCGTCGCCAGCATGGCGAACAGCGTTCGCACACGCAGACCCTTTGCGATGAGCGCTCCCGCGAGCAGGCTACCGACGATCATCGCGAGGTTCGCAACGGCCAACACACTCGCGGCGGTCCCGATCGGCAGCGAGTGTTCGTGCGAGAACCAGGTGGGGAACACCGTGCTCGTGCCGAAACCGATCGACACCACGCAGCCGAGCGCGAGGACGAGCCGCAGCAGCATCGGGTTCGAGTAGCCGGACAGCAATTCCTTCAGGCGCGACAGCAGGGTGTGCGGGCGAAAGATCGCGACCGGTTGCTCGATGTTTGGCAGCACGAGGCCCATCGAGGCGATGCTGATGAAGAGAATGGCGTGAATGACGAAGCAGATTCGCCAGTGATCGGTCGCGACGAACGTACCGGCAAGCAGCAAGCCCGTGGAAAACCCGACGGGCGTGTAGGTCGCCCAAAGCGCCATCGCGCGCACGCGGCGCTTGTCCACCGTCGTCGCCATGATGAGCGCCGGCGCCGCCGCGAAGATGCCGACGAGCGCGAACCCTTCGAAGATGCGGATCAGCTCGAAAGCGACGATGTGCTCAGCAAAGAGGTACGCGATATTGGCGAGCGCGCCGGCGATCGCGCTGAAGATGAGCGCCTGTGACGGGCCGACGCGATCCACGAGCCCGCCGACCGCCGCGCCGACGATGGCCGCCGGCAGCGTGATCAGCGACAGAAGCAAGGCGAACTGCGCCGGGCCGATGTCAAGCTGGCGGATGAGCACCTCGCTGAGCGGAATGAGCTTGCTCAGCGATGCGGAGGCGAGCACGCCGTAGAGATAGACGAGCAGAATAGAGGGCCAGCTCCCGGGCTTCATCGCGCCTCGCACGGCGGCAGTTTCACGGCCAGGATCGTAACGCCGCGCGCCGCGGCCGTGACGATCGACGCATCGAACGATTGGTGCCTGACGCCCAGAGTGAACCCTCCCCGAGCTCGCAATGAAGGGCACCGATGCCTTCGAGCGTGGTGCGGCCAATGTACGGCCGGCCAACGCTGTGAGCCTTGTCAGGCGGCGTCAAACAGTGCTGCCCGCGGCAGGTCCCGCGGCTCTACGCGAGCCGATCGCGCGTCCGCCGTACACCGCGTCGTGGTTTGCATGTCATTCCGCGCTCACGCCACGCGGGCCGGTGCGCCTAGAGTCCCTGCCAGAGGCATCGAACCAACAACTAAAACGAGGTCGGGATGACCGCTCGGCACGTGCTCGATCCGCGCAAAGGGCTGCGGCCACCCGCGAGCTGAGCCTTTTGCGCGCGCCAATCCGCTTATCACTACAGGAAGCCTATGGATCGTCGTTCGCTATTGATGTGGTTGAGTAGCGGGGCCGTCGCGGCCGCCGCCGATGTGTCGCTCGGGCAATCGCAATCGGGCTCGGCACCAGGCGCCGACGGCAAGGGCGCGGGACCCGTGGCGCAAACCCGCGCCGGCAAGGTCCGCGGCTACATGAACGGGCCGGTCTGCGTGTTCAAGGGCATTCCCTATGCGGCCAGCACAGCCGGCGCGAATCGGTTCGCGCCGCCCCGGCCGCGCGAGCCGTGGAGCGGTGTGCTCGACGCCACGCAGCTCGGCGACAAGTGCCCGCAGAATCCAACGCCGTGGCTGATGATGGAAGAGGCCGTTTCGCTCTCGAATGAGCCGCAGAGCGAAGACTGCCTGCACCTCAACGTCTGGACGACAGGGCTGCGCGACGGCAAAAAGCGTCCGGTGATGCTATGGCTGCATGGTGGCGGCTACTCGAGCGGCTCCGGCGGCAACACACGATACGAAGGGAGTCGGCTCGCCACGCGCCAGGACGTGGTGGTCGTGACCATCAATCATCGGCTGAACATCTTCGGCCACCTGTTCCTCGGCGATCTCGGCGGCAACGATGTGGCCGATTCGGGTAACGTCGGCATTCTCGACATCGTGGCCGCCCTGCAATGGGTGCGCGACAACATTGCGGAGTTCGGCGGCGATCCGGGCAACGTGACGATCTTCGGCGAATCGGGCGGCGGCGGAAAAGTGAGCACGCTGCTCGCGATGCCGGCCGCGCAAGGGTTGTTTCATCGCGCGATCATCCAGAGCGGCACCGCGCTCCGGCAGGCGACACGCGAGGCCGCGACGAAGAGCGCCAAGGCCGTGCTCGCGCAGCTCGGCATTCAACCGGGTGACATCGGGAAGCTGCGATCGGTGCCGCAAGCGGACCTGCTCGCCGCGATCAATGAAATGCGGCCACCGCCGAGCTTCACGCCGGTGGTCGACGGGCGCTCGCTTCCGCGGCATCCGTTCGATCCGGATGCGCCGCAGGTCTCGGCGAACGTGCCGCTGCTCGTCGGGAGCAATGAGACCGAGGTGACGTTCTTCCCGGATACGCCGCTCGATCCCATCGACGATGCGACGCTGCGCGACCGTGTGAAGCGCTACACGCGCGTCGACGACGGCACGGCGAGCATGGTGATCGATCTTTACCGACACACGCGCCCGAAGATCTCGAACGAGCATCTGTATCAGATCATCGCGAGCGACTACTGGATGACCTCGGAGGTCGCGACGCAGGCCGAGCGCAAAGCGGCGCTGGGCAACGCGCCGGTGTACGTCTACTACTTCCAGTGGGAGTCGCCGGTGCGAGGGGGCAAGCTGCGCGCCGTGCATTCCGTGGAGATCCCATTCGTGTTCGACAACGTGGCGCTCGCCGAGCCGCTCGTCGGCAATGGTCCGGATCTGCCGGCGCTCGCCGATGCCGTGAGCGGCGCGTGGACGCGCTTCGCGCGCACGGGCAATCCGAACGGCAAGGGGCTGCCGATGTGGCCCGCCTACTCGAGCGACAAGCGACACGTGATGATTTTCGACAAGACGTCGCGAGTGGAGAGCGATCCTCGCCGCCAGGAGCGGCTGGCGATCGCAGCCATCAAAGCGCGCCAGTCCGCATAACGACACCAACACCTGAGGGGGATTCTGTGACCGCGTCAAACAAGTTCGATACCGCTTACGAATTCAAAGCGGTGCTGCTGCTGACACTGGGCTTCGGCCTCGTCGGGCTCGACCGCTGGATTCTGCCGCCGCTCTTTCCGACGATGATGAAGGACCTGGGGCTGAACTATCAGGACCTCGGCAATCTCGTCGGCATTCTCGGCGTGGCCTGGGGTGTGTCGGCCATCGTGATCGGCAATCTGTCGGATCGGCTCGGGCGACGCAACGTGCTCGTGCCGGCGGTCGTCGGGTTCTCGCTGCTGTCCGCGCTGAGCGGCATGGCCTCGGGACTCGTGAGTCTGCTCATCATCCGCGCGATCATGGGCATCGCCGAAGGCCCGGTCGCGGCGACGGGCGTCGCGGTCGCCGTCGAAGCCTCGCACCCGAAGCGTCGCGGCATGAACAACGGCCTGTTCCAGTGCGGCTTCGCGATGTTCGGGCTCGCGCTCGCGCCGATCCTCGCGACCCAGCTACTCGAGGTGACGAGCTGGCGCAACGTGTTCCTGATTGCCGGCGTGCCGGGGCTCATCGTGGCGGCGCTCATGTGGTTCACGATTCGCGAGCCGCTCACGATCAAGGCGAACGGCGGGCCGGGCGCGAAGCGCGCCTCGCTCTCGGAGATCTTCAAGAACCGCAACGTGCCGCTCGCGATGCTGTCGCTGCTCTGCTCGATGACGGGCGTGTTCGTCGTCTCCGCGATCATGCCGAATTACCTGATCGACTACCTGAAGCTGTCTCAGTCGCAGATGGGGTTCGTCACCTCGGCGATCGGCTTCGGCGGCATTCTCGGACAGTTCGGCGTGCCCACCGTGTCGGATTTCCTCGGCCGGCGGCTCACCGTGTTGCTCTCGTTCCTGCTCGCCGCGCTCTTCCTCTGGGCGTTCATCCACACAGGCGCGTCGAATCTGACGGTGCTGTTCGTGCTGCTGTTCTTTGTCGCGCTGTTCAACTTCGGGGCGCTGTCGATCGTCGCGGGCCCGCTCGCAGCGGAGGCGGCGCCGCTCGGGCTGATCGCGTCGGTCGCCGGCATGGTGATCGGCATCGGCGAGATTTTCGGCGGTGGCGTGGCGCCGTCGATTGCGGGCGGCATCGCGCAGAACTACGGCATCCAGTACACGCTCTACTTCGCGCTGGGCGGGCTCACGTGTGGGTTCGTGATCAGCCTGTTCCTGCGCGAGACGGCGCCGCGACGAGCCAAGCAGGCGAAGGGTGGTGCGGTGTCGAGCCTCGACCAGCTCGAAGAAGCGCACCCGGAAGGCGTGACGACCGGCGCGCGGTGAATCCCTGCGGAGTGGGCGGTTTCAGAGGGAGATCGCCCACTCCGCAATCTCGCGTGCCAGCTCGCGCAGGACCTCCGCATCCTTGCGCCCACTGCGCGCGAGCACGTGAAACGAATGATCGGCACCGTCGATTTTCCTGAGCGATGCCCGGTCACCCAGCTCGCGAACGATGGGCTCGAGCAACCCGAGATCCGCGAGCTCATCGCGCGTTCCCTGCAGGAACAGCATCGGTATCTTCACCTCGAAGAGGTGCTTCGCCCGATCGGTCGCGGGCTTCTTTGGGGGATGCAAGGGGAATCCCAGAAACGCGAGCCCACTCACTCCGGTGAGCGGCGAAATCGCCTGTGCCTGCGAGGTCATCCGCCCGCCGAATGACTTACCTCCTGCAATCACGCGCAGACCCGGCGCGCGACGTGCGGCCTCGGCCGCTGCCGCGCGCACCGTTGCGTGACACACCTCGGGCGGGTCCGGGCGCTTCACGCGCGACTCGACGTACGGAAACTGGTAGCGCAGGGTTCCAACGCCGACGCTCGCGAGCTCGTTCGCGATCGCGCTCATGAAGGCGTGCGTCATGCCCGCCCCGGCGCCGTGCGCCAGCACGTACACCGTGTGCGCGTCGGGCGGCAGCATCCACAGCGCCGATACGCGCCTCGTGCCATCCACGTCGAGCGTCAGAGATTCAGTGTTTGAGCGTTCGTGAACTGAAGCCATGCTCGACCTATGCGCCACTTTTACGCCAAATCAGCACGTGAGCGCGATGAGAGCGATTCCCGTGTGATCTCGGTGCCAGCAACGTTCGGGCCTGCGACTCGCGATGGACGGCGCGAGTCGCAGCGGTGTCACAACGCCATGGGCTTTCACAAGACGTGTCGCGCGTCAGCCGGCGAGGACGATCTCCACGCGTTTGTTGTGCTTGCCTTCGCTCTTGATCCGCGTCACGCGAATGGCGCCGATCTCGGCGATGTTGCGCACGTGAGTGCCGCCGCACGGCTGCAGGTCCACGCCGGGAATGCGCAGCAAGCGCACACGACCGGTGCCGCGCGGAGGCTTCACGCTCATCGTTTTCACGAGCTCGGGCCGCGCGTCCAGCTCCTCATCGGTGATCCACACCGTCTCGGTCGCAATCGCGCGCGCAATGATCGCATTCGTCTCCTGCTCGATTCGCGCGGCGTTCAGGAGACTCGCGTCGATGTCGAAATCCAAGCGGCCCTTCTCGGGCGAGATGTTCCCGCCCGTGACGGGCGCGACGACGACGCACGACATCACGTGAAGCGCGGTGTGCAGCCGCATGAGCGCATACCGTCGCTCCCAATCGAGCTCCAGCGTCACGGGCTCGCCAGGCTCGAGCGCCGGCGATCCCGGCGCGGGGATGTGCCGCACGCTGTCGAGCGTCTCGCCCTTGCGCGTATCCGCAATGACGATGCGCTCCCCGTTCGCACGCACGAGCACGCCCGTGTCGCCGGCCTGGCCGCCGCCCATCGGGTAGAAGATCGTTCGATCCAGCTCGATGCCGGCATCGCTCGCCGCGACGACGCGCGCGGTCGCCGTCTTCGCATAGGCATCGTCGCGAAACATCAGCTCTGTACTCACAAAGAGACTCCTACTGCGTTGGCGGCCTGCGCGAGTCGCTTGACGCCCTCGCTCAGCTCGCGTTCGTCGAGCGCCGCGAAGCCGAGCCGGACGAAGGGCCGCGAGCGGCCGTCGAAGGCGAAGTAGCGGCCCGGACGGATGGCCACGTTTCGCTCGAGCGCGGCGGCGGCCCAGCGCTCGCAATCCAAGCCCGGGGCGACCTTCGCCCAGATCGCCATGCTGCCGACGGGCAGCTTGAAGGACAACAGCTCGCCGAACCTGCGCTGAAGCTGCTCGCCGAGCACGTCGCGTCGTGCGTGATAGATGCGTCGGGCGCGGCGCGCGCAGCGCTGAACCGTGCCGTCCTCGAGCAGTTGCGCCACCGCGAGCTCGACGGCGCGATCGCCTTGCTGATCGATGTAGAGGCGATGCTCCGCGAGCCGGTCGATCAGTGCGCGCGGCGCAACCATGTACCCGATGCGCACGCCTGGCGCGAGGATCTTCGACAGCGAGCCGATGTACACGACGACGCCCGCTGTGTCCGCGCTCGCCAGCGGCAACACCGGCCGGCCTTCGAAGTGAAACTCGTGATCGTAGTCGTCTTCGATGATCGCAAAGCCCTTGCGGTGAGCCAGCGTGAGCAGGGCGACGCGCCGGCTCGCCGACATCGTGACGTTGGTCGGATAGTGATGATGGGGCGTGACGAGCACGGCGCGAACCGGCGTGCGCTCGGCGAGCTGCTGCAAGGCGGCCACATCGAGGCCTTGCTCATCGACGGGGAGCGGCACGAGCTTCGCGCCCCGCCGCCTGAAGGCCTCCCACGCCAAGCGATACCCGAGCGCTTCGACCGCAACGACGTCGCCTGGCTCGATCAGCGCGCGTGCGGCGAGGTCGAGCGCCATCTGGCTGCCGCGCGTGACGAGCACGTCCTCCGGCTCCGTCGCGAGCCCGCGCGATGCGGCGAGCATCGATGCCAGTTGCGCCCGCAAGAGCGGGTGACCGTACGGATCCGTGTACGTCAATACCTCACTCGCGTGTTTGCGCAGGACGCGTCCATACGCCCGCGCCAGTTCCTTGATGGGCGCGAGGCGCACGTCGGGCATGCCGCCGACCATCATCATCACGCCCGCGCGGGCGCGCGGGTCGACGACCGGTGTCGGGCCGCGCAGCTCGAATCCAGGCCGGGCAGGGCGGGCGCGCGTGCCGGCGTTCGTCGCCGTGAATCTGCGCGGCCGCACCGTCGGCAACGACCGGGCGACGAAGGTGCCGCTCGCGCGCGAGGATTCGATCCAGCCTTCCGCAATCAGCTCGGCATACGCGGCGATCACCGTGTTGCGATGAACGTCCAGCGACCGCGCGAGCGTGCGCGTGCCGGGCAAGCGCGCGCCCGGCCGCAAGCGCCCGCGTTGTATGTCGCCGGTGATCGCGCGCGAAATCTGCAGAAAGAGCGGCTCGCCCGCCGCAGCATCGAGCTGGAGCTGCAAGTCGCGGCCACCAACTGGTCTATCGGATTTCACAAATCTGGACCTTTCGATGAGACCATTGTAACGGCATCGTACGGCGCGCGTCACAGGCGACGCACGAGGATTTTCCGGGTGGATACGCTGGTTCAGACGCCGCGGACGACGCTCAAGCGCCGGCCCGGCCGCGGCTCCTTCGATCGCGCGCTGATCAACTCGATTCTCGACGAGGGACTCGTCTGCCACATCGGTTTCACGGTGGACGATCAGCCTTTCGTCGTGCCGACGACGTACGCGCGCGTTGACGAGACGCTCTACATTCACGGCTCCATCGCAAGCCGCACGCTGCGGAATCTCGCGGCCGGCGTGCCGATGTGCTTCACCGTCACGCTGCTCGATGGGCTCGTGCTCGCGCGCTCGGCGTTTCATCACTCGATGAACTATCGCTCGGTGATGGTGTTCGGCATCGGGCGGGAGGTGGTCGATGCGTCGGAGCGGATGCGCGCGTTCGAAGCCGTGGTGAACCACATCATGCCGAACCGGTTTGCGGCGACGCGTGCGCCGGACGAGCAGGAGATCAAGGCCACTTGCGTCATCGCGCTCGACATCAACGAAGCGTCCGCGAAGATGCGCAGCGGGCCGGTGAGCGACGCGGAGGAAGACTACGCCTTGCCCTACTGGGCAGGCGTGCTGCCGATGAAGCTCGTCCCGCAGCCGCCGATTCCGGACGAGCGGCTCGCGCCCGGCACTCCGGTGCCGCCCGAAGTGAGCGACTATCGCAGAGCGCGGTAAACGACTTCTCGAATCCCTGCAGCGATCGAGCCGCCGGAGCTCGAGACCTGCGTCGCCAGCGTGCGGATCGCACCGTCGTCGTAGAACGGCGGCGTCTGCATGAGCAGCACGCCGCCGACGTGCATGCGCGGGTCGATCCGGAGCTCGGCGTAGTAAATGCCGGCCCAACTCATGCGACCAGCGCTGCGTCACGTGCGCGTGCCTGCGGCGGGTGACGGGTCCGTCGGGCGCGCTGTCGCTCCCATAGGCGACCCGGCTCAGTCCGTTGATTCCCGACGATTACCGCGAGATTTGACGAACCTGCGGTTCGTGACCGAAGCCCCCTGTCCGTGAACGGCCTCGCGAGGCTACGCGCCCGCCGATGGTGCCCGGCATGTCCGGGCTGCACGCCAAGTGAGCGAACGGCGCGATGCCCGCCTGGCGAACAAAGGTGAGCGCGCACTCGTCACGCGAAAATCGTATCTTTGCGCGCCCCGGTCGCGCCTGAAACTCATACTTTACACGTGCGGTTGATGACATTTCGCTTGCTAGCTGCCTGTATCACCGGAC
>DASZSS010000518.1:0-2810 GCA_035548535.1 Steroidobacteraceae bacterium
CAGCGGCTGCCCGCGACCGATTGTTCGAGGATCGCGCGGCGCGAGAGGTCGCGCATCTGCGCATCCACCGCGGCGCTCACCGCGTCCGCCAGCGCGCGCGATGAGGTGATCAGAATTGCCTGCGCCTGCGGGTCGTGCTCGGCTTGCGCCAGCAGGTCCGCGGCGACGAGGTCCGCGGAGGCGGAGTCGTCCGCAACGACGAGCACCTCCGATGGACCGGCGGGCAAGTCGAAGGCGGCGCCCGCCGCGTCACCGGCCACGTATTGCTTCGCCGCCGTCACCCACGCGTTGCCCGGTCCGAAGATCTTGTCGACCTTCGGAATGCTCTGCGTTCCGTAGGCCATCGCGGCGATCGCCTGCGCGCCGCCAACCTTGAAGATGGTCTCGATGCCGCAGAGCTCCGCGGCGACGAGCACGCCCGGATTCGCACCGCCGTCGGCAGCCGGCGGCGTGCACAGCACGCGCTTCGGGCAGCCCGCGAGTTGCGCCGGCACGGCCAGCATCACGACTGCGGAAGGCAATGGTGCGGATCCCGCCGGCACGTACAAGCCAACGGCCGGAATAGGGCGGATCAGCCGCTCGCACGTGACACCCGGCATCGTTTCGAGCGAAAGCGTGCCCGGCAACTGCGCGGCATGGAAAGCCCGCACGTTCTCGACGGCGCGCTCGAGCGCCGCGATCTGTTCTGGGCGCAGCGCGCTGCGTGCTGCTTTGAGCTCCGCGGGTGTCACCGCGAGCTCCTCGAGCTGCACGCGGTCGAAGCGCTTCGTGTAGGCGCGCAGAGCGGCATCGCCTTCGCGGCGGACGGTCTCGACGATCTCGCGCGCGCTGTTCACGATGTCCGCGCGCAGCTCTTGCGCGGGACGCGCGAGGGCGGCGCGTCTGCCGGGTCCATCCAATGTGTTCCAGTCGATAACGCGCATGGTCAGGCCAGCATCTTCTCGACCGGCAGCACGAGGAGTGAGCTCGCGCCGGCCTTCTTGAGGCTCTCGAGCGTCTCCCAGAACACGTTCTCGCGGCACACGGCGTGCACGGCGACTTTGTCCGGGAAGCCCTCGAGCGGAATGATGGTCGGCGACTCGCTGCCCGGAAGCAGCCGGCGAATCTCCGCGAGCGCGGAGCGGGGCGCGTGCAGGAGAATGTACTTGCTCTCGCGCACCTGCTGGACGCCGTCGATGCGCATGAGCAGGCGCTCGACCCACTCGTCTTTCGTTGGCGCAAGGTCGAGCGGGGTGCGGATGAGGGTGGCGTAGCTCTCGAGCACCGTTTCGACTTCGCGCAGGTGATTCGCCTGCAGCGTCGATCCGGTGGACACGAGATCGCAGATGAGATCGGCGCGCCCGAGCCGCGGCGCGATCTCGACGGCGCCGGAGAGCGTGACGATCTCCGCCTGTACGTCGCGCTCGCGCAGGTACTTCGCGAGCATGAAGGGATACGTCGTGGCGATACGCTTGCCGCGCAGCGACGCCGGGCCCTCGTACGACAGGCCTTCGGGGACCGCGAGGGAGAGCCGGCAGCGGCCGAAATCGAGCGTGCGGATCTGCTGGAAGCGGGCCTTGGCGCCCGCCGCGGCGAGCTCGAGGCGCTTCTCTTCGAGCACGTTCAGGCCGACGAGACCGAGGTCGCAGACGTCCTCCTGCACGAGATCGGGAATGTCGTCGTCGCGGACGAAGAGCACGTCGAGCGGCATGTTCTCGCCGTACGCCATGAGCTGGTCCTTGCCGCGCGAGATCTTGAGGCCGCAGCGCAGGAGCAGGTCGAGCGAGGGATCGGTGAGCCGGCCGGACTTCTGGACGGCGAGCTTCAGGCGCGTGTCATCCATGGCGGACCGCCTCCGCGCGCTTCGCGCCGTCGCCGCTGCGACGGACGCTGCTCGCGGTGCGGCGGAGCGCGAGCTCATACCCGCCGTTGCCGGACGCGACGAACTTCGCGACGCGGCCGATCGTGGTGACGCTGACGCCGGTGAGCTTGTGAATTTCTCGGTAAGGCAGGCCCCGCTGCAACGGCTCGACCACGGCCCAGCGGTCCGCCATGGCCTGGATCTCGGCGGGTGTGCACAGGTCGCGGAAGAAGGAGCGGCATTCTTCGGGCGTCCGCAGGGCCGCGATCGCCTCGTAGAGCTTGCGCTCGGCGACCTGTTCCTGGCGCGGGGTGACGTTACGATGAAGCTTCATGGCGTTCCAATGTATTAACGCGCTAGCACATTAGCACAAAACCGGCCGGGCGGGCGAGACGAAAATGAGAGAGGCGGGGTCGGCCGTGGCTTGCGGTGCGGTCAGGTGCCGCGCGGGACGACCGGGCGCCTTGCATGTGCCCGGGGCAAGCCGCTGGCCAATCAGCGGTTTGGCACGAAATATTTCGCCGCCTCATCATGCCGTCGCGGAACATGTCGTTGCGGAACATATCGTCGCGGAACATGTCGTCGCGGAGTATCCCGTCGCGGAGTATCCCGTCGCGGAGTATCCCGTCGTGGAGTATCCCGTCGCGGAGTATCCCGTCGCGGAGTATCCCGTCGCGGAGTATCCCGTCGCGGAGCATCCCGTCGCGGAGTATCCCGTCGCGGAGCATCGGCCGAATGCGATCGACCTTCGGCGCGCGACGGGGCCGGGTACTCGCAGATTCGATTCGCGGCGCGGGCTGGACCTGCAGCACATAATCGTGGTCGTTTCATAACCATCCAGCCTGAACTCAGCACCAAACCGTTGACGTATCCGCGACACACCCCCTAAACTCGCCGCCACTCATCGAGACCGGCTGAGGGAAAGGCCCTTTGAAGCCGGGGCAACCGCCGAACCTAACCCGTTCGGAAA
>DASZSS010000519.1:0-9281 GCA_035548535.1 Steroidobacteraceae bacterium
GATTGCTCGCCGCGACGTGCATCGCCAGGTCGTACGCGACCGCGGGCTCGCCGCCTTCGACCGCGACCAGCGCGCCGATGCGTGTGCCGTGCACGTACGCGCCCAGGTGCGTCGGGGCGGTGAGCAGGGTGAAGCGGCGCACGCTGATGTTCTCGCCGATCTTCGCGACGAGGGCGCGGCGGCGCTCGTCCACCGTCTCGCCACTGTCCAGCTTCGTCGCCAGCAGCTCATCGAGCGAGGCCGGCCGCTGCTTCGCGGCCGCGGCGACCACCGCCTGCGCGAAGCCGCGGAAATCCGCCGCGCGCGCGACGAAGTCCGTCTCGCAGTTGACCTCGACCATGGCGCCCGACTTCCCGTCGGCCGACTTCTCGATGACGATGACGCCCTCGGCGGCCACGCGCGAAGCCTTCTTGTCCGCCTTCGCAAGCCCCTGCTTGCGCATGAGATCGGCGGCGGCGTCGAGATCGCCCTTGGTCTCGACCAGAGCCTTCTTGCATTCCATCATGCCCGCGCCGGTGCGCTCGCGGAGCTGCTTGACCGCATCTGCAGTGATATTCATTTCATCAGCCTTTCCCGGCCCCGAAGCCGGGAGTGAGTGGGTCGCCGCTGCGCGGCGCGCCCCTGTCCTTCAGATCAGCACCGGAGCGATGGCTCCGGTGCCGCACGCGTTGGAGTGCCGTCTGGCCGTCCGGCCCGGAGCGTGGCTCCGGTGCCGCCGCCGACGTCACTCCGGCACTCGAGTCTCAGCGGCCGTCGCGACGACGACGCTGGCCCTCGCCGCCCGGGCGACGCGAAGCGGTTGCGGACGGCGCCGAGGGAACCTGCACCGACGCGGCGACCGCCTCGATGGCGTCCTCGCCGTCGTCCAAGTCGTCGACATCGGCCGCCGCCACCTCGCCTTCGACCGGCGCGCGCGCCGGGCCCGGACGACGCCGCGCCGGCTGCTTCTTGCGGACCTGGGCCGCCGGACGCGGCTTGCCGCGCGCGGATTTCTTGCGGGGATTGCCCGCCTCGTCGAGCTCGACGAACTCGTCCTCGCCGACCGCGACGGCCGGGATCGACTGCTTGCCTTCGAGCACCGCGTCCGCGATGCCGGCGGCGTAGAGCTGAATCGCGCGCATGGCGTCGTCGTTCCCGGGAATCACGTACTCGACACCGTCCGGCGAGCAGTTCGTATCGACCACGGCGACCACCGGAATGCCGAGCTTCTTGGCTTCATGGACGGCGATGGCTTCGTGACCGACGTCGACGATGAAGAGCGCATCCGGCAGCGACTCCATGTCCTTGATACCGCCGAGGCTCTTCTCGAGCTTCTCCTGCTCGCGGCGGAGCTGGGTCGCTTCCTTCTTGCCGCGCTTCTCGAGCGCGCCGCTCGTGGCCATCTCGGTGATCTCACCGAGGCGGCGGATCGACTGCCGGATCGTTTTGAAATTGGTGAGCATGCCGCCAAGCCAGCGCTGGTTGACGTACGGCATCCCGCAACGGGTGGCCTCCGCCTGGATGGCTTCGCGAGCCGAGCGCTTGGTGCCGACGAACAGCACCTTGCCGCCATCGGCGACGACGCTCTTGATGAAGTTCGCAGCCTCCGCATACATGGGCTGCGTCTTCTCGAGGTTGATGATGTGGATACGGTTACGTTCGCCGAAGATGAAAGGAGCCATCTTCGGGTTCCAGAAGCGGGTCTGGTGTCCGAAATGGACGCCCGCTTCCAGCATCTGTCGCATGGACACGCCGGCCATCTGCAATCTCCTGTTGGGTTGGGCCTCCGCGCACCCCCGTTGGCCATCCGGATCGCGCCGCGCTGGCGCCGCCGATCCGAACACCCAGCCACCGGGTTGTGTGAGTGCGCGTGTGGGGTTGTTTGCCAAAAAAGGCCGCGCTTTATACCATGAGTTCCCCGTCGGAACAACGCCTTACGCGGCCCCTTAGAATCGGTCGCGAATCCACGATGCACGTCACCATCAAGTCACCGGAAGATCAGGAAAAGATGCGGGTCGCAGGGCGGCTCGCCGCGGAAGTGCTCGACATGATCGAGGAGCACGTCGCGCCCGGCGTCACCACGGAAGAGCTGGACCGTATCTGTCACGACTACATCGTGAACGTACAGAAGGCCATTCCCGCCAACGTGAACTACCGGGGCTTCCCGAAGACCATCTGTTCGTCGGTCAATCACGTCGTCTGCCACGGCATCCCGAACGACAAGCGCCTGAAGAACGGGGACATCGTCAACATCGACGTCACCGTGATCAAAGACGGGTTTCACGGCGACACGAGCCGCATGTACAGCGTGGGCAAGGTGTTGCCGCACGCGCAGCGCCTCATGGACACGTGCCGGGAAGCGATGTGGCGCGGTATCGAAGCGGTGCGCCCCGGCGCGCGGCTCGGGGATATCGGGCACGCGATCCAGCAGTTCGTCGAGCGCGAGAACTTCTCCGTCGTGCGCGAGTACTGCGGGCACGGCATCGGGCGCGTCTATCACGAGGACCCGCAGGTGCTGCACTACGGCGAGCCGAACACCGGGCTCGAGCTGAAGGCGGGCATGACCTTCACCATCGAGCCGATGGTGAACGCGGGCAAGCGGCACGTCCGGCTGCTGCCGGACGGGTGGACGGTCATCACCAAGGACCATTCCCTGTCGGCGCAGTGGGAGCACACGGTGCTGGTCACGCCACAGGGCTACGAGGTGCTGACGCTCGGAGCGCGCGGGCGGCACTAGCGGCCCGCCGCCCGAAATCGCGGAATTCTGCGGCTTCGTCTGCCAAACTGATGACAGCCGATCCCTTTCCCTTTGCAGTCGAAACCAGGACCTCAGAGCGCGTGTAGGCATGGTGGGAGATCCCGAGCTGCTGGACGAATACCTGCCGAGCATCGCCGTCTCGGCGCCCTGGCCTTTTCTCTCGCGTCTGCCCATTGCGCTCGCCGAGGCCGCCGGCTCTCCCGCCGCGTACCGCGAGCTGCTGAAGCAAGCTCACGACGATCTCAACGCCCGCTTCTTCGCCGATGAGTCGGTAGAGACTCTCGTCCACGCGCGCGCGCAGCTCGTCGACGCGGTGCTGTGCGAGGCCTATCGCGTGAAGCTCGGCGAGCGCTGCGGACTGTGGGCACTCGTCGCGGTGGGCGGTTATGGGCGCGGCGAGCTGCATCCCTGCTCGGACATCGACCTGCTGCTGCTCGTGCCGCAGCCGCTCGACCACGCCGAGCGCGGCCTGGTCGAGCAGTTCATCGCGTTCCTCTGGGACATCGGGCTCGAGGTCGGTCACAGCGTGCGAACCGTGGACGAGTGCGCGCAGGAAAGCGCGGTAGACGTGGGCGTCATGACGACGCTGCTCGAAGCGCGCCTGCTCAGCGGCAATCCGGACCTCTTGGCGCAGATGCGCGTCGCGCTGAGCCCCGCTCGCATCTGGCCCGTCCGCGATTTCTTCGAAGCCAAGGTGCGCGAGCAGACCGAGCGCCACCTGAAGTTCAACGACACGGCGTACAACCTCGAGCCGAACGTGAAGACCGGCCCGGGCGGGCTGCGGGACATCCAGACGATCGCGTGGGTGGCGAAGCGCCACTTCGGCGCGGATACGCTCGATGAGCTCGCGAAGCTCGGCTTCATGACGCCCGCCGAGCTGCGGCGGCTCAAGCAGGCGCAGGCGTTTCTCTGGAAAGTGCGCTTCGCGCTGCACGCCCTCACGGGCCGGCGCGAAGACCGCCTGCTCTTCGACCATCAGCTCAAGCTCGCACAGACCTTCGGCTACGAGGACGCCACTTACACGCTCGCGGTCGAACAGCTCATGCAGCGCTACTACCGCACGGTGATGGATGTGATGCTGCTGAACGAGCTGCTGCTGCAGCTCTTCCGCGAGGCCATCCTCACCGAGACGGAGCCGCCGCGGCCGCTCAATCCGCGCTTTCAGGTGCGCAGCGGCTCGCTCGAAGCCGTGAGCGACGATGTGTTCGTGCGCACGCCTTCGGCGCTCCTCGAGATTTTTCACCTCCTGCAGCAGCATCCCGACATCAAGGGCGTGCGCGCATCGACGATGCGCGCCGTGGCGCGCAGCCTCTGGCTCATCGACGAAGAGTTCCGGCAGAACCCGCGCCACCATCGGCTGTTCGTCGACATCCTGCGCGCGCCGGTCGGCGTGACCCACGAGCTGCGGCGAATGAACACGTACGGCGTGCTCGGGCGCTACATCCCCGCTTTCGGGCGCATCGTCGGGCGCATGCAGTACGACCTGTTTCATGCGTACACGGTGGACGCGCACACGCTGTTCGTCGTGAGCAATCTGCGGCGCCTGGCGATCTCGCGCTACGACCACGAGCTGCCCGAGCTGTCGCGCATCATGCAGCAACTGCCGAAGCCGGAGATCGTGTACCTCGCGGCACTCTTCCACGACATCGCGAAGGGCCGCGGCGGCGATCACTCCGAGCTCGGCTCGGTGGACGCGGAAGCGTTCTGTCTCGAGCAGGGCCTGTCGCGTTACGACGCCCGCCTGGTCGCGTGGCTCGTGCGCAATCACCTCGAGCTCTCGATCACGGCGCAGAAGCAGGACATCGGCGATCCGCAGGTGATCAATGCGTTCGCGCAGCGGGTCGGCGACGAGACACACCTCGATTACCTCTATGTCCTCACCTGCGCGGACGTGCGCGGCACGAACCCGAAGCTCTGGAATTCCTGGAAGGCGTCGCTGTTCCACGAGTTCTACACGCGGGTGAAGCGCGCGCTGCGGCGTGGCCTCGAGACGCCCATCGATCAGGACGAGCTGACGCGCGAAACGCAGGAGGCGGCGCGCAAGCTGCTGGCGGCTCAGCAGGTCTCCGACGCGGATATCGCGCGGGTCTGGTCGCGATTGTCCGACGCGTACTTCCTGCGCCATTCGCCGGAAGAAGTCGCGTGGCATACCCGCATGCTCGCGGATCGGCCGGATGGCTCGAACGAGCCGCTGGTCGCCATCGAGCCGCAGAGCGTGCGCGGCACGACCGGCGTGCTCGTCTATGGCATGCCCGGCCGCTATGGTTTCGCGCGCGCCACCGCCGTGCTGGACCAGCTCGGCCTCACCATCGTCGACGCGCGCATCACGCCGATCAGCGAAGGGCTCAGCCTCGACTTCTATCACGTGCTCGAAGACGACGGCGCGATGATCACGGACCCGGATCGCCAGCACGAGATCGAGCAGGCCCTGTGGCGCGCGATGAAGCGGCCCGAGGATGCGCCGGTCGCGGTGTCGCGGCGCGCGCCTCGTCAGGTGCGGATGTTCAACACGCCGACGCAGATCTCCGTGAGCGTCGATGAGCGCAACCAGCGCTCGGTGCTCGAGCTGACGGCCGGCGACAGGCCGGGGCTGCTGTGCGACGTCGGCAAGGTGCTGCTCGAAGAGCGCATCGAGCTGCACAACGCGAAGATCATGACCGTGGGCGAGCGCGCCGAGGACGTGTTCTACGTGACGGACTTCGAGCACCGGCCGCTGACGGAGTCGGCCGCCGAGCATCTGAAGGCGCGCCTCACCCAAGTCCTCGACCGGCGCCGCGCAGCGTGATGACCCCGCGATCGGACCTCGCGCCGGAAGACACGGCGGCCCGGGTTGCGCTTTGGCGTGCGTTGCACGTCGAGGTCGATGCCCCACCGCACGTGCTGGTCGACGAGGTCGGGCTCAGACTGCTCGCGCCGCCCCCGGATTGGCGCGAGCGGGGCGACATGAACCCGCAGTTCACCCGCTCCTTCCGCGCCTCCATCGTCGCGCGCGCACGCTTCGTCGAAGATCTCGTCGTCGAACAGGCGGAGCGCGGGGTGACTCAGTACGTCATCCTCGGAGCGGGGCTGGACAGCTTCGCGCAGCGCCGGCCGGACGTCGCCTCCCGTCTGCAGGTGTTCGAGATCGATCGACCGGGTCCGCAGCGCTGGAAGCAGCAGCGGCTGATCGAGCTCGGCTACGGCGTGCCGCCGTGGCTGCATTTCGTGCCAGTGGATTTCGAAGCCGGCGCCTCGTGGCGAGTCGAGCTCGCGCGCGCCGGCTTCGATGCCGGCAAGCCGGCCGTCGTTGCCTCGACGGGCGTCAGCATGTATCTGACCCGCGAAGCGAACGCGGCAACGCTGCGTGAGGTCGCGACACTCGCGCCGGGCTCGACGTTTGCGATGACCTTCATGCTGCCGCTGGATCGCGTCGCGCCCGATCTGCGCGCCGACGTGCAAACGGCCGCAAAGGGTGCGCGCGCGAACCGCACGCCGTTCATCAGCTTCTTCATGCCCGACGAGATGCTCGCGCTCGCCCGGGAAGCGGGCTTCAAAGAAGTCGAGCACGTGTCGGCGGCCACACTGAGCCGACGCTACTTCGCCAACCGCACGGATGGCTTGCGACCGCCGCAGGACGCGGAGGAATTCCTCGTGGCGCGGACTTAGCGCGCGCGGAGACCAATATGAACCCACGCCTGAGCCTGCTCCACCCGTATCCCTTCGAGCGCCTCGCGCGCCTGAAGGCTGGCGTCACGCCGCCGCCGGACCTGCCGCACATCGCGATGTCGATCGGCGAGCCTCAGCACGAGCCGCCGGCATTCATCCTGGACGCGTTGCGGGCGAACCTGCATCGGTTGGGCAGCTATCCCGCGACGGCCGGGCTCATCGAGCTGCGGACGGCCGCGGCGCGCTGGCTCGAGCGCCGCTACTCGCTGCCCGCGAACGCCGTGAATGCGGAGACGATGGTGTTGCCGGTGAACGGCACGCGCGAAGCGTTGTTCGCTTTCGTCCAATGCGTCGTCGAGGGCAAGCCCGACGCGCTGGTCGCGATGCCGAACCCGTTTTATCAGATCTACGAAGGTGCGGCGTTGCTCGCCGGTGCGCAGCCCTACTTTCTCAACACCACCGCGTCGACTCGCTACATCCCCGACCTCGATGCGGTGCCGCCGGAAATCTGGCGGCGTTGCCAGCTACTGTTCCTCTGCAATCCCGGCAACCCGGCGGGGGCCATCGCGCCGGTGAGCTACCTCACCCGGGCCCTCGAGCTCGCCGAGCGCTACGACTTCGTCATCGCCGTCGACGAGTGCTACGCCGAGATCTATCTGGACGAGGCGAACCCGCCGCCGAGCCTCCTGAACGCCTGCGTGTCGACGGGCCGCTCGCAGCTCGAGCGGTGCGCGGTGTTCCACAGCCTCTCAAAGCGCTCGAGCGTGCCCGGCCTGCGATCGGGATTCGTGGCCGGCGATCCCGCGCTGATGTCACGCTTTCTGCTCTATCGCACGTATCACGGCAGCGCCATGGCCGTGCCCACGCAGCTCGCGAGCGTCGCGGCGTGGAACGACGATGCGCATGCCGCGCAGAACCGCCGCCTGTATCAGGAGAAGTTCGCGCGGGTGCTGCCGATCCTGGCGCCTGTCCTGAACGTGACACAGCCCGATGGCGCCTTCTATCTCTGGCCGGATGTCGGCGGCGACGACGAAGCGTTCACGCGCGAGCTCTTCGCGTCGCAGAATCTCACGGTCCTGCCGGGCAGCTATCTCGCGCGCGACGCGCACGGCATCAATCCCGGGCGCGGCCGCATTCGCATCTCGCTCACGGCGAGCGTCGAGCAGTGCATCGTCGCCGCGGAACGGATACGCTCCTTCCTTTCACAACGTAGATCGACATGAGCACCCTGCAAGCCACCATCGAAGCGGCCTTCGAACGCCGCGCCGACATCACGCCCGCGAACGCGGACCCCGCCCTGCTGCGCGCCATCGACGAGACGATCGCGCTGCTCGACTCGGGCCAGGCGCGCGTGGCCGAGAAGAAAAACGGCCAGTGGGTCGTCAACGAGTGGTTGAAGAAGGCGGTCCTGCTGCATTTCCGCACGCACGACAACAGAGTGATCGACGCGGGCTACACGCGGTTCTACGACAAGGTGCCGTTGAAATACGAGAATGCCACCGAGGCGGACCTGCGCGCCGGCGGCGCCCGAGTGGTGCCGCACGCCATCGCACGTCGCGGGGCGTACGTCGCGCCGAACGCCGTGCTCATGCCGAGCTACGTGAACATCGGGGCATACGTGGATAGCGGCACGATGGTCGATACCTGGGTCACCGTCGGCTCCTGCGCGCAGATCGGCAAGAACGTGCATCTCTCGGGCGGCGTGGGCATCGGCGGCGTTCTCGAGCCGTTGCAGGCCGCGCCGACCATCATCGAGGACGATTGCTTCATCGGCGCGCGCTCGGAAGTCGTCGAGGGCGTCATCGTCGAGCAGGGCGCGGTGCTCTCGATGGGCGTGTTCATCGGCCAGGGCACGCGCATCTATGACCGCGCCACGGGCAAGGTCTATCGTGGCCGCGTGCCCGCCGGATCCGTCGTCGTCCCCGGCACCCTGCCCTCCGAGGACGGCAAGTACGGGCTCTACTGCGCGATCATCGTGAAACGGGTGGACGCGCAGACCCGCAAGAAAACGTCCATCAACGAGCTGCTGCGCGCGGCGGAATGAGCTTTCGCGGCGGCGGCGCGGACACGAATGGCGATGTGCGCGTTTCAATATGCGATCATTGTCATACGAATGTAATCCGCGGAGTCGTCGATGCGACTGTTCTCGAAGTTGATGCCCCGTGAGGGGCGATTTTTCACGCTGTTCGATCAGCACGCGGACTACGTGGTCAAGGGTGCGACGGCGCTCGTCGAATTGCTGCAGTCCTTCGACGACGCCGCAAACCGGTCGGCGCGGGTGAATCGCATCCTCGAGCTCGAGCATGCCGCGGACCGCGTGACCCGGGAGACCGTCTCGCTGCTGCACAAGACGTTCGTCACCCCGCTCGACCGCGACGACATTCACAGGTTGATCTCGCGCATGGATGACGTACTGGACTTGATCCAGGATACGGCCGAAGCGCTGCAGCTCTACGATATCCAGCGCCTCACGCCGGAGGCCGTGCAGCTCGCCGAGCTGCTCCGGGAGTGCTGCGTCCGTGTGCAGAAAGCGGTGCATTGCCTCGCGACGCTCGAGGACTACGCGACGACGCTGCGGCTCTGCAACGAGATCGACTCGCTCGAATCGGAGGCGGACAAGGTGATGCGCAACGGCATCTCCAAGCTCTTCCGTGAGGAGAGCGATACGCGCCAGCTCGTCAAGCTCGAGGCGGTGTACCAGCTCCTCGAAGCCGCGACGGATCAGTGCGAGAACGTCGCGAACATCATCGAAGGCGTCGTGCTCGAGCACGCGTGCTGGTAGACGGCTCGGTCGCGCTCACGGCGCTGGCAGTGCTCGTCGCGCTGGCCCTCGTCTTCGACTTCCTGAACGGCTTCCACGACGCGGCGAACTCGATCGCCACGGTCGTCTCGACCGGCG
>DASZSS010000520.1:0-1899 GCA_035548535.1 Steroidobacteraceae bacterium
GGCCATCAAGATTCACGAGCTGAACGTCGCGCGCGCGCAAGAGGGCGTGTACGACGAATCGGTGCGCAAGAGCTATCAGGCGCTCGCCGAGTTGAAGCCGGGTCGCTACGGCAAGACCGAGCTGGTTCAGGATGTCGTCACAGTACTCAAATAGCGCCCTGCGGGCGGCGCTCTGCGCGAGTGTGCTGCTCGTCGTTGCGGCGTGCAGCAGCGCGCCGACGGCGCCTAGCGACGACAGGTCCACTGTGTCCGCGCCGAATAGTTCGGCCGGCGGCGGATCGTCGCAAAGTGGCGAGAGAAGCAGTGCGAGCGACTCGGGGTCGGGCGCGACGGCGCCTGGCGCGGCGCCGCCTGGTGCCGCGCAAGCGTCCGCACCTGTGGTCGTTCCGAAACGCGCGGCCGCCGATTTCGATCGCGCAGTTGCGCTCATGCGTGCGGGCAACGCAACGGAAGCCGAGCTCGAATTCAAACAGCTCAGCCTCAACTACCCGCAGCTCAGCTCGCCGCGCGTGAACCTCGGCATCCTGCAGCGCAAGGCCGGCAAGCTCGATGAGGCGACGGCGACGCTTCAGTCCGCAGTCGGAGCGAATCCGAACGACACGGTTGCGTGGACCGAGCTGGGCGTTACTCTTCGCATGCGCGGTCAGTTCAGAGAAGCGGTCGATGCGTACGAGCACGCCCTCGCCGTCGATCCCAATTTCGCGCCCGCGCATCGGAATCTGGCAGTCGTGCTCGATCTCTATCTCGGCGATGCCGAACGCGCGCTGACCGAGCTCGAGCGATACAAAGAGCTGACGGGCGAAGACAAACCCGTGACCGGCTGGATCGCTGAATTGCGACAACGCACCGGCAAGCGCGCACCGCCGCCACCGGCAGCGCCGGCCGCCGACGGGGCCGCACCCGCAGAGGGCGCGCCGGCAGAGGGCACGAGCCCGCAGCCGGCCGACGCGCAGCCGCAGGCAACGCCCGCGGCGCCACCGCCGAAGGCAGGAGGATCGTGATGAAGCACGTTACTCGGCGCATCGCCATTTCGTTGCTGATGCTGAGCGCGCCCGTGCTCGCGACGCCTGCGCTGGCCCAAGACACGGCGCCTGCGCGCGAAACGCCGCGGCCGCAGGACATCGATCCCGGCGTGAATACGTCGGCACCCTCGCAAGCGCCTGACGGCAGCTCGCGCGCCGAAGACGTCGATCCGGCGGTGAATACCTCGGCCGCGCCTGCGAACGATGCTGGCGGCGCGACGCCCTCGACCTCCGCAGGCGATGCGTCGAAGAGCGCGGACGCCGCGACCAAAGCCGCTGCGAGCACGAAGCCCGCGGCCGCCCGCGGCGGCAAACCGGCGCAGGGTAAAGCGGTCGATCGTCTGGAGCTCGATACAACCCAGATCACCGGCAATCGCGAGCTGCCGAAGGTGCTGTACATCGTGCCGTGGAAGCGCTCCGATCTCGGTGACCTCACGGGCAAGCCGGTGAACAGCCTGGTGGACGAGGTGCTGACGCCCGTCGACCGCGACGTTTTCCGGCGCGAGAACCGCTATTACCGCGCGCTGACCCCGGCCGAAGGCGCGCCCGCAAACGGGAACGCCGCACCGCCAGCGGGCACGGCGCCTGCGAGCGGCACCGCGGGCGGGAGCGCCGGTCCGGGCGCTCGGGATGAGAGATAGGTCGCAGCTTTTTGGGTATGCGTCATTCAGTTTGGCAGTGTTTTGTGTCAGGGCTTGCCTGAAGTTGGGGAGCAACGTCGATGGATCTCTGGAACGCAATCGTTCGATTCTTTCAAGGCGGCGGGGAGTTCATGTACCCGATCGCCGTGGTGCTGGTGTTCGGCGCGGCCATCGCGATCGAGCGCTACATCTACCTGTCGCGGGTCGCCGCGCGTAACCGCACGCTCTGGAACGAG
>DASZSS010000521.1:0-1946 GCA_035548535.1 Steroidobacteraceae bacterium
CCGCTCCTGCTTGTCTTCGAGCGCCTGCTTGTTGTTCAGCGCCTGATTGATCGCGCCGTAGCCCATCGCGAACACGATGGCGGTGATGAAGAGCGCCACCATGAGCTCGATGAGAGTGAAGCCGCGCGCGCTGTGTAGGCGAGAAGACATGGATCAGTCCGTGGGCAAGTTGCTGCCTGGCGCCGGCGGAGTCGGATTCGGAGAGATCGGATTCGAGATTGGATTCGGGGTGGTGCGCGGCGAGCCCGGCAGATTGGGATTGGTGCCCTGTCCACCTCGCCCGGTGCCCGACTGCAGTGGCGCGCCATAGGGGTCCATGTCGCCACGCGCCGGCGCGAGCGCATCCCCCACGATCGCGCTGACCGTGGTGTACCAGACATCCTTGCCGAGCGGCGCATCGCTCGGACGCGCGCTCACATCGATGCGCAGGATCCCCTTGACCTCGGTCTCGAGCACTTCCTGCGCCCATTTCCACTTCACGCCGGCCATCTCCGTCTCGCCCTCCGTCTTGCCTTTCGTCGGGCGCTGCAGGGCGAGCCGGACTTCCTCGATCCGGTTGAGCGCCACCCATTCGGCGAGCGTCTTGTCGCGCTGATAGCTCACGGAGTCCGCCGACGAGCCGAGCGCGGCGAGCAGCGCCGCCATGCCGAGCGTCACGATCGCGAGCGCGACCAGCACCTCGACCAGCGTGAAGCCTCGCGTGCTTCTCGCGCGCTTCATCCGCTCGTTGACCGCAGCGCGACGCATCAGCGCCGGTTCGGCTCGACCAGCGGCTGGGCTTCGATCTTGCCCTGGTCGTTGCTGGCCATGGTGATGCTGCGCCCGGCGTCCTCACGCTCGACGGTGAGCGTGAACGGCGTCAGGTCGCCGTTCGAGAAGATCATGACGTGCGGCACGCGCTCTTTGTCGCGCTTGTCGCGCTCCTCATCGGTGGTCGGCTTCTTCTCCGCGCCCGCGCGCTTCAGCACGACGGGGCGGCCCTCGACCGCGAGCCGCAGCGTCAATCCGGCCGGCAGCTCGCGCAGGCGCAGCGCGTCGTCTTCGTCGACGCTGCGCCAGAGCGCCTTGCGCCCGTCGTAGCGGAGGAACTCGTAGTCGTTGTCGTGGAGGTAGAGCCCGAACTCGCTGCTCGTCAGCTCTGCTTTTTCGCGCGCGTAGTTCAGCAGCGCATTGAGGCGATCGCTTTCCTTTTCGAGCTCGCTGTCCCGGCCGGTGATGCCGACGGACAACACGATCGTGGCGGCCGTGATCCCGATGATGAGGACCACGACCAGCAGCTCGATGAGCGTGAATCCGCCCGCGCCTCTGCGGGGGCGCGCGCGTGTCGCGGTGCTATTGCTCGTTCTCGGCATTCCAGTTGCCGATGTCGGCATCGGTACCGTCGCCGCCCGGCTGATTGTCCGCGCCGAGCGAGTAGAGGTCGTACTCGCCGCCGTGCGTGCCGGGATAGACGTACTGGTAGTCGTTGCCCCACGGGTCCTTGCTGATGCGCTTGATATAGCCGCCCGGGCGCCAGTGACGGATCGACGGGTCCGTCGGCTGGGTGACCAGCGCGGCGAGGCCCTGGTCGGTGGTCGGGTACTTCGAGTTGTCGAGCCGGTACATGGTGAGTGCGGTCTCGAGGCTCGCGATATCCTGCTTCGCTTTCGTGACGCGCGCCTGATCCACCTTATCGACGACCTGCGGCACGATGACTGCTGCCAGGAGCCCGATGATGACGACCACCACCATGATCTCGATGAGCGTGAAGCCGTACTGACTTCTGCTCCGTGCGCTACGGCGTCTGATAACCTCGCGGCGGAAGAATGCGTGTTCCATATGAGTTGCGACAGCGAGCGAAGGGGCCCGAATCATAGCAAATGAACGTGAGTGGTCCTCTGAACCGGTTCAAACCGCTGCTCGCGTCGCTCAACTGCGACGGCCGTTACGGTACCGCGCTGCTCATC
>DASZSS010000522.1:0-1520 GCA_035548535.1 Steroidobacteraceae bacterium
GAACGCCGTCTCGATCCGTTCGCGGATCATCGGATCGCCGCCGCCCGGCTCGGCGGCCGTGATCATGTTCTTCAGCCCCAGCGTGCGCGTGTCGATGCCGTGCTCCTTGCACCAGTCGATCAGATACAAGCCGTACGAGGGCGTGCAGCTGATGCCGGTCGCACCGAGATACCGAATCGCGCCGATCAGGCGCTCGGTGTTGCCGGTGCCGACCGGGATGACGCTACAGCCGATCTTGTCGAAGCCGTAGTAGACCGCTCCCGCGACGAACGGCCCGGCGTTGAAGCCCACCGCGATGCGCTGCCCTTTGCGGAAGCCCGCCGCCGTGTAGCCGCGCGCGACGTTCGTGGCGTACATGTCCAGATCGCGCGGCGTGAGCCCGATATAGCACGGCACGCCGGTCGTGCCGCTGGTCGAGTACACGCGCACCAAATCGTTCGGATCGCAGGCGAGGTGCGCCCCGAACGGCGGGTGCTCCGCCTGCGTCGCGCGCAGATCGTCCTTCTCGGTGAAGGGCAGCTCGTGAATGTGCTCGAGCGGGCCAACGCTCGCCGCATCCTTGAAGCCCGCCGCTTGCAGACGCTTGCGATAGAACTCCGAGCGGGCGAACAGGTACCGCACCTGCTCCTCATATGCGGCTGCATCAATTCGGAGCTGCTCCCCGACCGGGCGCCGCGCGACTTCGGCGTCGTACATCGAATTCTCGGCGCTGCGTGCTCAGCGATACATGTTGTTCGAGCGGTGATCGCCGGCGAGCCAGCGCGCGAGCTCCGCGTGCGCGTCCTTGCGTCGCGTCTCGTTGATCTTGTCGGCGTCCGGATGGTCCACCGTGAACTCGCAGATCATGCCGTCCGGATCGACGCAGTAGAGTGAGCGGCAGTAGCCGTGCTCGAGCACGTACATGTCCGGCTCGGCGTAGTTGTTCTCGCGCAGCCGCTTCTCGATTCCGTCCTGCGTCTCCTTGTCCACCTTCATCGCGATGTGATGGAACGGCGTCGCCGGCATCTTCGGTCCGAAGAGCTTCTGATCGCGCTCTTCCGCGAACTGGAAGAACGCGAGCGCGCTGCCGTCCGCGAGCCCGAAGAAGCAATGGCAGTAGACGCGCTCGGCGCCGAACAGCTCGTCCGATTCGCACCAGGTGGCGAGCAGCGGCAGGCCGATGATGTCCTCGTAGAAGTGACGCGTGGCCTCGAGATTGCTCGAGACATACGCCGTGTGGTGCAGCCGTAACGGAAGATTTGCAGAGCTAGCCATGATGCGTGGTCCTCGAAATTGGAGCTCGCGCGTGCGCGAGCCCGTAGTCGCGCTCCGATTCCGCGCCGTCAGAAGCGCTTGATGAAATCCACTCCATACCGGCGCGGCAAGGCGCGGAACAGAAACCCGCCCGGCGAGAACTCGGCATTGTATTTCTCGTTCGTCAGGTTTTTCGACCACGCCGTGACCGACCAGCTCTCTCCCTCGAGCCCGAGGCGCAGATCGAGCAGGTCCACCGGATCGCGCGAGGTGCTGTTGGCCGGGTC
>DASZSS010000523.1:0-3030 GCA_035548535.1 Steroidobacteraceae bacterium
GCGCATCCATCGCTTCGACAACTATCCGCTCGAAGAGCTGCTCGGCTACATCGACTGGATGCCGTTCTTCAACGCGTGGGAGTTCGCGGGCAAGTTCCCGGACGTGCTGTCGGACCCGGTCGTCGGCGAGGCCGCGAGCAACCTGTACGCGGATGCGCGCAAGATGCTGAAGCAGCTCATCGCCGAGCGCTGGTTGAAAGTGGGCGCGGTGATCGGCTTGTTCCCCGCGAATTCCGTCGGTGACGACGTGGAGATCTACAAGGACGCCTCCCGCAACGAGGTGCTGACGACGCTCTGCTTCCTGCGCCAGCAGAAGGGCAAGCCACCCGGTCAGCCGCACGAGTGTCTCGCGGATTTCGTCGCGCCGAAGGCGACGGGCATCGCGGACTATATCGGTGCGTTCGCGGTGACCGCCGGCATTGGCATCGAGCAGCACATCGCGCGCTTCGAGAAAGCGCACGACGACTACTCGAGCATCATGCTGAAGGCGCTCGCGGATCGTCTGGCCGAGGCCGCCGCCGAGCACTTCCACGAAAAGGTGCGGCGGGAGCTGTGGGGCTACGCCTCGCACGAGAGCTTGACGAACGAGCAGCTCATCCGCGAGGAGTATCGAGGCATTCGACCCGCGCCCGGCTATCCGGCGTGCCCGGATCACACGGAGAAAGCGAAGCTGTGGCAGCTGCTCGATGTGGAGCGCAACGCGGGCATCCGGCTCACGGATTCCTACGCGATGTATCCGACGGCCGCGGTGAGCGGCTGGTACTTCGCGCATCCGCAATCGCGCTATTTCCAGGTCGGCAAGATCGACAAGGATCAGGTCGAGGACTACGCGCGACGCAAAGGCATGAGTGTCGCCGAGGTCGAGAAGTGGCTGTCGCCGAACCTGGGATACGAACCGAAGTAGGAGCCTGATGATGAGCCGTGAGGCAGGTGCACATGCGCCTGCCTCACGCGCCGACTCCTGCTATCGCGGGGTAGATGCGCTCGGGGCCGTGTCGGACCTGTCCGGCCGTGTGGTGCTGTTTTGCGGGCAGCCCGGCGGGAGCTGACCAGTGGTTCCCTCTGGCGTGCAGTCGGCAGGACGCTCGCTGCTCGTCGATTCATCGCTCGAGTTCGGCGTCGACTCGCGGTCG
The DNA here is from genome assembly GCA_035548535.1 of Steroidobacteraceae bacterium. Lineage (GTDB taxonomy): Bacteria > Pseudomonadota > Gammaproteobacteria > Steroidobacterales > Steroidobacteraceae > JADGHX01. Next base: position 1,134 of record DASZSS010000523.1, read on the forward strand.
GGTGCCGTTGTCGAGCTCCGGCTCGATGTCGAGCCGGACTCCGCGCGACGCATCGTCCCGCTCGAAGAGCTGCCTTCATCGGACGATCGCATGCTCGAGCACCCGGCCAGCGCCATGCCGAGCGCCGCCGCGAGCGCAATCCACGTTTGCTGTTTCATGTCGTCACCTCTAGTTCACGCTTTGCGTTCACCAGGGGATTCCGCAATCGCCATTCCTAGTGGGCGGCTGCATCACGCGCGACGCAGCCTCGGCCGAAACGGCCCGCGCACGCGCTTTCAGCTCGCTCGGTTGCAAGCTCAACGGCGGCGCGCGCGACGCTTCAGCGAGTCGACGAATACACGCGCCTCAGCCAGACCCAGCATGCGCGCGACGACCAGATAAACGATCCCAAACACACTCGTGACCGCTGCGACGGCAAGCACGGGATGCAGAGTCGGCGCGACGAGTCGGACTGCATAGGCCGCGGCTGCAGCGATGAGTGCGGCGGCGAACATCCGCGACAACTCACCGGCGCCGGCTCCGACTGTGCCGATGCGCCGCGCGAGTCGCGCTCGCAACAGCGACCATTCGAGCCACGCCCCGACAGCCGCGCCCAGCGCAAGACCGATAGGCCCGAGCGGCAGCCCGGCCACGCGCACGTTTCCGAACAATCCCGCCGGGATGGTCAGCGAGCCGACGGTGATCGACTCGAACTGCGTCATCAGCACCGCTCCCGCGATTGCGGACGCCAAGACGCGCAGGGCGGCCACGCGTGCGGGCGTCTTGGTATCGCGCAGGGCGAAGAAGGCGGACTGATAAATGCGCGTGTTTGTCGATGCGAGCAGCCCGACGCTGTACGCCGCGAGCGTGAGCCACACGACCGTCACGTCTGCCGCGCCGAATTGCCCTGCGCGATAGATTCCCGCGACGATCACGTCTCCCAGCAGAAGAAATGCAACCAGGCTCGGAACGACGAAGAACGAAACGCGCCGCGCGGCCGCGACTGCGCGCTCACGCAGCACCTCCGTGGCGCTGCTCCGCTCTCTTGCAAGCTCTGGCAGCTCGGCAGCCGCGACGCTCATGCCGAACAGGCTCACGGGCAGAATGTAGAGCGTCTGCGCATAGCGAATGCGCGCAAGCGCGCCGATGGCGAGCAAGCTCGCGAGCACCATGTCGACATACGTGCTCACCTGGACCACGCCGCGCCCCATGATCGCGGGCCCGGCATTGCGCACGGCCTCCTTGAACGACGGCTCGCGCCGCCCGGTGTTGAGCCGGATCTCGCGATCCAGCCTCAGCACCCACGGCAACTGAATCCCAAACTGCAGAAACCCGCCGACGAGCGCGCCCCACGCGGCGGCCATGAGGAGCGCATCGAGATCCACCCGCCTGCTGAACGCGACGAGCGCGCCGATGATCGCCGCGTTCCACAGCACCGGCGCGAAGTACGGGATGAAGAACTTGCGATGACTGTTCAGGATGCCGAGCGACCACGCCGAGAGCACCAGCACGCCCGTCATCGGAAAGATGATGCGCACGATGGCGATCATGAGCTCGCGCCGCTGCCCTTCGAATCCCGGCGTGAACACCGTGACGAGCACCGGCGCGAGCACGATGCCGAGGAGCGAAATGGCCCCCGCGATCGCGAGCAGCAACGCGAACATCGCGCCGGCAACGCGGCCGGCTTCCTGCGTGCGGCCTTGCCCGAGCAGCTCGGAGTAGACCGGGATGAACGATGCACTGAGCGTGCCTTCCCCGAGCAGGTTCTGCAGCACGTTCGGCATGCGTAGCCCGGCGCTGAACACGTCCGCGTGTAGTCCCGTGCCGAAATACGTCGCGACGACGCGTTCGCGCACGAGGCCGACGATGCGGCTGAGGAGAATGCCGGTGGCGATCAAGAAAGACGCCGCGCGGCTCG
>DASZSS010000524.1:0-10556 GCA_035548535.1 Steroidobacteraceae bacterium
CCCGTGCGTCTCGAGTTTGCGCTCGAGCGCGTCGATGGCCGCGACCGGGCCCGACACAACGCACATTTCTGGGGCATTGAGCGCGGCGACGCTGAGCTGACTGCCGAGATACGCACCGATGCCGGCCTCGTCGAGTTGGACGGCGAGCATCGCGCCCGGCTCCATCTTCTGCATCAGCGCGCCGCGCGCCGCGACGAGCGACAGCGCGCTCTCGAGCGAGAACACCCCGGCGAGACACGCCGCCACATACTCGCCGATGCTGTGCCCGATCATCGCCTGCGGCACGACACCCCAGTGCTCCCACAGCTTGGCGAGCGAATACTCGACGGCGAAGAGCGCCGGCTGAGTGAGACGGGTCTCGTTGAGCTGCTCCGCCGAGATCGGCGCCCAGCCCTGGGCGGCTGCGTGCTCGGGATAGATCGCCGCACGAAGATCGAGCCCGAGGTCCTTTTGCAGGAGCTGCGCGCAGGAATCCAGCGCCGCACGGAAGACGGGCTCCTTTTGATACAGCCCCCAGCCCATGCCGGAATACTGGCTGCCCTGCCCGCTGAACATGAAGGCGATCGGACGCGCGCCCGCTTCGCCGTGAGCCCGTTCGAGTTCCCTGGATGCGGGTGTCTCGAGCACCTTCTTCGCGCTCGCGACACTGTCGGCGAGAAGCATGCAGCGGTGGTCGAACACGCGCCGACCGGTTTGCAACGTGTACGCGACGTCCGCAAGGTTCGCGTGCGGATTCGCCGCGAAGTACTCAGCGAGCCGCGCCCGCGCAGCATCGAGGGCCGCGGGAGTTCTCGCGCTCAGCACCAGAATCTGTTCGGAGCCAGAGGCGTCCGTCGCAACGACCGGCGGCGCCTCCTCGAGGACGGCGTGCGCGTTCGTGCCGCCAATGCCGAACGAGCTGACGCCCGCGCGACGCACGCCACCCGCAGGCTCCCAAGGACGCAGCCGCGTGTTCACGAAGAATGGACTCGCAGCGAAATCGATCTGCGGATTCGGGCTCTCGAAATTCAGGCTCGGCGCGATCTCGCGATGCTCGAGCGAGAGGACGGTCTTGATGAGACCGGCGACGCCCGCAGCCGCATCCAGATGCCCGATGTTGCTCTTCACCGAGCCGATCGCACAGTACTGCACCGCGTTGGTGTGCGCGCGGAACACCTGCGTCAGCGCGGCGATCTCGATCGGATCGCCGAGCGGCGTGGAGGTGCCGTGTGCCTCGATGTAGGTGATCGTCGCGGGATCCACTTCGCCGATCGACTGCGCCGTGGCAATGGCTTCGGCCTGCCCGTCCACGCTCGGCGCCGTGTAGCCAATCTTCTGCGCGCCATCGTTGTTGATGGCGGTGCCGAGGATGACCGCGCGGATGTTGTCGCCGTCGGCGAGCGCGTCTGCGAGCCGCTTCAGCACGACGAGACCCGCGCCTTCACCCGCGCGAATGCCGCCGCCCTTGGCGTCGAACGGGCGCACCTTGCCATCCGGCGAGAGGATCATGCCCTCTTGATGCAGATAGCCGGTGCGCTGCGGGAACGCGATGGAAACGCCTCCGGCGAGCGCCATGTCGCACTGGTGCGTGAGCAAGCTCTCGCAGGCGAGGTGCACGGCGACGAGCGACGTCGAGCACGCGGTCTGCACCGTGAAGCTCGGACCGCGCAGGTTGAGCTTGTATGAGACGCGGGTCGCGAGGAAATCCTTGTCGTTGCCGATCATCGCCTGATACGCGCCGGTCGCGGCGAGCGCATCCGGATTGGCGAGCAGGTTGGAGATGAGGTAGGTGTTCATGCTCGCGCCCGCGAACACGCCCACCGGCACGCCGATCCGGTCAACGTCGTAGCCCGCATCCTCGAGCGCCTCCCAGGCCGTCTCGAGAAAGATGCGGTGCTGCGGGTCCATCACTTCCGCTTCGCGCGGATTCACGCCGAAGAACGCGGCGTCGAAGTCCGCGGCGCGCTCGAGCGCCGAGCCCGCCTTCACATAGCTCGGATTCGCGAGCAACGCCGCGGGAATCCCGAGCGCCGCCAACGCCTCGTCCGAATACTGCTCGAGCGATTCCACGCCCGCGCGGAGGTTGCGCCAGAACTCGCGCACGGTGCGCGCACCGGGGAAGCGCCCGGCCATTCCGATGACGGCGATCGCCGACTGCGGCATCTTGCGAACGCTCATGGTGCCGATCCCTGGCGCAGCGCGGCCTTGCGCCGCCCGGCCCGCTCGCGCGCGAGCGCCATGCGGTCCACGCCCGCGGCGTCGCTGGACAAGCGCGCGGCCAGCGCCGCAATGGTGGTGTACTGGAAGAACTCGACGATCGGCACGAGACGACCCAACTCCTTCTGCAACCGGTTCTGCACCTGGACGATGAGCAGCGAATGCCCGCCGAGGTCGAAGAAGTTGTCGTTGCGCCCGACGCGCGGCACGCGCAGCACGTCTTGCCAGATGGCCGCAATAGCGGCTTCGACCTCGTTGGCGGGCGTTACGTAGGTGCTGCCGGTGGCAATACTCTGCATGTCGGGTTCCGGCAGCGCCTTGCGATCGATCTTACCGTTCGGCGTGAGCGGCAAACTCGTGAGAGATACGAATATCGACGGCACCATGTAGTCCGGAAGGCCGCGCGCGAGAAAGGCTCGTAGCTCGGCGGGATCGAGTGTCGCTGCACCCTTGGGAACCAGGTAGGCGACGAGGCGCTGCGCGCCGCTCGGCTCCGGCCGCGCCACGACGACGGCCTGCGCGATGCCGGGGTGCGCGGCGAGCGCGGCCTCGATTTCGCCCGGCTCGATGCGATAGCCGCGGATCTTCACCTGATGATCCGCGCGTCCCAGGCACTGGATCGTGCCATCCGGCCGCCAGCGGGCGAGATCGCCCGTGCGGTACATCCGCGCGCCGGCGCGCGCGGCGAACGGATCGGGCACGAAGCGCTCGGCCGTGAGCTCGGGCCGGTTGAGATAGCCGCGGGCGACGCCGTCGCCGCCGATGTACAGCTCCCCGGGGATGCCGATGGGCACGGGTTGGCGCGCGGCATCGAGAATATAGACCTGCGTGTTGGCGATGGGCCGCCCGATGTTGGGGTGATCCTTGCCGGGCGAGACGCGCGCAAGCGTCGACCAGATGGTCGTCTCCGTCGGGCCGTACATGTTCCACAGCTCGCTCACGAGCGGCAGCAGCCGGTCGGCGAGCTCGCGCGGCAGGCTCTCGCCACCGCACAGAATCCGCAGGCTCGGCGAGCCCGTCCAGCCGCATTCGAGCAGCACACGCCAGGTGGCGGGGGTCGCCTGCATGAGCGTTGCACCGCTCGAATCGATGAGCCGCGCGAGCGCATAGCCGTCGAGCGCCGTGGCGCGCGACGCGAGCACGACCGTGCCGCCTGCGGTGAGCGGCCCGAGTATCTCGAGGCCCGCAATGTCGAACGACAGCGTCGTGACGGCGAGCAGGCGGTCCGCCGGACCGATGCCCGGCTCGCGATGCATCGAGGTGAGGAAATTCACGACCGCGCGATGCTCGATCTGCACTCCCTTCGGCTTGCCGGTCGAGCCCGATGTGTAGATCACATACGCAAGGCTCTCCGGCCCCGCGAGCGGCGCCGGATTCTCCGCCGGATGCCGTGCGATGTCGTCCCAATCGGTGTCGATGCAGAGGCGGCTCACCTGAGCCGCGCTGCCGATCTGCCGCTGCGAAGCTTGCGTGACGATGAGCGCGAGCTGCGCGTCGCTCACCATGAGCTCGAGGCGATCCTGCGGGAACCCCGGATCGAGAGGCACGTACGCCCCACCCGCCTTGAGGATGGCGAGCTGCGCGACCACCATCTCGAGCGAGCGGTCCATCGCCAGTCCAACGAGCGTTTCACGCGTGACCCCGCGCGCTCGCAGAGAGTGGGCGAGCTGATTCGCGCGGCGATTGAGCTCGGCATAGGTGAGTGACTGGCCCTCGAACGAGACCGCCTCCGCGTCGGGGCTGCGCGCCACCTGCGCCTCGAACAATCCATGCACGGTCTGCTCCCGCTCGTAGGGCAAAGCGGTGCGATTCCACTCCACCGTGATCTGCTCGCGCTCGCGGGGCGGCAGCAGCGGGAGCTCGCTGATGCGCATGCCGAGCCCGCCGATGAAGCTGCGCAGCAGGCCCTCGTAGTGGCCCAGCATGCGCTCGATGGTGCCGGCGTCGAAGAGATCGGTGTTGTACTCGAAGAAGACGATCAGTCCTTCGGGGCTGTCGAAGAGGTCCACCGCGAGATCGAAGCGCGCCGTGCCCGTCTCGAACATGATCGGCTCGCATTCGAGATTCGGAAGCTGCAGCTTCCTCATCGGCCCGTTGTTCAGCACGAACATCACCTGGAACAGCGGCGAATGCTCGAGATCGCGCCGTGTGCCGAGCGCCGTCACGAGCAGATCGAACGGCATGTCCTGATGCGCGAAGGCGCCGAGCGCCGTCTCGCGCACCCGCGCCAGCAGCTCGCGGACGGTGGGGTCGCCGCCGACATTGCCGCGCAGAACGATATTGTTCGCGAAGAAGCCCACCACTCGCTCGACTTCCGGGCGGTTGCGATTGGCGACGGCCGAGCCGATCGGCAGGTCTTCCTCGCCGGTGTATCGATGCAGGAGCACTTCAAACGCGGCGAGCAGCAACATGAAGAGGGTGACGTTCTCGCTGCGCACCGCCGCTTTCAGCTCCGCCAGCAGGCCGGCGTCCAATGTCTGAAACACGCGAGCCCCGTTGGAGGTCTGCACGCGCGGCCGGGGCCTGTCCGTCGGCAACTGCAGCACCGGCAGCGAGCCTCCAAGCTCCTTCTTCCAGAACGCGAGTCGCTGCTCGAGCGCTCCGCCCGCGAGCCAGCGCCGATCCCATTCCGCGTAGTCCGCGTACTGCACGGGCAGCGGCGGCAGAGCGGGCGTGCTTCCCGTCGCGTACGCCGTGTACAGCGCATGAAAATCGAGCGCGAGAATGCCGAGTGACAGGCCGTCCGCAATGATGTGATGCACGACGAAGCAGAAGACATGCAGCTCCGGCGCGAGACGAATCAGCGCGACCCGCATGAGCGGGCAGCGACCGAGATCGAAGGGCCGTCCCGCGAATTCCGTGACCACCCGGCGCGCCTCCTCTTCGCGCCGCTCCGGCGGCACGTCGGGCAGGTCGATGCGCTCGATCTGCAGCCGGCTCACCGCCTCGATGACGGTGTGCGGGCTGCCGTCCACCTCCACGAAACGCGTGCGCAGGCTCTCGTGCCGCGCGATGAGATCGTTGAGCGTGCGCTCGAGCGCGGGGATATCGATGCGACCGCGCATCCACATCGACGCCGGAATGTTGTACGCGCTGTTCTGCGGGTCCATCTGCTTGAGGAACCACAGGCGCTGCTGCGTATGCGAGACCGGCATCAGCGGTGTCCGCGGGACCGGCGTGATGGGCGAGCTGCCGCTCTCCGCCAGCGACGCGCCGATGGCGCTGCGCAGGTGCGCCTTGATCTCCTCCTTGTGCACGCTGAGCTCGGCACGCAGCTCGGGCGTCAGCGCACCTTTCGGCGCGTTCACGTTCAACCGCTCGCCGTCGAGCGAGAGGCGGATGTCCAGTGATTTGAGGCGCGCCAGGATGGCCTGCACGCCGCTCGTCGAAGCGTCTTTGTTCACGGTATTGGCTCGAGCCGCCGCACGGCCGCGCAGCCGGGAGTCGATCTCGGCCGCGAGCTCGGAGACGGTCTGATTCTCGAATAGCATGCGGACAGGAATGTCCAGCTCGAACGCCGAGCGCAGTCGGGCCGCGGCGCGCGCCGCCAGCAGCGAGTGTCCGCCCAGCTCGAAGAAGTTGTCGTGCGCCCCCACCCGCTCGACGCCCAGCAGCTCCCGCCAGATCGCTGCGACCTGCTCTTCCACGGGTGCGCGCGGCGCGACGAAATCGCTGTGCGCGGTGAGCTGCGGCGCGGGCAATGCCCGGCGGTTCACCTTGCCGTTGGCATTGAGCGGAAACGCGTCGAGCATCACGAACGCGCTCGGGATCATGTACACGGGCAGCACGGCGCGCAGATGCTCGCGCAGCGCATCGCTCGTCGGTGCGGCGGCCGGATCGTTGGGCACGACGTACGCGACCAACTGCTCGCCCGATGACGAAGGCCATGCCGTGACGAGAGTCTGGCGCACGGCGGCGTGCCGCCCGAGCACCGCTTCGATTTCGCCGAGCTCGATGCGATGGCCGCGCACCTTGACCTGATGATCGAGCCGGCCGAGGAACTCGAGCACCCCATCGCCGCGCAGGCGCGCGCGATCGCCGGTGCGGTACAGAAGCGAGCCGGGCGGACCGAACGGGTCCGGCACGAAAGCCGCAGCGGTCCGTTGCGGATCGTTCAGATAGCCGCAGCCCACGCCGATCCCGCCGATGCACAGCTCACCGGGCACGCCGGTCGGCAGCAGCCCGGAGAAGCGGTCGAGAATGTGCACGCGCAGGTTGTGAATCGGGCGCCCGATCGGAACGGTGCGCGCCTTTTCCGACGGCGGCTCGAAAACGTAGTGACGCGCCACGTCGTCGGCGCATTCGCTCGGACCGTAACCGTTGATCATCGCTGTGCGCGGCCAGCGCGCGAACCAGCGGCGGCACAGATCCGGGGTCAGTGCCTCGCCGCCCAGCACGAGCCAGCGAAGCTTGCCGAAGGCGCCCTGCCCGCGCTCGTCCGCGGGTCTCTCGTCGAGATAGCTCCGCAGCACCGAAGGCACGATCTCCATGACGGTGGCGCCCTCGTCCTGCGCAAACGCAAAGAGCTGCGCGGGGTCGTGTGTCACCGCATCGCTCGCAAAGCGCACGCGTCCGCCCGCCAGCAGCATGGCCAGCATCTGCCAGATGGAGATGTCGAAGCCCATCGGCGCGCTCTGCACGATCGTGTCCGTCGGCGAGAGCGCGAGGCCCTGCACTTTCGAGCAGAAGTGGTTGAGCATCGCTCGGTGCGGCACCGTCGCCCCTTTCGGCGAGCCGGTCGAACCGGAGGTGAAGATGATGTACGCAAGGTTCTCCGGGGTCACGCGAACCGGCGGATTCCGCTCATCCGCGACCGCCGCGCTGAGCTCGCTCGCCCGGAACATGCGAATCTGCTGCTCGGGGACTTCACGCAGCGCGCGCTGCACCATCTCGACGAGCGCATCGGCCACGATGACGACGCGCGCGCGACTCTGTCGCAGCACGTCCGCTTGCCGCGCCGGGGGATGGCGCGGATCGAGAGGCAGATACGCTCCGCCCGCCTTGAGCGTCCCGAGGATCCACGTGAGCAGCGTGGTGCCGCGTTCGGCGGACAGCGCGACCGGCTGGTCGGGTCCGACGCCCGCAGCGATCAGCGCCGCGGCAACTCGATTCGCGCGCGCGTTGAGCTCCGCGTACGTGAGGCGGGTCTCATCGTCCACGGCGGCGATCGCGTGCGGTGTGCGGCTGACCTGCTCTTCGAACAGCCGCTGATAGCCGGTCTCGATGGGGAACGATTCGGCGGCGCCGGCGCTCGCCTGCAAGAGCTGCTCGCGCTCGCCAGGCGCCAGCATCGATAGCTGCGACAAGCGCTGCTGCGGATCGCGTGCGATGCTCGCGAGCAGCGCCTGGAAATGCCCGATCATGCGCTCGATGGATTGGGCCTCGAAAAGCTCGGGGCTGTAGACGAAGCACAGATCGAGCTGGCTCTGCCCGTCGAACGCGTAGAGCGTGAGCCCGTCGGTGACCGTGAGCACGTCGAGCGACGGGAGCGTCCGCATCGACAAGCCTCCCGGCAGCTCGATCGCCTTGTCGAACGCGAAGCTCATCATGTTGATGAGCACCTGGAACAGCGGGCTGCGCGTGAGATCGCGCTGCGGCTGCAGCTCCTCGATCAGCTTTTCGAAGGGAAATTCCGCGTTCGCCTGCGCGCCGGTGACGACGGCGCGCTCGCGCTCCAGCGCGACGACGAAGCTCGGGTCGCCGCTCAGGTCCGTGCGCAGCGCCAGCGTGTTCACGTAGAAGCCGACGAGTGATTCCACCTCGGGGCGCACGCGTCCCGCGACCAGCGTCCCGATGATGACGTCTTCCTGGCCCGAGTAACGCATCAGCAGCGTCTTGAAGGCCGTGAGCAGCGTCGTGTAGAGCGTGACGCCCTGACGGCGACTGAGGTCGCGCAGCGCCTGTCCGACCTCGCTATCCACGCGCACGCTGCGCGTAGCGCCTTCGAACGTACGCTTCTTCGGCGGCAAGCGATCGGTGGGCAACTCCAGCGTGGGCAGCGTTCCACCGAGCTGTTCGAGCCAGTAGGCGCGCTGCTTCTCGAGCGGCTTGCCGCTCAACCAGCGCCGTTGCCAAGCGGCGAAGTCCGCATATTGCACGGGCAGATTGGGAACCGCCGGCTCCGTGTTGGCGACGTAGGCTCGATAGTGGGCGGCGATCTCCTGGAAGATCAGGTTGAGTGACCAGCCATCGCACACGATGTGATGCACGATCAGCACGAGAACATGGTCGTGCGCGTCGAGCCGCAGCAGCGTCGAGCGCAGCAGCGGTCCGTTCGCGAGATTGAATGGCGCGCGCGCCTCCATTTCCGCCGCGCGGCGGGCGCGCGATGCGCGCTCCTCCTGCGGCAGCATGGAGAGATCGATGAGCGGAATGTCCCATCGGCCGGGCGGTGAGATGCGCTGGGTCGGGCGGCCCTCGACGGCGGGGAAGCTGGTGCGCAGCGCCTCGTGGCGCGCGATCACCGATTCCACGGCGCGCCGGAGCGCCTCGAAATCGAGCGGGCCGGTCAAGCCGATCTGGAACACGAGGTTGTAGACCGGGCTTCCCGGATCGAGCTGATCGAGGAACCACATGCGCTCCTGACCGAACGACAAGGGTCGATCGCTGCCGGGCGGCAAGGGTGTGACGGTGTCGCTGGCGGCCTGCCGCGCGGCCGCCTCGCGCGCCGCCCGCGCGCGCAGCATGCGCGCCAGCAGTTCCCGCTTGGCTTCCGCGGAAAGGTCCCTCATGACTTCGCCTCGTCAGCCATCATTTCCTGCAGCAGCGCATCCATTTCCGCTTCGGACATGTCCGGCAGCCGCGCGAGCAGCTCCTCGTCCGTCGCGGCGGCGGGAGTGGCGGAGTGCGGCTCGAGCAGCACTTCGGCGAGCCGCGCGATGCCGGAGCCATCGAGGTAGTGCACCAGCGCAGCGGAGAGTCCGAGGTCCCGATCGACGCGATTCCGGAACTCGACCGCCATCAGCGAATCGATGCCGAGTGCCGTGAGGGGCTCGTTGACATCGATCGTTGCGGGATCGAGCCGCAGCACGGCACCGGCATGTTTGCGCAGGCGCTGCATCACCTCCTGCATGCGCTCCGCCGGCGCGAGCGCCAGCAGATCCTGGAAGGAGGACGCGCTGCTGCGCGCCGCTTCGCCCGTGCCGGCGGTCGTCTCGAGGATTTCCGCGAGGAACGGCGAGTCGCTGAACATCGGATACCGCTCGCGCCACGAGCGCCAGTGCACGGGAATCACGCCTGCCTGCGATACGCCGGATGCGAGCAGAACGCCGAGCGCTTCGAGAGCCTGCTCGGGCGTGAGGCTACCCATGCCGCGTGCGGTGAGCGTCGCGAGCGCGTCCGCATCCGCGGCTTCGGCCATGCCGGCACCCGACCACAATCCCCAATCGATGCTGAGCGCGGGCAGCCCGAGAGCCGCCCGTCGCTGTGCGAGCGAATCGAGCGAGGCGTTGGCGGCGGCATAGGCGCCCACCATCGGCGAGCTCAGAACGCCCGATGCGGACGAAAACAGCACGAAGAAGTCGAGCGGCTCGGCCGCGAACAGGCGATGCAGGAACCAGCCCGCATCGAGCTTCGGACGCAGCAGGTCCGCGATCTGAGCGGGCGTCGTCTGTGCAATCGCGCCATACTGCAGTGTGCCCGCCGCGTGCAGCACGCCGCGGATCGGCGGCCAGCCTTCAGCGCGGAACGTGCGCAAGAACTCGGTGAGCGCGGACTCGCTCGCGACATCGACGTGAGCGACGTGCACGGCTGCACCCATCGCTTCGAGCTCTCGAATCGCCGCGACCCGGCGTCCGTCACGGCTCGCCGGGTCGAGCGCTTGCCACTGGCTGCGCGGCGGCAGCGCCGAGCGTCCCAGCAGCACGAGCCGACGTGCGCCCTGCTCCACCATCCACCGCGCCACGCGCAGACCGAGACCGCCGAGCCCACCCGTGATGAGGTAACTCGCATCCACCCGCCAGCGCGCCCGCATCGTCGCGCGCGGCATGGACATGCGCACGAGCCGCGCCGCGAAACGCTCATTGCCGCGGAACGCGACTTGATCTTCGCGATCTCCCCGGACCATCTGCGTGACGAGATTGCGCGCGTTCGCTTCCGCATCCGCTGCCGGGTCCAGATCGATGAGCCCGCCCCACAAGTCCGCATGCTCGAACGAGAGCGACCTGCCGAGTCCCCAGACGGCGCCGGCGGCAACCGCAACCGGCTGCTGTTGCGGACCGACTGCTTGCGCGCCCTGCGTCACGAGGAAGAGTCGCGTGCGCCCGCGACGCCCACCATGCGCGAGCCCATGAACCACAGAAAAGACGCTCGTGCACCCGAGCTCGCGTGCGTGAGCGAGGTCCGCAGCGGTGATCGCCTCG
>DASZSS010000525.1:0-6059 GCA_035548535.1 Steroidobacteraceae bacterium
CCTCGTCTGAGGGAAAAAACAGGGGTTGCGGATCGCGTCGCGTTGTCGCACGATCCTCTCGTCGACGCTCTCGGTTAGAGAGCTGTTCTCGGAATGAGACAAGGACGTCACCACCAATGGCCATGAAGGCCACGCGAAACCATTCGATGCGCATCACCCCGATCGCCGTCGTGAGTCTTCGCGCTTAACACCGGGAAAGGGGGCAGGGATGTCGCGCCGATCCAGATTGCACGTCCCAGGCGGACTGTATTACGTCGTACAGCGCGGCAACGCGCGCCAACCGATCTTCACCGACGCAAGCGACTACGCCATGTTCGAGCAGCTGCTCGCTGCCATGGTCGTGCGCTGTCGCACGCGTGTGCACGCGTTCTGCTGGACGAAGGATGCCATTCACTTTGCCGTGCAGATCGCGGACCTGCCGGTGGGCCGGCTCATGCAGCGGCTCACGAGTCAGTACGCACGCAAGGTGCATCGTAAGCACGGTGAATACGGGCATTTGTTCCAGCAGCGCTATCACGCGTTGCTGGTGGATCCGGATACCTATCTCATGCGCCTCATCCGGTACATTCATCTAGTGCCGGTGCGCGCGGGGATCGTAAAAGATCCGGGCGAGTACACGCTGAGCAGCCACAACGCGTACCTTGGCATGACCTCGGTGCCGTGGCTGTCCACGGGGCTCGCCATGCGCATGCTGGCGCCGCGCCTCGAAGATGCTCGCAACGAATATCGTCGCTTCATGAGCGAGGCGAGCGATCACGCCGACGACGATCTCTTCGCGAAAGGCTGCCAGGACGATCCGCGCGTGCTCGGCGATCGCGCGTTCATGCAGGTGGTGCCGCGGCATCTCCGCACGTATCGCGCGACGTACTCACTCGATCAGATCATCGATACGGTGTCGAACAAACTCGGGCTCGAGCGCACCGAAGTGCTTTCACGCTCGCGTCAGCGGCGGCTGGCGCTCGCGCGTGCGCTCATCACGTGGTACGCCACGGAGCGCGGCGTCGCGACGCTCGCCGAAGTCGCGCGGCGGCTCGAGCGCGACCCGTCGACGCTGTTCGTTGCAGTGGAGCGGTACAGGTTGCTGCGGCCGGATCTCTTCAACATCGGCTCGCTGCACGATTCCGGGCCGTTGCTACGAAGGGCGCTGACCCTGCCGCAGTCGCAGCCGTAGAGGAAAGGGGTGACGAGATCCGGCCGCTTCGCCTCCCGCTTGTGTCCGCGCTTCCCGCGGACATGGGCGGGCTGAGCGAAGGGCGCTGAAAATGTAGAGCCTGGCCCGCCGCGCACGTCACCGCGCTACGGCGGATACCACAAAGACACGGATCCCGGCGCATCCGGGTCATCCTCGAGGTTCCGTGGATTGGGCCGGTGGACCTTCGCAATGTACGGCGGCTTGTTCTCGGCGACGAATTTTTCGATCTGCGTGCGGGTGGCCACAAACGATCGCGCGAGCTCTGCAAAGGGCGCCTTGCCGATCACCACCAGCAGCGCGACCCCATGCTCCATCACGGCGGCCAGTTCATTGGGCTTGTAGCGGATGCGGCCGTCATGAGTGATTGCAGTCCAGCCACGCCGGCCGATTTCGCGTAACCACACCTGATCCGGGCAGTCGTCCGGAAAATGATCTACGCACCGCTCGACTTTCAACCCGGCAGCGGCAAGGATGCCGGGAAACTGCTTGCCGAGATTACGATCTGTGAAGAAGATCGAGCTCACGCGGCTCGCTCGTAGAGCACAGCCTCCTCGATTTCGCTGACCGTGAGGTCGTAGTCCTTAGCCAGTTCGTCGACCGCCTCGCCTGCGTCAATGCGCTCGGCAATGATCGAAGTCGAGATGCTCTTGCGCGCCAGGATCGGGCGCCCGAACGCAATCTGCGGATCGATGGCGATAGGTCGATGCGGGCCAGCGTTGTCCTTGGATGGGAATGGATACAGCCGCACGGGAAACTTCCACTCGTCCCACTCCACACGTGCGAGATGCTCTTCGAACACTCTGCGCATGGCGATCTGACCCGACGCGGAAAGATCGATCAGCTCGCCGTAATGATCCAGCAGAACGCGCCCGCCTTCGGTACACAGCTCCTTGCTGAGGAGCAGGCGATCGATTCCTAGCGTCCTTTGCGCATAGGCCAGTGACTTGCGCATGGCATCCATCGACACGCCATGATCGACGCGCATCGCGCGAAGCACATGCGCCTCGATGAGATTCCAGAACGAGAGCATCGGCGGCCGACGACGGGGCGGGTGAATCAGAGGCCGGAAGCGACCCACTCCTTCGGAAGTCGGATAGCGGCGTCCGACCGTCCACGAACGTAAGGTTGCCGGCGCGACCTTCAGGTAACGTGCCGCCTCGGCCAGTGGATATGCCGGTTGGCTTCGAATGTCCTCACGTTCGGGTTTGTGCATGAACGGTTCGCACAGCCTTTTGAGGAAGCGAGCGCGGCTTTGCGCGGCCACGATGGTAACGAATGACGAGCCCGTTTTGCAGCAGGCTGGAAGGTTTGCAGCAGGGTGGAAGGATGGAAATGCGGGCGCGATGCGGAAGAAGGAACGCCCCGCGCCGTCTGCACACGCTCCAAATACTGAGCGGAGTGCTCCCTGGCTCATCGCGTGCCCGTAGCCGCTCGCGCATTTCCATACGAGTGTCCGCCACCCGTGCACTTTTCTCGATCTCGACACGACGCGTTGACAGTGAGGCGCCGCGCGGGCGATGCTCGCGCCTGCAATCGATTCAGACACGCACGCACATGACCCGCTTCCTCTCCATCACTGGGCGAATTACCAGCCCGGCTTTCGCGGAAAGCCGGAGTTGCGGTGCATTCGTCTCATCTCGTATGGAGCTCGGGTTTCATGTCGGCCAATTCACTCTCTGTCCTGCGCCTCAAGGTCGTTGCTGAGGCGGATTCGGGCGCGCTGATGCGCGTCCTCGAGCGATTTCAGAATCTCGGCGTGTTGCCGCGGCGCGTGCTCGCGGAGTTCACCACGACCGACTCGATGAGCATCCAGGTCGACATCGCCGGCCTGCAGGAAGACCGCATGACGCTCATCGCGGCGAAGGTCGGACAGATTCCCTGCGTCACTCAGGCGTACTGGCACTACGCCTGAGTCCTGCCGCTTGCAGCCAGCGCGAGCGCGCGGCGGCGGATGCCGTGGACACGAACGGCGAGGCGCGGTCGTAAAAGCGCCAGAGTCGCTGCGCCCAGTCGCCGGCGTAGTCGACGCCGATGCGCGTCGCGCGCGCCACGCGCACGCGCCGTTTGAGTTCGGCGGGCCGCTCGACCCAGAGACGCGAGCCGCACAGGTCCTCGCCGTTCAGCGAGCGATCGATGTGCATCGCGCGGCAGAGCAGGCCCGGTCCCCACGTCTTCTCGGGCAGATTCGCGACGGGCTCGAGCGCACGCAACAGCACCGCCTGGGGCACGTCCACTTCGCGCGTCACGATGTTCATGCAGTACCAGAAGCCGTAGATGAAATAGACGTAGGCGAAGCCGGCGGGGCCGAACATAACGTCGTTGCGCGCCGTGCGACCGCGCGCGGAGTGCGCGGCGAGGTCTTTCGGCCCCAGGTATGCCTCCGTCTCCACGATGCGGCCCACGCGGCGCACCCCGCCGTCCTCGTGCACGAGATGCATGCCGATCAACTGACGCGCGACCGTGAGCGTGCTGCGTGCATAGAACTCACGCGGCAGCTTTGCTACCGAATGTCGCTGGGGCGTGAATTTGGCCGGGATGCGCGTTTGCAAAACCGGCTGAGGATACGCGAGAATCCCCCCAACGTTTCAACCAGAATCAAAGCCTTGCGAGTATTTCTGCTATTGATTGCGGCGGCGGTGGCGCTGCCCGCGGGCGCAACCGAGTACGTGCTCGACGAGAACGCGCCGCAGGTGCTCGGCGAGGTGACAACTTACACGACGGTCTACGAGGACACCTTCACCGACATCGCCCGGCGCTACAGCCTCGGGTGGGAAGAGCTGATCCGCGTGAACCCGGGCATCGATCCCTGGGTGCCCGGCGCCGGCAAGAAGCTCGTAATTCCGACGCAACGCATCCTGCCGTCGGGGCCGCACGAAGGCATCGTGATCAATCTGCCGGAGCACCGGCTGTACTACTTTCCGAAGCCGAAGAAGGGCGAGAAGCCGCGCGTGATCACGTACGCCGTCAGCATCGCAAAGATGGACTGGCATACGCCCCTCGGCGAGACACGCATCGTCAGCAAGGAGAAGAACCCGAACTGGTATCCGCCGGAGTCAGTGCGCAAGGAGCACGCGGCGCGCGGCGACCCGCTGCCGGCCGTCGTGAGGCCGGGCCCCGACAATCCGCTCGGCGCCTACAAAATGCGGCTCGGAATCACCCCGGGCGCTTACTTGATTCACGGCACGAACAACCCGCTCGCCGTGGGCATGGCCGTAACGCACGGTTGCATGCGCATGTATCCCGAAGACATCGAGGCGCTGTATCCGCTCGTGCCCGTCGGCACGAAAGTGCGCATCGTGAACGAGCCGGTGAAGGTGGCGTTCGTCAATGGCGAGCTGCTGCTCGAAGTGCACCCGCCGGTGGACAACGAAGGGCAGACGATCGAGCCGGACCTCGAGCTGTTCTCGAAGCTGCTCGATCAGGCCCTCGGCCCGACGGTGGCCGCCGTGCACTGGGACCTGGCTCGCGAAGTGATGCAAGCGGCGAATGGTTTGCCGACCGTCGTGGGGCTCCAAGCGGATCTCGACACGCCCGAAACCCAGACGGCGAGCGCCACTGAGCCCGCGCCTGGTACATCGGCGGATGCCGCGGCGAATGGCGCGACCTCACCGAGCGACACAGCCGGCACCGGCGTTGCACCCGCCGCATCCGCGGGGACTGCGACGATGGCTGCGGCTGCGCCAAACGACTCGATCGCCGCGGCGCCGGCTCCGACGCAACCTCCTGCCGCATCGCTGACCACAGCGGAGCGCGCTGCTGAACCCGCGCCAGGGTCGACTCACGCGTCCGTACCGGCTTCGGCTGCTGCCGATAGGGCGGCGGTCGCGCCGCTCCCTGCGACGCCTCCGCAAGCCATGGGGTCGCCGCAGAGCTCGCATGTGCCCTTGCCCGCACTGCCGCCCGAAGACAGCTCACGCGCGCCTTCTGCGACGAGCACACGCACGTTTCCCGCCGGCGATCCGGCCATGTCGACGGCGCATCCGGTCGCGCCGCCGAGCACGCCATCGTCAGCGGAACCGTCGCAGTCAGGCAGTGCCTCTGGCCCGGATCACCCGGAGAGGTAAGAAGACGCGGGTTTGACGGCGCGGCGACTCGCCGCACCAGCTTCCGCAATCACCAGCAGCACCGCGGCCCCGCTCGCCGCCGGGCCAAGCGTGGCCGGGTCTCGCCGCGCGCGAGTCAGCGCGCCAGCTCGCGAAACGACGATCCCGCGTCGCTGGATTGATCCAGGTCCATCACCATTCGCACGAGCTGAGCGAGCGAGGTCGCGCCCATTTTCTCCATCACCCGTGCGCGATGGATTTCCACCGTGCGCTGGCTGACGCCGAGGTCCGCGGCCATCACTTTGTTCGGCTTGCCCCGTGTCATCAGCTCGAGGATTTCGCGCTCGCGCGGCGTGAGCGAGTCGCGCCGCTCGCGGATACGCGCTTTCTCGCGTAGTTGCGCGCGGTTCACGCGATCCTTCTCCAGCGCCTTCTGCACGCGATCGAGGAGGTCCTGATCGCGGAACGGCTTCTGCAGGAAGTCGAACGCGCCGTGTTGCATGGCTTCCACCGCCATCGGGATGTCGCCATGCCCCGTGATGAAGATCACGGGAATGATCGCCCCGCGCATGTTGAGGAGCTGCTGCAGCTCGAGCCCGCTCATGAGCGGCATGCGCACGTCGAGCACGACACAGCCTGGTTGCTGCGGATCGTAGTTGTCGAGGAATTCTTGAGCGGAAGCCAATGTGACTGCCGGCAATCCCACCGACTTCAGCAGCAGCTTGGTCGAGCTGCGCACCGCCTCATCGTCATCCACTACGAAAACGAGAGCCTGGGCATCTTTCGTCACGCGCCACCTTGTGCGTGAGGCAATCTGAGAACGA
>DASZSS010000526.1:0-14696 GCA_035548535.1 Steroidobacteraceae bacterium
AAACCGACGACAGCCGCGCCTGATCTACTTCCATCGCAGTAGCGTGCGAGACCGATCGGCGCGGGCACCGTGATGTCCCCACGTGCGCCTATTAATAGGCTCACCGTGCTGGTCGCCTTCGAGCAACCCATGGTCGGCTCCAAGGCACGCTGCGACCAGGAAGCCGGTGACGGCGATGACTTGACCGACGCCGCTTGAGGCGCGGGGCCGGCCTACCCGGGAGCTACTAACAGCAGCGGATCGACGCGCCACGCCGCGACGAATATCCCGGCCGCGAGAAGCCGTGAGCGCTTCGGCGAGGGTCGTGGCCGCCGCCCACAACCACGGCCGCAGGCCAGTAGGGTTCACGCCGTTGCGTGAGCATAGGAGGCCGGCACATCGATGCCGGCCTGCTCGAGCACGCTCGCTGAGTGGAAGCAGCTTAGGCCTTGCCCGGCACGTATGTCACGCAGTGGGGGTTCGAAGAGCCCAACCTAGGCCTTCTCGAAGCACCGCCCATTCACGTTCATGTCATCGAGAACGGTCGTAATCGCGAGCTCTGTAGTTATCGCTACGACGCTTCGCACCAATAAACGCACAGGGACGTCAACGCCATGCAGACGCCTCCGACGGTAGGCGAGTCGTCCCACTGCCATGGACCGCATTTCTGCGCGAAACCACCTCGAATCTCGGCCTGACTCACGGCACGCGCTCGCTAGCCTGGGCGCATGCCTTCGCAGCTTCACGAGGCACACCTCCTGCTCTTTCAGAATCAGCCAGCGCTTGCCGCGCAGCTGATGCGTGAAGTCCTGCACGTGAGCATTCCCTCTTTCACGGAGGCTCGGGTGGTCTCGGCCGATCTCACCGACATCCAGCCGGCCGAGTACCGCGCCGACATGGTCATTCAGCTGTTCGATGGAGCTTCGGTCTTCGGCATCGTCGTGGAAGTGCAGCTCTCCGTCGACGAGCGCAAGAGATTCGTCTGGCCGGCATATGTGGCCAATCTCCGGGCGCGCCTGGAGTGCCCCGTGTGTCTGCTCGTGGTGACCGCCGACGATGCGGTGGCGCGCTGGGCCGCACGCAGGATCGACATGGGCGGTCTTTGTCAGTTCGTACCCTATGTCTTGGGGCCCTCGGGTGTGCCAGAAGTAACCGAAGAAGCTGTTGCGTGTGCCAATCCGGAGCTGGCGGTGCTCTCGGCGATGGCACACGGACGTGATGCCGATACCGAGCAGGCCGTACGAATCGCGATGGCGGCGCAGGCAGCCAGCGCAGCGCTCGACGCGGATCGCTCGAGGCTGTACTGTGATCTCATTCTGAGTTCATTGAGCGAGGCGGCGCGGCGGACGCTGGCGAACATGGACCCACGCAAGTACGAGTACCAGAGTGATTTTGCGCGACGGTACGTCGCGCAGGGCCGAATCGAAGGCCGTGCGGAAGGTCGTGCGGAAGGCCGAATTGAAGGTCGAACGGACTTGCTTATCCGGCTGCTGACGGTTCGATTCGGCCCCCTGAGTGTGGAAGCGCATAGCCGAATCACGGGAGCCTCGACGGACGAGCTCGATGCCATCGGTGAGCGTCTGCTCAATGCGCAGACCCTTGAGGAAGCACTCGGCCCCGGCTGACGGTATTCGCGCACCGTCTAGCTGACTGCGTGTGCGCCTTCTTCGGTCGCGTTTGCGAGCACGCGGACGGCGAGCCACGCCGCTGGCTACAAGGCGCTCGCGCCGGCCTGAACACTGCGACTGACCGGGTCGGTGCCCGTGATGCTCAGGCGATCGTCACGCGCCGAGAGCAGCACGTTCGCTAGCATCGCGCGGATCACTAACCCTGGCTGCGATCCGACGGAGAAAACGCCGTGAGCATCTGCCGGATGCCGCGAACATCGTAGCGTGCCGCCAACGCACGAAGCTGCGTGCGGAAATCGGCAGTGGCCGGATCGCTCCCAAGCGCCACATCCACGCGGGTCACGAGTGCAATGATGTCGCCCTGCTTCGCGAGGTGCTGCAGTTCGGACACGAGCTGCGCGGGCAGTCGAAAGGCTCCATCGGCGCGTGCGCTCGGCGCCAGCGACTCCGCTCGCGCCGGCATTCCGCGATATCGCCAGCGCATGCCGAGTTGCTCACCGACGGTGCGCACCACGTCCACGAGGCTCAACGGCTTGGAGAGGAAAGCGGCACATCCAGCCCGCAGCGCCTGCTCTTCTGTGTAGGCTGAAGCGCTGGCCGACATCGCCACCACCGGGATGGTAGCAAGGCTCGCATCCGCGCGCACGATGCGCACGAGCTCCTGACCATCGAGCACCGGCATCACGAGATCGGTCAGTACGAGATCGGGACGGGCCGCACGTAGCTGTTCGAGTGCCTCACGTCCATTGCTCACCGCGCGCACCACAAAACCGAGATCCTCGAGCAAGCTGGTGATGAGCATCCGGTTATGGGGATCGTCGTCGGCGACGAGCACGACGCGGCTCGGCCCCTCGTATCCCTCGATCTCGCCGGCTGAAAACTCCTCGGCGTGCCGCACGCGCGCCACCTCGAGATCGCAGCTCACCGTGAACGTGCTCCCGAATCCTTTCCGACTCGTCACCTCGAGCCGTCCGTTCAGGGCCGCGACCAGACGCTGCGTGATCGTCAATCCAAGTCCCGTTCCCTCCACCACACGATCCGTACGGGTGACCCGATGAAACGGCTCGAAGATTCGTTCGAGCTCACTTTCCTCGATGCCGATGCCGGTGTCCTCGACGACGAACATCACAGACTGAAGCCCGTCGCGAGTCCGCTGCCCGCTTGCGCGCAGCGTCACTCGCCCGCCCGCCTCCGTGAACTTCACGGCGTTGCCGAGCAGGTTCAGCAGCACCTGCCGGATGACGCGCTCGTCCGCCATGACGGGTACGAAGTCGCTCGTATCGAGCACGGCGGTCAGCGCCACCCCTGCTTTCGCGGCGCGCACGCGCGCGAGACTCACGACGTGCTGGACCAGCTCGCCCAAATCGACTCGCGACGGAGCGAGCTCGAGCTTACCGGCCTCGATCTTCGCCAGATCGAGCAGATCGTTCACGAGCTGCAACAGGTGCTCTCCCGAACGCTCGATGATGTCGAGCCCCTCGCGCAGCTTCTCGGGAGAGTCGCACTGTCCGCGCTTCAGCAGTTGCGCAAAGCCGAGGATGCCATTGAGCGGCGTGCGCAACTCATGGCTCATCTGGCTGATGAATGTGCTCTTGGCGCGATTGGCACTCTCCGCGGCGGCCTTCGCGGCCGCGAGCTCATGCTCGTAACGCACGCGCTCGATCTCCGCTGCGGAGCGTAACGAGAAGATCCGCAGGACATCGATGTCGGCGTCCGCCCAGTCGCGCTCACGAGTGTCCATGACGGCAAGATGCCCGTAGACCGCACCGCTCTCGTCTTTGACGGGCACACCGAGGTAGCTCTGGACCCCGAGTTGCTCGAACCATGCGCGATCCACCGGAAAGACGTCACCGACGTTTCTCGCATGCGCGGTGATCTCACCGCGATAGACAAATTCGCAGGGCGTTCCTTCGAGCGCGTATTCCAAGCACGTTTCGTACTGTCCGCCGGCCCAGAACGCCAGCATCCGCGCGCGACGGTTCGGCAGCAGTCGCGAGGTGAAGGCGCCATGCGCATTGAGCGCCCGCGACAGATCGCAGACGATCTGCCGGAAGAACGCATCACCGGTCTTGCCGGCGACCCCTTCTTCGATGCGGCGAAGTAGCTTGAGACCGTCGAGCTCAGACATGGCGAGACCCTGGTTGCGTGACTGCCGCCCCCTTGCCGGCAGTATATGAATTGCCCGTTTCGACTTCGAGACGTCCGTAGCCCCGCCCACCCGCAACATCTTGCGGGCGAGGCCGCCGCTCATCGATAGCACAGGACCCCTCCCGTCCCGAGCCGGTCTGGCTAGAGCGTCTGGCGAGAGGCGCGTGCAGGGGTGGTATGTGCGCGCCGATGGGTACGTCGATAGCCGAGGTGCGCGATATCCGGTGGGAAGAGCATTGCCCAGTTCCATTCGAGAAACAGGCGGGTCTTGCGCGCGAACGTCGGAATGCGCAACAGATAAAGTCCGCGCCACATGAGCCAGGCCACGAAACCCGAGATCTTCACGCCGAAGATCTCCGCGACCGCCTTGTTGTGGCCGATGGCCGAGAGCTGACCCTTCGCGCGATACCGGAACGGGCGAGTGGGCGCGCCTTTCAGCTTGGCGATGATGTTCGCCGCAAGCTGACGCGCCTGAGCTTCGGCAAGCTGCGCCGTCGGCGGCGCGATCTGGCCGTCGCGCGCGTTGAGGACGGCAGCGCAATCGCCTGCCGCCCAAACGCCGTCCACCCCCGGCACGGAGAAGTCCGGATTCACGACCAAGCGACCGCGATTCTTGACGGCCGGGATCTGCTCGAGCAGCGGATTCGGCTCGGTACCGATCGTGCAGATCACGGTGCCGCCGGCCACGGTGTCACCCGAATCCAGCTGCACGTCACGATCCGTGACGCGCACGGCCCGCACACCGAGACGCACCTCGATGCCGCGCTTGCGCATCTTGCGCTCGGTGAAGCGGCCCAATGAGGCCGACAGCTCCGGCAAGAGCCGCTCGCCGCTATGGAGCAGCACGATACGCAGATCCTCCCGCCGGATGCGCTTGTAGTAGCGCAGGCTCGCGTAAAGAAAGTCCACCAGCTCGCCCGCCGTCTCGACACCGCTGAATCCACCACCGACGACGACGAACGTGAGCAGCCAACGGCGCTGTTCCGCCGCCGGCTGCAGCTCCGCTTGCTCGAGTCGCGCGATCACCCGGTTTCGCAGAAACAGGGCATCGCCCAGCGTCTTCAGCGGCAAGGCGTACTGTCCCATGCCTTTGATGATGTCGAGGTTCGCGTTCGTTCCGCACGCCAGCACGAGCTGGTCGTAGCGCAAGGTACCGGGGCCTTCACCAAGATAGTGAATTGTGCGATTGGCGGTATCGATATCCGTGACCTGCGCCATGCACACGTGGCTGCAGTGGACCATCTGCCGATGGGGCGCGATGACGTGCCCCGGCAAGATCGAGGCGCCCACGACTTCGGGCAACAGTGGATTGAACGTGATGAAGTTCTCCTGACTCACGAGTGTCAGCGTCCAGTCTGGTGGCAACGCATGTTCGAGCGCCTGCGCAGTCCGTGTGCCCGCGAAGCCGCCGCCGATGATCACGAGGCTCTTGTACATGGCTATCGCTCCGCCGAGATGAGGCTCGCGTGACCGTCCGGATCCTTCACGACGATGCCGGGAGACGAGCCGTCGCGCGCGCGAAGATTGATCTGCCAATACCAAGCGTCATTGGCCTGTGTGTCGTCGGGCATGGGGCGCCCACCGCGCGGCGCAAGATACTCGAGGAGCTCGACGCCCAGTCCACTCCCCGCGCGGAGCGTGGTGATGACGAGA
Organism: Steroidobacteraceae bacterium; assembly: GCA_035548535.1. Taxonomy (GTDB): domain Bacteria; phylum Pseudomonadota; class Gammaproteobacteria; order Steroidobacterales; family Steroidobacteraceae; genus JADGHX01. The sequence goes on from DASZSS010000526.1 coordinate 5,409, forward strand.
TGGGCCCCGAAAACATTGTTCAGATGTTCCTGCTCGGTGCCATAGTTCTCGCTCGCCCCGACCACTTTCATGCCGAGCCGATCGCGATAGAAACGCAGACTGGCCTCCGTGTCCCCTACCACGATCGCCGTGTGATCGATCCCGAGAAAGAGCTTGCCGTGCGGCTCGTGCCACTTTGCCGCGCCCTTGTCCGATGGAAAGCTCAGGATTTCCAGGTGATGGCCGTCCGGATCGCGGAAGTAGAACGCCTGGATGCCCCCGGCATTCGGATTCCAGTCGGGCAGTCGCTGCGGGCCACTCGAGGCGTGCTCCACCTTGAAGCGGCGCAGGCGCGCGTAGGCTTGCGGCATGTCGCTCACGACGATGGCGATGTGTTGAAACCACCGATCGTTGCTGCGCGAGTCCGCGGGCACCGGGCGGCCGCGCGGCGCGAGGAACTGCATCAGATCGATCGACTCATCGCCCAGGCGAAGCCGCGCCACGCGCACTCGCATGCCGAACACGCCATACACGTGCTCGTACGGCTCGCCGGCGAGCTCGCGCTCCGCCACTTTCTCGAACGTGAGCACGTTCGTGTAGAAGTCGACGGCCCTGTCGAGGTCGTTCACGGTGATACCCACCGAATCCACGGCTTCGACGCGCTCCTGTGCAGGCGGGCTGGCCAGCGCGGCATGGCATACGACGACGAGGATCAAGCAGATGGAATTAGCTCGCATAGAGCACCTCCTCCGTCACAATCGGCCGCGTTTGCTCACGCGCATACTCGCGCGCCAGCAAGTCGCCGACGCGCAATCCCCAGGCGTAGATCGTCAGCGATGGATTCACGCGGCTGGAACGTGCCAGCACGCTTCCGTCGACGACGTAGAGGCCGCGCATTCCATGCACCCGGCCTTCGGCATCCACCACCGACGTGCTGTCCTCCGCGCCACAACGCAAAGTGCCGCAGACGTGCGCCGTCCCACTGAGCCCGATGCGACGCGTGAACGAGAGGATGCCGGCTTTCGCGAGCGCCGCCTGAAACGCGCGAGTGAACGAGCGGTGCTCACGCGCGGCCTGCGGGAGCCGCGCTTCGTCATAATCCAGCACAGGAGCGGTGGCGGATTCGCGCACACAGTTGTCTTGGTGCGAGCCATCCTCCGTTTGGAGGAAGAATCCGTACGCGCGGTGACCGATCTGGCGGCCTAGCCAGGCGGGAACGAGCTTCGGCATCAAGGTGGAGATCAGCTCGCCGTCGAACCCGAGCGGCTGCACGCTGGAATGAGCGAAGCGTGCGTGCGTCAGGAGCGCAGTCTTGCGAATCAGATCGGTCTTGCGCGAAGGCGATAGCGCGACCATCGCGGTCAGCAGATGGAGCTTGAGGTGCCGGCCGACATGCCGAGCCGCGGGCAATGTCTGCGCGAGGCCCGTGGAGCTGAGATAGCGCGCGAGCAAGCGCGGCGAATGGAGTGCGCCGGCCGCAAGCAGTACGCGTGGCGCACGCAGCTCCGTGCCATCCGCGAGCCGCACTCCGATGATGGTTTCGGGCACTCCCGGGAGGCCGATCAGATGAGTCACTTCGGCATTGGTGATCAGGCTGAAGCGGCCGAGACTGCGCAGTGCGCTCAGAATCGATTGCTCCGCTTCGCCTTTGAGACCGGCGACGGACGCGAACCCATCGAAACGCGCGGCCTCCGAGCGATTCGAGACGATGGTTGGCGCGAGACCTAGCGGCATCGGCTGCGCGCGCCAGCCATTACCCGTATCACCGGCGATGCGGTTCAGAATGCGCGCGAGATCGGGCTCGCACTCGAACGTGCGCACCCCGATCAAGCGCTCCGCTTCCTCGTAGTACGGCGCCATGTCCGCTAGCGTGATGGGCCACGCCGGGCATGCATGTGCCGGATCGGCACCGAATTCGTGCTCGGCGAAGCGCAACAGCGCCGCGCCATACCATTTCGTCTTGCCGCCCACGTTGAAGTGCTCTTCCGGCACGAGCGCACGGCCGCGCCCATCGAGCCAGGGCTCGCGACTGAGAAATTCGCGCCGATGCACGACTCGGGTGATGTCGAGCGTGCTGCCATCCAGAGGCAAGTGCGCGCCCTTTTCCAACAGCGCGACCCGCATGCCGCCCTGTGCAAGCCGGTATGCGGCGGCGGCTCCCCCCGCTCCGGAGCCGATGACGATCGCGTCGTACTGTCGTGTGTTCATGGCTCGTGACCGCAGTGAATGCAACGTTGATCCGCGGGATGCATGAGCTTCGCGCATGCCGCACCCTTTGCGCCCCGCACGAGCAGGAAGAGCTGGGCACCGGCAAGCATCCCGAGCACCGGCGCCGTGCAATAAATCCAGAAGTCCTGCCAGATCACTCCGGGCGCGGCGGACGCGAAGCTGCGCGCCGGATTTATGCTCATCCCGGAGAGCGGCGCCTCCACGGCGATGTAGGTCGCGACGAGCGTACCGGCCGCGATACCCGTGTAGCGCGCGAGCCGGGGCGTGTTCGACACGATGAGCACGACGAGCATCAGCACGGCCGAGATGATCAGCTCTGCGGCAAACGCAAGTGCCACTCCGTTCGGCCCTGGCACCGTCGCGGCGTAGCGCACAGGGGGACTCGTGAATGCGGAGCCCAACAGCGCGGCGACGATCAGAACGCCGACCGTTCCGCCGATGAATTGCGCGAGCACGAAGCCCAATGCATCGTCGCGGTGAATCTTTCCGAGACGCAGAAAGGTGAGCGTCACCGCCGGGTTCATATGCGCGCCGGACCGCTGTCCCCAGGGCGAGTAGATGAGTGCCGCCGCGGTCAGCCCCATCGCCACCCCGCCGATGACACGCCGGAGCGTGGGATCGCTGATCGCGCGATGCAGGGGCGATTCCGGCCATTCGAGCAGCGTCGCGCACACGCCCGCCGCAATCATGAAGGTGCCGAGCGCCCAGCCTTCGATCAGATACTCGGGCCAATTCCGCCGCGCCCGTTGCAGCGTCTCCGACTGGTGTGACAGAGAGGCGGCTCGCATCATCAGCCTCCGGTCTCGAAGCCCGGGTACAAGGTCATTCCGCCGTCGACGAAGAGGCTGATGCCGTGCACGTAGTCCGCGTAGTCCGAGGCCAGCCACACGGCCGCGCGCCCAATCTCATCCGCCTCGCCGATGCGCTTGTACGGAATGAGCTTCATCAACTCCGCGTACGCCGCCGGCGTATCCCACGCCTGCATGTTGATCGGCGTGCGAATGGCACCGGGACAAATCGAGTTCACCCGGATGCGGAACGGCGCCACCTCTTGCGCGATGCTCTTCATCATGAGCATCACCCCACCCTTCGAGGCGGCGTAATTGACGTGCCCGGCCCATGGAATCACTTCGTGTACCGAGCTGATGCAAAGAATCTTGCCCGCGGAGCACGACACCTCGGGCCGCACACCGCGACGGATGAACTCGCGCACGGCTTCGCGTGAGCACAGAAACTGTCCGGTGAGGTTCACCGCGATCACCTTGTTCCACTGCGCCAGGGTCATCTCGTGGAAGGGCGCATCCTGCTGCAACCCCGCGTTGTTCACGAGAATGTCGATCGTGCCGAAGCGCGCCTTCATTTCGCGGAACATCTCGCCGACCTGCGCCTGATCGGAGACGTCGGCGCGCACGGCGATGGCGCGGGAACCCTTCGCTTCGATCTCCGCGACGAGACCGAGCGCATTCTCGGCCCCGCTCACGTAGTTCACGACGACGTCCGCACCCGCCTCACCGAGTGCCAGTGCGATCGCGCGGCCAATGCCGGAGCTCGCGCCGGTCACGAGCGCCTTCTGCCCGAGCAGCAGCTTCTGCGGGGGCACTTTCGGCATCACGGGCTCCGGGAGATGCGTGTAACGGACGGGAGTATCCATGTGGCATTCCTTCTGAAAGCGTTGATTGATCTGCTGGGTGCGCATAGCGCGGCATGAGCAGCTTGGCGACGAGTCCGGTCCAGCCGGTCTGATGCGCGGCGCCGACGCCCCGGCCGCTGTCGCCGTGGAAGTACTCGTAGAACAGCACGTAATCCTTGAAGTGCGGATCGCTCTGCATGCGCGGGTGGTGGCTGAACACGGGCCGCTTCCCCTGCTCGTCGGCGAGAAAGATGCGCGTGAGCCGCGTCGCGAGCTCGTTCGCCACGTCGTTGATCGACATATACTGGCGCGAGCCCGTCGGGCACTCGATGCGAAACTCATCGCCGTAGTAGTGATGAAACTTCTGCAGCGACTCGATGATCAGGAAGTTCACGGGGAACCAGATCGGCCCACGCCAATTCGAATTGCCGCCAAACAGCGCGCTGTCGGACTCCGCCGCCTGGTAGCGGACAGTGAGATCCATGCCATCGTGGCGATAGACGTACGGATGCGCTTCGTGGACGCGCGACAGGGCGCGCACGCCATAGGGCGACAGGAACTCCGTCTCGTCGAGCAACCGCACGAGCAGCTTCTTCATGCGATGACCGCGCAGCAGCGAGAGGAGACGTCGGTGACCGCGCCCCTCCTCATGCCAGTGCGAGACGAGCCTGGCGAGGTCCGGCCGATTGCGCAGATACCACTCGAGCCGTTGCGCGAACTCCGGCACCTTGGCGAGCAGCTCCGGCTCGAGCACCTCCACCGCAAACAGCGGAATCAGACCCACCATCGAGCGCACCTTGAGCGGCGTCATCCGGCCGTCGGGCAGATGCAGAACGTCGTAAAAGAACTTGTCGACGTCATCCCAAAGCCCAACGCCCTGGTCGCCGATGTTGCTCATGGCTGCGGCGATCTGCAGGAAGTGCTCGAAGAACTTCGTCGCGATGTCCTCGTACACGTGATTGTGCTGAGCGAGCTCGAGTGCGATGCGCATGAGATTGAGCGCGTACATCGCCATCCAGCTCGTGCCGTCAGCCTGATCGATGTGACCGCCGGTCGGGAGCTGCGCGCTACGATCGAACACGCCGATGTTGTCGAGCCCGAGGAAGCCGCCCTGAAACACGTTGCGGCCTTCCGCGTCTTTGCGGTTCACCCACCAGGTGAAGTTCAGCATCAGCTTGTGGAAGACACGCTCGAGGAACTGCAGATCGCCGCAGTCGCCGCGTTGCTTGCGATCGATCTGAAAGACACGCCACGTCGCCCAGGCGTGCACGGGCGGATTCACGTCGCCGAACGCCCACTCGTAAGCGGGAATCTGCCCGTTCGGGTGCATGTACCACTCCCGCGTGAGCAGCACGAGCTGCTCTTTGGCGAACTCGGCGTCGAGATGCGCGAGCGGAATGCAGTGGAACGCCAGGTCCCAGGCGGCGTACCAGGGGTATTCCCACTTGTCCGGCATCGAGATGATGTCGGCGTTGTTCAGGTGCGCCCAGTCGCGATTGCGGCCGTGCTTGCGGCCGTGCGGAGGCGCGGGTTGCGTCGGGTCGCCATCGAGCCAGGTAGGGATGTCGAAGTAGAAGAACTGCTTGCTCCAGATCAGACCCGCGAACGCCTGACGCTGCACGGCGCGCGCGTCTGCGCTTTCGACGCCTTCCTGGAGACGGGCGTAGAGCTCGTCCGCCTCGCGCTGGCGCGCGGCGAATACCGCGTCGAAGTCGCCGAAGGCATCACCATCCGCACGAGGCGTGAGTCGCACGCGCGCTTCGGCACTCCCGCCCGCCGGAATCTCGAAGACGTACCACGCCGCCGCCTTAGTGCCGAGCTGCGCCGGATTCACCGCGTCGGCGCGACCGTGCACCACCCTCTCGTGAAAGGCATCCTTGAAGTAGCCGGCACGTGAGGTGTCGTTCCAGAGACGCACGGGGTTCGACTCGTTCTCGCAGAACAGCAGGTCGGGCCTTCCATCCACATGGAGGTAGTACGTGCCCAACTCCGCGTGTGTCGCCTCGAGCGCCCCGCTGTCCGTGAGTCTCAGTACGGGCTTCGGCGCGCCGTGCTGCCAGCTCCAGGTATTGCGAAACCAGAGTTGCGGCAGAACGTGAAGCGTCGCGGCGTCCGGCCCGCGATTGAAGATGCGCACACGCATCAGCACGTCGCCCGGGCTCGCCTGCGCGTACTCGACGAACACATCGAAATAGCGGTCCTCGTCGAAGGCGCCGGTGTCGATCAGCTCATACTCCGGCTTTTCGATGCCGCGCCGACGGTTCTCCTCGAGGAGATCCGCATACGGAAATGCCCGCTGCGGGTACTTGTAGAGCATCTTCAAGTAGGAATGGCTGGGCGTCGCGTCGAGGTAGTAGTACAGCTCCTTGACGTCCTCGCCATGATTGCCCTCGCCGTTTGTGAGCCCGAACAATCGCTCCTTGAGAATGGGATCGCGCGTATTCCAGAGAGCGAGCGAGAGGCACAGCCGCTGCTGATCATCGGAGAAGCCGGCGAGACCGTCTTCACCCCAACGATACGCGCGGCTGCGGGCGTGATCGTGTGGGACGTATTCCCACGCGTTGCCATGCGGGCTGTAGTCCTCGCGGACAGTGCCCCACTGTCGCTCGGAGAGATAGGGACCCCATCGCTTCCAACTCATGGCGCAAATCCTCGAGTGACGAGCGAGCGCTCGGCTCGCGATTGAATGCGCGTCAGCGTCGTCCACGCGCGCAGCGTTTCGGACACGCCCCACGCCTGTGCCACGCACCCGCGCGGCACATGTGGAGCGTCGCCATCGAATATCTCGCTGACGGTGCCCACGCACGCCTCGTTCAGATGCCCGGCTATGCCCTTCAGGAGTGCGAGCGCGTGGGCGGCATCGCCATAGGCTCGGTAGTGCGCCAGTGCGAAGGCGCCGAGTAGCCAGCTCCACACGGTGCCTTGGTGATACACGGCGTCGCGCTCGCCAGGGCCGCCGAGATAACGGGCAGCGTAGCGACGGTCGCCAGGCGCAAGGCTCCGCAGTCCTACCGGCGTCAGCAGATGTTGCGCGCACGTCGAGACCACGGCGCGAGATCGACTGGCATCGAGCAAATCCGTGCCGAGACTGACGGCGAAGATTTGATTGGGGCGCAAGCTTGCGTCGGCCGGCTGGCCGCGTGAATTGCGCGGCGTGTTGTCCTGAGCAGGGTCCGTTGGCGTGTCGATTACGTCGAAAAGGTACGACCCGTCGGCGTACCAGAACGCGTCCGCGAAAGACGAGGACACATGGCCCGCTCGCATGGCGTATTCCGCTGCGTCCTGCTTCTCACCCAGCAGGCTCGCCCAACTAGCCATGCGCGTGAGCGCGAAATGCCACAGCGAATTGATCTCGACGCACTTGCCGGTGCGCGGCGTGACCACCCAGTCGCCGATCTTCGCGTCCATCCAGGTGAGCTGAACGCCCGGCTCGCCTGAATACAGCAGTCCGTCCGCCTCATCGACGTGAATGCCGTAGCGCGTTCCGCGTACGTGCCATTGCACGATATCTCGCAGAACCGGATAGAGATCACGCAACAGCCCGCGATCGTCCGTTGCTTCGAGATACGCGTCGATCGCGTGGAAGTACCACAGCGTCGCGTCAACCGTGTTGTACTCGGGTGTCTCGCCGCGATCAGGGAAGCGATTCGGGAGCATGCCTTCGCTCACGTGCGCAGCGAACGTGCGCAAAATCGAGGCGGCATCGTCGGCGCGACCGGTCGTCAGCGTGAGACCCGGCAATGCGATCATCGTGTCGCGGCCCCAGTCACCGAACCATGGGTAGCCTGCGATCACCGTCATGCCGTCGGGCCTGCCGTCGCGCCAGCGCTGGACGATGAACTGGTCTGCCGCGAGCGTGAGTCGCCGTATCCAGTCCGGTGTCTCATTGGGCACGGAACGAAGCCGCGCCTGCTGACGCTTGCGTTCCTGCGCGAGCGCCCCGCGCCCACTCGCGGGCTCTTCGCTCTCTGCCGTCGCGATGAACGTGACCGTCTCTCCGGCGGCGAGGCGCGTGCGAAACACGCCTGGCCGAAACAGATCTTCCTCGGCATCCAAGCCACGCTCCGCCTCGGCGCGATGATGGAAGCGCCAGTACCAATCGCGAGCGGAGACGAATTCGCCTCGGTCGACGCTGAGGCCATAGGGCCGCGCGCTGTCGAATGCGATGACGCGGCACGCGCGAACCGCATCCTCTGTGCCGAGCTGCCAGCCACCGTGCGTGTGCGAGTGATAGTCGCGGTACGTGCAGAGTGGCAGAAGCTCCAGCTCCATCGGCTCGCATGCGGCGAGCAGCGAGAACGCGACGTACGTGGTGTTGCGCCCGTTCGCCATCCAAATGCGCTGCTCGAGAACGGCATCCGCGAGCGTGAACGTCCACACGGGCGTCGCATCCTCGAGCCGGAACTCCGTCAGCGACTCGAAGCCGCGGGGCGCGAGCGTGTGATCGGCAAACTCGTTCGTCGCGAGATCGAAGCGCCGCCCGCGGTATCGCACGCTCGCATCGAGCTTGGCGACCATCAGCACTCGATCGAGAGGCGGCCGAAGCGCCGCGATGAGCAGCCCGTGGTACCGCCGGGTATTTGCGAGCGCGACCGTCCCCGATGCGAAACCGCCCAGTCCGTTCGTCACGAGCCATTCGCGGCCGAGCGCCTGATTCGCGTTCACGGCCGCACTCCTTCCACGAGCAGAGGAATGCGATACAGCGCGCTGCGCGCACAGAGATAGAGCGTCTTGCCGTCGGCCCCACCCCAGGCGAAGTTGTGGACGGGCTTCGGTGCCGTGATCGTTCCAAGATGCTTGCCGCTCGCGTCGAAGATCCATACCCCGCCTGGCGCCGAGACATAGAGGTTCCCGCGTACATCAACCTTGATGCCGTCGAGCGCCTCGTCACCCGCGATTTGCCGAGTCAGATCGATGAACACGCTGCCCGCACCGACACTGCCGTCGCGCTTCACCGGAAAGCGCTCGATGATCTTGGCTTGCGGGTCCCAGTTGCCGACGTACAGAAACTTCTCATCGGGCGAGAACGCGATGCCGTTCGGCCCCTTCAGGCGCTTGTCGAGCAACTGCAGCCGACCGCGACTCACGCGATACACGCCGCTGAACGGCAACTCCTTGCGCGGGTCATCGTAGAACCGGGGCAAGCCGAACGGCGGGTCGGTGAAGTACACCGAGCCATCGGAGCGATACACGAGATCGTTCGGACTGTTGAGCCGTCTGCCCCGGTAGCGATCGGCCAGCACCGTGAGCGAGCTGTCCCACTCGAGGCGCGTGACGCGACGCCGCCCGTGCTCATTGATCGTGAGCCGGCCTTCGCGATCGAGCGTCAGACCATTCGAACCGGGCTGGCCGTACTCCGCGATGTCCGCCGCGTCGTAGCCGCTCTTGTCGCGGAACACGGTGAGCGCGCCGGCTTCCGTGTATTTGTAGATCGTGTTCTGGTTCGGATC
>DASZSS010000527.1:0-5411 GCA_035548535.1 Steroidobacteraceae bacterium
TGGTCGGAGTGCCGAGATTTGAACTCGGGACCCCTTGCACCCCATGCAAGTGCGCTACCAGGCTGCGCCACACTCCGACCGGGGGCGGCATGATAGCACTGGCCGCGCCGTCAGAGTGGGGAGGCGGCGTGGCGGCGCGAGCGTGACCGGGCCACTGCCCGGACAATGGAGAACAGGGAGATGAGCCGCCGCGCGAGGGCCACCCACGCGATGCCGCGGGCGACGAGGCCGGGCTTGGCCACGGCCCGCGACGCGGCGCGAGCGCGACGGGAGCCCCGGAAGAGGCGCAGCAGGAGCGCGGCGCCGCCGCCGGCGAGCAGTAACGGCGAGGCGACGGAGAGAAGTCCCCTCACCTTCCCGACCGTGCGATCGATGCCCTCGATCGCGTCGAGAATGATCAGCTGGTCCGCCGCGAGGTCCGCGCGCAAGCGCGCGCTTCGCAGGAGCAACTGCCGGCGACGCATCGCGAGCTGCTCGAAGCGGTCGCTCATGGGGAACGCTCCAAGGCCTCTTTGTCGCGCTTCAACTCCTCGATGCTGGCCGCCATGAATCGCGGCTTCGCGCGCAAGCGGGCGCGCGCGAGCAGCGCGAAGACCACCGTGAGCACGAGAAACGAGACGGTGATCAGCGACGCCGCGAGGACGCGGTTGCGATCCCAAAAGACGATGAGCACGGTGACCGCGATGAAGAGCACCGTGAGCGCGCCGAAGAAGACCGCGACCAGACCCCACAGCAGAATGCTGGCGGCGCGCTGAATCTCCTCCTCGATCTCCGTGGTGAAGAGCTCGAGGCGCGTATGCGCGAGCTCGAGAACGGTGGCGAGCATGCGCCGCGCCGCCTCCAGGACGCGGGGGCGCTGCGGCCGCTCGCTGTCCTGATCGGAGTCGTACGGCGCGCCGTGCATCGAAGCCTCGAACCGCGCGCGCTAGCGGCGGCTGCTGACGAGCACGCCGAGGATGAAGGCGATGCCGGCAGCAATGCCGACGGCCTTCCACGGGTTCTCGCGCACGTAGCGGTCGGCGTCGCGCGCGGCATCCTGCGCGCGCTTCGTCACCTCTTCCTGCGCATCGAGCAGTCGCTCGCGCGCGGCAGAGATGGTCTCGCTGGCGCGCTCGCGCGCCTTCTGGATGCGGTCGCCGGCCTCCCCGGCCGTGGCGCTCAATAGCGCCTCGGCGTCCTCGAGCACCGCCCGCAGGTCGCTCATCAATCGTTCGGTCGTTGCCGCTCTGGCCATGACGGCCCTCCTCGAAGCCTCGGACGTGAAACGTAGCGCGGGCGCCGCCGGTGCGGCGCGAGGAACTAACGCCGGAGAATCCTCAGCAGTTCCTCGAGCTCGAGCCGCACCTGTTTCACGATCTGCTGGCTCTGGGTGACATCACTGCGAGCTTCCTCGCCAGTGAGCTTGTTCCGCGCCCCGCCGATGGTGAAACCCTGATCGTACAGCAGGCTTCTGATCTGCCGGATCACGATGACGTCCTGGCGCTGGTAGTAGCGGCGGTTGCCACGTCGCTTGACGGGCTTCAGCTGCGGGAATTCCTGCTCCCAGTAGCGCAGCACGTGCGGCTTCACGCCGCAGAGCTCGCTCACTTCGCCGATCGTGAAGTAGCGCTTCCCCGGGATCGGCGGCAGCTGCGAATTATTCTTTGGCTCCAACATAGGCTTCGACGCGCGCCTTGAGCTTCTGGCCTGGACGGAACGTCACCACGCGGCGAGCGCTGATCGGAATCTCCTCGCCGGTTTTCGGGTTGCGTCCAGGTCGCTGGTTCTTATCGCGCAGATCGAAATTGCCGAAACCGGACAACTTCACCTGCTCCCCGTTCGACAGCGCCGCCCGCACCTCTTCGAAGAAGAGATCGACGAGCTCGCGCGCCTCGCGTTTGTTGAGGCCCAACTGATTGAACAGCGCTTCCGCCATTTCCGCTTTGGTCAGGGCCATTGCCTTTATTCTCGTATTTTTGCGTTCAAGCTCACGCGCAGATCCGCCACGACGGACGCGACGGCACGGTCGGCATCCTCATCGGTAAGAGTGCGTGTAATGTCCTGAAATATCAAGCCTAAAGCGACACTTTTTCGACCTGGTTCTAACCCCGGTCCCCGGTAGACGTCGAAAACGCGGAGATGACGCAGCAGCTTGGAGGCGCTAGAGACTACACGCTCGCGCAGGGCACTTAAAGGCACTCCCTCGTCCACCACGAGCGCGAGGTCGCGCCGCACGGCCGGGAACCGCGAAATCTCCGCGAACGCGGGCCGAACGACCGCCAGTGCCTCGATATCGAGCTCGAACAGCACTGGCGGATATGTCAAGTCCATCTCGCGCACCAGGGTCGGGTGCAGCTCCCCGATCCAGCCCGCATCCTTGCCGCCGCGACGAATGCGCGCGGCCCGCCCGGGATGCAGGCACGACAGCGAGTCCGCCTCGAACGTGAATTCGGACGGTGCGCCGGTGCCCGCGAGCAATGCTTCCACATCGGCTTTCACGTCGAAGAAATCCGCCGGGCTACGCGCTTCCTTCGACAGACCCCATTGCTCCGGGAGCCGCGGTCCATACGCCACGCCGGACAACGTATCGATCTCCCGCACAGTGCCGCGCTCGGACGCAAACCGCGTGCCGCGCTCGAAGAGGCGGATGCGATCCTGCTGGCGCCGCTGGTTTTCGCGCGTCACACGCAGGAGCCCGGGCCACAGCGACACGCGCATCACCGACAGGTCCGCGGCGATGGCGTTGGCGAGCGCGAGTCCCTCCCGATCGGGGAACAGCCGCTTTTGCTCTGCCGGATCTACAAAGGCGTAGGTAATTGCTTCGTAGTAGCCGCGCGCGGTGAGCGTCTCGTAAACGGCGCGATCCGGCGCGTGCTCTTCCGGCAGCGGGCGGAACTGCTGCGCGACGAGCGCGTCCTGCTCCGGGATCGAGTCGAAGCCGACGATGCGCGCAACCTCCTCGATGAGGTCCGCTTCGATCGTGATATCGAAGCGATGGCTCGGAGGCGTCGCCGTCCAGCCCGTAGGTGTGGTCTCCACCTGCATGCCCAGCGATCTGAGTGTCGCCGTGACGCGCTCCGGTTCGATTTCGGTGCCGAGCAGCCGCGCGAGCTGGCTCTTGCGCAGCGTGACGGGCGCGCGCTGCGGCAGATATTCCGCAGCCTGCGTGACGATGGCCGGGCCCGCTCGTCCGCCGGCAATCGCGAGCATCAGCTCTGTGGCGCGCTCGACGGCGCGCTCCTGCAGCGCCGGATCGACGCCGCGCTCGTAGCGCTGGCTCGCGTCGGTGGCCATGTTCCAGCGGCGCGCGCGCCCGCGAATCGCCTCCGGCGCGAAGTACGCGACTTCGAGGAAAACGTCCGTCGTCTCGGCGCTCACGGACGTGCGCTGGCCACCCATGATGCCGGCCACGCCGACCGGGCCTGCGCGATCCGTGATGAGCAAAACGTCCGGGCCGGCCGTCACGGTGCTCCCATCGAGCAGCGTGACCGGCTCGTCCGGCTTGCCGAAACGCACGATGATCTCGTCGTTCAGCTTCGCACGATCGTACGCGTGCATCGGCTGACCCAGCTCGAGCATCACGTAGTTGGTCACGTCGACGATCGGGCTGATCGAGCGCACGCCGGCGCGGCGCAGGCGCTCGCGCATCCAGAGCGGCGTGACGGCGCGATTGTTCACGCCGCGAATCACGCGGCCGACGAACTTCGGGCAACCGGTCTTGGCGTCGAGGGTGACGGGAAACGTCGCGTCGATCGCGGCTGATACCGAGCTGCTCTTCGGACCCGCCAGAGGCACACCGCTGAGCGCGGCGACCTCGCGCGCAACGCCGATGACCGACATCGCATCGCCGCGATTCGCAGTGACGCTCAGCTCGATGATCGTGTCGTCGAGACCGAGATACTCGCGCAGCGGCATGCCGACCGGCGCATCCGCCGGCAGCTCGAGGATGCCGCTCGAGCTATCCGCAAGGCCCAGCTCCTTGGCCGAACACAGCATGCCCATCGACTCGACGCCGCGCAGCTTCGCGGCCTTGATGTCCATGCCCGGCAGCTTCGCACCGACCGTCGCGAGCGCGCTCTTCAGTCCCGCGCGCGCATTGGGGGCGCCGCAGACGATCTGCACCGGCGCGCCGCTGCCCGTCGACACGCGGCATACCTGCAACTTGTCGGCCTGCGGATGTCGCGACGCTTCGAGAATTTCCGCGACGACGACGCCGCTGAATTCGGGGGCGGCCGGCTCGAGCGCTTCCAACTCGAAGCCCGCCATCGTCAGACGCGAGCCCACCTCGGCGGCCGGCCACGGCACCGGCACCCATTCGCGCAACCAGGAATACGGGACTCTCATGGATCAGAACGCACGGAACTGCTGCAGCAGGCGCAGATCGTTTTCGAACAGCAGACGCAGATCGTTCACGCCGTAGCGGAGCATCGCCAGCCGATCGATGCCCATCCCGAACGCATAGCCGGTGTACTTTTCGGAATCCACGCCGCTCGCCTTCAACACGTTCGGATGCACCATGCCGCAGCCAGAGATTTCCAGCCACCCGGTGTGCTTGCAAATGCGGCACCCTTCCCCGCCGCAGAAGACGCACGACATGTCCACCTCGGCCGACGGCTCCGTGAACGGGAAGTACGACGGCCGCAGCCGCATCTTCAGATCGCGCTCGAAGAACGCCTGCACGAAATTGTGCAGGATGGCGCGCATGTTCGCGAAGCTCACATTCTCGCCGACGACGAGCCCTTCGAGCTGATGGAACATCGGCGTGTGCGTGACGTCGGAGTCGCTGCGATACACGCGGCCCGGCGCAATCACCGCAAGCGGCGCGCCGTGCGCGAGCAGCGCGCGAATCTGCACGGGCGACGTGTGCGTGCGCAGGAGCTTTCCGTCCGGGAAGTAGAACGTGTCGTGCATCGCCCGCGCCGGATGGTCGGCGGGGATGTTGAGCGCTTCGAAGTTGTGGAAGTCGTCCTCGATTTCCGGCCCGACGGCGACATCGAAGCCGGCGCGCCGGAACAGCGATTCGATGCGCAAGCGCGCCCGCGTGATCGGATGCAAGCCGCCGCGCTCTTCGCCGCGCCCGGGCAGCGTCACATCGACGCGGCCGGACGCCAGCTCCTGCTCGATGCGCGCGCGCTCGAGCGCCGCACGCCGCTCCTCGAGCGCGTTCTGCAGCGCCTGCTTCGCCTCGTTGATGCGTTGGCCGGCGGCGGGCCGCTCGGCCGCGGGCAGCGAGCCGAGCGATTTGAGCTGCGCGGTGAGCACGCCGCTCTTCCCGAGCCAGCGCACGCGCACGTCGTCGAGCGCGGCGAGGTCGCCGCTAGCGGCCACCTCGTCGAGCGCCTGACGCGACAGGGACGCGAGATCGTCCATGGCTCAACCTTTCGGTCAAGCCGCTTTGCCGAGGGCCGCCTTCGCCTGCTCTGCGATGGCGC
>DASZSS010000528.1:0-19116 GCA_035548535.1 Steroidobacteraceae bacterium
CAGCGGGTTTCATGCTCGTGAGACCAGGTACAGCAGGGGATATAGAAAGATCCAGACGATGTCGACGAAGTGCCAGTAGAGGCCGCCCACTTCAACGGCGTGCGCGTTACGGGCCGCATTGCGCGCAATGAGCAGAACGACGGCGATGCCGATGCAGAGGTGCACGGCGTGCAAGCCGGTCGTCGCGAAGTACAGCGCGAAGAAGACCTCGGCGCCGCGCGCGTGCGCAGCGTCGAAGCTGAAGCGGAACGCCGGTATGAGATGCTCCGAGTAGTCCTTGTAGTACTCGAAGCCTTTCAGCGCGAGGAACACCGCTCCGAGCGCGGCGGTGACGCAGAGCCAACGACGGGTGAGACGGACCGCCTGCATCTGACTGGCGCGCACGGCCAGTGCGATCGTGAAACTGCTCGTCAGGAGAACCGCAGTGTTGATCGTGCCCAGCGCGACATCCGTGTGGCGGCTGGCCGCGGCGAAGTCCGCCGGGTACTGTGCGCGCATCACCGAGTACACGAAGAAGAGCACGCCGAAGAAGAGCACCTCGGTCGCAAGGAACACCCACATTCCGAAATGTGCAGACTGTTCCTGCTGCTGTACATCCTCGAACTGTTCCGCAATGCCGCTCATGACGCGCGCTTAGGGCCGTGACGTGGAGGCCTCGGATTCATCCATCGCATCGCCGAACATCGAATCGCCTTCTCGCGGTGAGTAGTCATACGGCGGTCCCGTGACGACCGGGATCTCCTTGAAGTTCTCTTCCGGAGGAGGAGAGCTCGTGCGCCACTCGAGGCCGCTCGCGTTCCATGGATTGGCGGTCGCGTGCTCGCCTCGGCGAAGCGACCACAGCAGATAGATGGGCGGCAGTAGAAACCCCAGCGCGAGCACCGATGCCCCGGCCGACGAGAGAACATGCAACACCTGGAACTCCGGCGGGTACTCGTGATATCTGCGCGGCATGCCCGCGACGCCGAGCAAATACTGCGGGAAAAACGTCAGGTTGAATCCCGCGAAGATCAGGATGGCCGCGAAGCGCGCCCACGCGTCCGAGTAGAGCCGTCCGGTGATCTTCGGCCACCAGTAGTGAATGCCCCCGAGATATGCGAGCACCGTGCCGCCCACCATGATGTAGTGGAAATGCGCGATGACGAAGTACGTATCGGTCAGGTGCACGTCGAGCGCGAGCGCGGCGACGAAGAGCCCGGACAGCCCGCCGAGCATGAAGAGCCCGACGAAGCCGAGCGTGTACAGCATGGGCGCCTCGAAATGAATCGAGCCCTTGTAGAGCGTGGCCGTCCAGTTGAACACCTTGATCGCGGAGGGGATCGCGACGAGATAGCTCAGCACCGAGAACACCATGCCGGCGTACACCGACTGGCCGGATACGAACATGTGATGGCCCCACACGAGAAAGCCGATGACGGCGATGGCGAGAATGGCGTAGGCCATCATGCGATAGCCGAAGATCCGCTTGCGCGCGAAGCACGTGATGATCTCGCTGACCACGCCCATGCCCGGCAGCACCATGATGTACACCGCGGGGTGGGAGTAGAACCAGAACAGGTGCTGGAACAGCAGCGGATCGCCGCCGAGCTGCGGGTCGAAGATGCCGATGCGGAAGATGCGCTCGAACGCCATGAGGCTGAGCGTCATCGCTAGCACGGGTGTGGCGAGCACGAGGATGACCGACGTCGCGTAGATCGCCCACACGAAGAGCGGCAAGCGGAACCACGTCATGCCCGGCGCACGCAGCTCGTGCACCGTGACGATGATGTTGAGCCCGGTCAGGATCGAGGAGAAGCCGACGATGAAGACGCCCGTCACCGCCGCGATGACGTACGTGTTCGAGAACAGCGTCGAGAAGGGCGTGTAGAACGTCCAGCCCGTATCGACGCCGCCCGCGATCAGCGCGCCGAGCGTCACGACGGCGCCCGCGATGTAGAGATACCAGCTCAGGAGGTTCAGCCGCGGAAAGGCGAGATCGCGCGCGCCGATCATGAGCGGGATCAGGAAATTGCCGAGCGTGGCGGGAATGGACGGGATCAGGAAGAACCACACCATGATCACGCCGTGCAGGGTGAAGAGCTTGTTGTACGTCTCGGCCGAGAACAGATCGCCGGCCGGCGTGAGAAGCTCGAGCCGGATGAGCGCCGCGGCCGTGCCGCCGACGAAGAACAGCAGCGTGATCGACACCGCGAACAGAATGGCGATGCGCTTGTGATCGTGCGTGAGAAGCCAGGAGCGCACCGAATAGCCCGCGGACAGGTAGCTGTCCGCGCGCTCGGAAGGGGGCAGCAGCGGGGCGGCGATCGTGTTCATGGCTGCGAGCCTCGCGAGTCGCGCAGCGACTCGATGTACGCGATGAGCGCGAGAATCTGCTCTTCGCTCACCTGTCCGGCGAAGGACGGCATGATGGGCGAGTAGCCGGCGGCGACGTCCTTCGTCGGAATCAGGATCGAATCGCGGATGTAGAGCTCGTCGGCGATCACGGTCCTCCCCGTCGCGAGCGCGACAGGGCGTCCGTACAGGGATTCGAGAGGCGGCGCGTGCACGGTCGCGGACGCGCCGTGGCAGCCGCTGCAGCCGAGCGTGCGGAACAGCCGTTCCCCGCGTGCGGCGAGCGTTTGCTGCGCGGGCCCGGAGGCGAGCCAGCGCGTGTACTCCTCGGGTTCCATGACCACGATCTCACCGATCATGCGCGCGTGATCCGTGCCGCAATACTCGGTGCAGAACAGGTGGAAGCGCCCGGCACGCTCCGCGGTGAACCACAGCGTCGTGTACCGGCCGGGAAGCACGTCCTGTTTCGCGCGGAACGCGGGCACGAAGAAGCTATGAATCACATCCTGTGACGTCATCACGAGCTTGATGGGATAGCCGCGCGGCACGTGCAACTGGTCGATCTCGCGCCGACCGTCGGCGTGCTGGACCTTCCACATCCATTGCTTCGCGACGATGAACACTTGCTGCGCGTCGGGCGGAGGCGCGTGCTGCTGGTAGTAGAGATCCGCCGCCCACACGAAGACGCCAAGGAACAGCAGCAACGGGATGATCGTCCAGGCCAGCTCGATGCGTCGCGTGGCGCGGTGTCGCTGATCCGCCGGGGCGCGGGTGCGATCGGCCTTGGTGTTGTGCCGATAGCGCAGGCAGAACACGATGATGAGCGCGATGATCGTGACGGCCACGACACCGGTGAGCGCGGTGAGAGCACCCAGCAAAACGTCGACCTTGCCGGCGAGCGGCGATGCGGCCGGTGTCCACGGAAACAAGGCGCTCATGGCGTGCTCGCCGCGCGCCGTCGCGCGCGTTCGCGCCAGAGGAGCAGGAGGATCAAGCCGCCCAGCGATGCGGCCGTCGCGAGCGCGGCCAATCGCAGGATGGCTTCGACGAGCAAGCTGTAGCGCCCGGTCGAAGGATCGTAGTGATAGCAGAGCAGCCAGAGCCGATCGGTGAGGGTGCCGATGCGATCGGACGAGGCTTCCACCAGACCGAGCCGCAGCTCCTGCGCGGGGAACGCGACGCCAGGCATGTAGCGCGCGATCCTGCCGTCCGCCGTGAGCAGGACGATGCCGGCGGCGTGCGCGTATTGCCGGCTGTTCTCGTCATAGAAGTATCTGAAGCCAATGGTGCGCGCGACGGTTGCGATCTGCTCTGGCGTTCCGGTGAGGAAGTGCCATCCGCCCGCGGCGTTCGGACGGCCATACTTTGCGACATAGGCAGCCTTCTTCGCGTGCGCGAGCTGCGGTGTATCGCGAGGCGAGATGCTGATGGTGATGACGTCGAACTGCTTCCCGGCGTCGAAAGTCACCTGACGCAGGCCCGAGACGAGGCCATTCAGCACGAGCGTGCAGAGATTCGGGCACTCGTAGTACGTCATGACGAGCACGGCGGGGCGCCGGCCCACCAAGTCGCCGAGCCGCACGACACGACCATTCGCGTCGCGGAACCACGCCTGCAGCGGCACGCGCACGCCGAGCCGCTGGTCGAAGCCGACTTCCCGCGCGGGATCGTGCGCGCGCGTCGCGGCGTCGCGTCGCCTCGTGACATGTGCCATGTCGGCGCGCGTCAGCACCATCCTCGCGGCCGTAGGCCGGCTCGCCGCACCGGCCATGCCGGCGGGGTTCGGCGGGCGTGCCGCATCCGTCGCGAGGAGCTGCATCGCGCGTTCGATCGGGATCTGAACGATGCCGACCTCGCGATCCACCCATCGATAGCGATGCAGTCGCGCCTGTTGTTCTTGGAGATATCCCGGCAGCGTCGCCGCCGGCTTGGATTCGAGACGCGGCGCGGGCGGCACGGCGCGCGCATCAATCGTCGGTTGCACCCAGCCGCGGATGACGCCGCTTCCGAGCCCATAGAGCAGCCCGTAGGCCGCCAGGCAGGCGAGCAGAATGACGCCGACGAGCCCCGCGGCGATCCACAGTATGCGGCGGGACGCCACGCGCGAGCTCTGGTAGCCGCGTTCGACTGCCGCGGCCGGTGCGCCCTCAGCCATGCTCGGCCTCCGGTGTGTCCGACAGCTCGGCGGACGCGATGCTCGGTCCCTGTGCCACGAGCCACGCGACATTCGCGAGCCACAACCCGCCAACACCGAGCGACGCCACCACGATGGGCCAGTGGAGCGTGATCCCTTGCGGATGCAGCGACGGCGAGACGACCCACACGCTGTCGACCCAATGCGCAACGAGCAGCCCGGAGCCGAGCGCGAGCATGATCGGTACGCGCCGCTTCGCGTCTCGAAACAGCAGCACGAAGAACGGCACCGCGAACTCGAAGACGATCAGGAACACGCCGACCCAGCGCCAGCTCGTCTCGATGCGCGGCAGGTGCCACGCATTCTCGTGCCGCAGGTCTTCGGCCCAGATGATGAGATATTCGGTGTAGGCGAGGTACGCCCACAGCATCACGAACATCAGCATGAGGTTGCCGAGATCGTTGAACTCTTGCGGTGGAGCGCGCCGAGCGCGCGCGCGCAGCTCCGGCAGCACGCTCGCGCCGACGATGCCGAACGCGAAACCGGAGAGGCTCTGTCCCACGCCGGTGAGCAACCCGAACGTGGTCGAATACCACTGCGGCACGAGTGACATAATCCAGTCGACCGCCGCAAACGTCACGGTGACCGCATATATAAGGAGTCCCACCGTGCTCCAGACACGCAGCCGAAGCCGCTCGGTCGGAGGCGTATCCGCGCCGTACCGCGCCCAGGCCCGCCCGAGCCGCGCCGCGATCAAGAGCCACGCGGTGAAGTAGAGGGCCGCGCGAAGCAGGAAGAACTGCTCTTTCAGGTACCAGCTCTTCTTGCGCACGGTCTCGGCTACCGACGGATCGAGCACCGCATTCGGGTCGGCCCACGGATACAGCTCGTTCAT
Source organism: Steroidobacteraceae bacterium (assembly GCA_035548535.1). GTDB lineage: Bacteria > Pseudomonadota > Gammaproteobacteria > Steroidobacterales > Steroidobacteraceae > JADGHX01. The sequence continues at coordinate 5,361 of DASZSS010000528.1, forward strand.
TCCGAACAGCAGCGGCACGAACAACACCGCGAGCAGAGGAAGCGCGCGGAGCGCTCCTTCTAGCGGCGGTCCCACGTGCCGGCCCCAACGTCCGCCGGTCAGATGGTGGACCATGATCGTCGCGAGGCTTCCGAGCGAGATCCCTGCAAAGAACCACCACGCGATGAGATAGCCCTCGATCACCTCGCGCTCGAGCGGTGTGCGATGCTGGAGGATGACGACCAGCGTGCACGAAAGCAGGCAGACCGCGCCGACGATCAGCGCCGTGCGCGAGATCCGCTGCAAACGCCGCAAGTCGTCGGGCCCAGCCACCGAATTCATGGCGCAACTCCGGCGTCACCGGAGGACTGTTCGAGTGCTCGACGCTGCGCTTCCGGTACTGCGTCGAGCGTGGCGTGCTGACTGAGTTGCAACGCGCGGATGTACGCGACGATGGCCCACCGATCGTCGATCGGCACACGATCAGCATACGGGTACATCGCGCCGTACCCGTTCGTGATCACGTCGAAGAAGTGCGCATCTGGCGCGTTGCGCAGGCGGTCGATATGGTACGAAGGCGGATTCGGGAAGCCGCGTCGCGCCACCATGCCGTCGCCGCGCCCGTCGAAGCCATGGCACGGCGCGCAGAAGATTCCGAAGCGCTCCTGCCCGCGCTTCAGCACGGCCAACGTGCGCGGTAGCGGATTCGCCGCGTTCGTCTGGGCTACCGGGCCGGCACGCGCGGCAGTCTTGGGCTCGCCTTCTGCGTTCACCGGCAAGGTCGGCGGCACCTCCGCGGGCAGCGGCGCGATTTGCAGACGGCCGCTCGATGAGTCCGCGAACGCGCCGCTGCTGTACGCGATCGTGTAAGGCTCGAGCGGCCGGGATGCGCGGCCATCGGGCCACAGCGGACTTTCCTGAAGCGGCTTCAGCTTGGGCTGCTGATACATGTTGGCCATCTGCTGCTCGCACCCTCCAAGCAGCGCGAGCGCGGCGAGCGCGCACGCGAGCGACACCGTGTGGCTTCGAGTCACCATGGCACGGGCACCAGCCGCATCGGGTCGAGCGAGCGCAGGAAATCGTGCGTCCGTGACTCGTCGAAGTGCGGATCGCTGCACTCGATGCACAGAAAGAAGCGATTGCGCGAGGCGAGATCGAAGTCGCGCGCGTTGAAGATCGGGTGATGCAGGCGTGGCAGCCCGCTCGCGAACAGAAACGCGAAGAACGCGGCGAGCGCCGCGCCGAGCACGGCGAGCTCGAACGTCGGCGGCACAAAGGCGGGCCAGCTATGCAGCGGCCGCGCGCCCGAATCGATCGGATAGTCGATCACCGACGAGTACCAGAGCATGAAGTAGGTGCCGGCGCCGCCGATCAGGCCGCCCATCAACGTCACGAATGGCACGCAGGTGCGCTTGATGCCGAGCGCGTCCGACAGCCCGTCCACCGGGAATGGCGAGTACGCCGCGATGTCGCGGTAGCCTTCCGCGCGCGTGCGCTTCACCGCATCCACGAGATGCTCCGCGGAGCGGAATTCGGCGAGCAGCCCGTACTGAGCAGACTGCGTCACGATGACGACTCCCGCCGCTCCTTCACGAGCTTGCGCATCTCGGACATCGAGATCACCGGCAGGAAGCGCACGAAGAGCAGGAACAGCAGTGCGAATGCGCCGAGCGAGCCGGCGAGGATCGCGATGTCCCAGAAGGTCGGATAGAACATGCCCCACGCCGACGGCATGAAGTCGCGGTGCAGGCTCACGACGATGATCATGAACCGCTCGAGCCACATGCCGACGTTGATGAGGATCGCGACCGCGAAGAGCATCCAGGGGCTCCCGCGCACGCGCTCAAACCACAGCGTCTGCAGCACGATCACGTTGCAGAAGATCACCGTCCAGTAGATCCATGCATACGGACCGGTCATACGGTTCAGAAGCATGAAGCTCTCGTACCGGTCGGCGCTGTAGAACGCCATGAAGCTCTCGACGAGATAGCTGTAGGTGACGAGCAGTCCGCACGCGAGCATCACCTTCGCCATCACGGCGAGGTGTCGTGCGGTGATGAAGTCCTGCAAGCCGAAGGTGGCGCGCAGCGGGATGGCGATCGTCAGTGCCATCGCAAAGCCCGAGTAGAGCGCGCCGGCGACGAAGTAGGGCGGAAAGATCGTCGAGTGCCAGCCGGGTGTGTTGCCGATGGCGAAGTCGAGCGAGACGACGCTGTGCACGGAAATGACGAGCGGAGTCGCAAGGCCTGCCATCAAGAGATAGGCGATCTCGAAGCGCGCCCAGTGACGCGCGTCGTTGCGCCAGCCGAGCGCGAGCAGCGCGTAGCCGACCTGCTTCCAGCGCTGCGCGGCGCGGTCGCGCAGCGTGGCGAGGTCCGGGATCAGGCCCATGTACCAGAAGAGAATCGACACGATGATGTACGTGCCGATCGAGAAGATGTCCCACACCAGCGGGCTGCGCCACTGCGGCCAGAGATTCATCTTGTTCGGGTACGGAATGAGCCAGTAGAAGAACCAGGGCCGGCCGAGGTGCAGGATCGGCATGAGCCCCGCCATCGCGACGGCGAAGATCGTCATCGCCTCGGCGAAGCGGTTGATCGATGTGCGCCAGCGCTGCCGCAGTAGCAGCAGGAATGCGGAAATGAACGTGCCCGCGTGGCCGATGCCCACCCACCACACGAAGTTCGTGAGCGCGAACGCCCACGACACCGGCTGGTCGATGCCCCAGATGCCGACGCCCTTCGCGAAGAGATAGCTCATCGCGACGATGAACAGCACGGTGAGCGATGCGGAGACCGCGAAGCCGACGGCCCATGCCCAGTGCGTCGGCCGCTCGAGCACGGTGTCGGCGATCTTGTCCGTGATCGATGCGTATGTGTAGCTGCCGCGCAGTACAGGCTGCGAGGACGGGGCGCCGAGAACCTGCTCCTGACCTGCCACTCAAGTCTCCTGCAGATCGGGATGCGGGTTCTCCACCGCGGGCAGGTAGCTCGTGCGCGGCAGCGTGTTCAGCTCTTCCAGCAGCACGTAGTCGAGCGGGGAAGTCTTCGCGATCCGCACGCGGCTCGCGGGGTCGTTCAGGTCGCCGAACACGATCGCCTCGGTCGGGCACGCGGCCTGGCACGCCGTCACCACCTCACCGTCGCGAATGCGCCGACCCTCTTTCTCCGACGCGATCTTCGCGGCGGCGATGCGCTGCAGGCAGTAGGAGCACTTTTCCATCACGCCGCGCATGCGCACCGTCACGTCCGGATTGCGCTGGGCGTTGAGGCTCGGCACATCCTGCGAGTACTGCAGGAAGTTGAAGCGTCGCACCTTGTACGGGCAGTTATTCGAGCAGAACCGCGTGCCGACGCAGCGGTTGTACACCTGCACGTTCAGGCCTTCCGAGTCGTGGACCGAGGCCTCGACGGGGCACACCACTTCGCACGGCGCGCGCTCGCAATGCATGCACGGCACGGGCTGAAAATGCACGCGCGGGTGGGCGTCGCTGCCCTCGAAGTAGCGATCGACCCGGATCCAGTGCATCTCGCGCCCCCGTTGCACCTGGTCCTTGCCGACGACAGGGATGTTGTTCTCGGCCTGGCAGGCGATCGTGCACGCCTTGCAGCCGATGCACGCGTCGAGGTTTATCGACATGCCCCACGCGTACGTCGGAGACGCAAAGGGCGGATACAGCAGCTTCCGTTCGTGCTTCGATGGCTGGGCTCCTTGCGCCGTTCGCTGAATCACCGCGCTCAGCGGGAGCATCCGAGCGAGATCGCGGCCTTCCATGCGGTTGTGCATCTGGGCGCTGGCAAGCGGATAGCGCGTACCGAGTGGGTGGACGCGCGCACCGCCGTCGAACGACGGAGCTGCAGAGGTCTGCAGCGCATAAGCGTTGAATCCGGCGCCGGGTGCGATGCGCCCACCGGCGGTTCGCCCATAGCCGAACTGCAGAGTGAGTGACTCATCCGGGTGGCCGGGCAACAGCCATACCGGCGCGCGCACGCGGCGGCCACGATATTCGATCTCGACAACGTCCTCGTTCGCGAGACCGCGGCGGCGCCCGCTTTCCGGGCTCATGAGGACGGCGTTGTCCCACGTCAGCTCGGTCAGCGGTTTGGGTAATTCGCGCAGCCACGCGTTGTTCGTGTACACGCCGTCGTGTACGTGCGGGTCGGGGCTGAACACGATTTCCAGCTCCGAGGAGTCCGCGTCCCGCAGGGGCGGCAGAGCGGGAAGACGCGCAGTGACTTGCTCTGCGGTGAACGCCGAGTCGGGGACCACGCCGTTGTGCAGAGAGGTCTTCCATGTGTGCTCGAAATCGTCGCCGCCGAGCTCGCCTTGCCAGAGCGCGCGCACGATGGCGTGGCCGTCCTGCTCGAATTCGCCGGCGAGCACGGCGAGAACTTCATGCGGCGAACGACCGCCGTAGAGTGGCGCAATCAAAGGTTGCTGTATCGTGGCCGAGCCATCATAGGCGCGCGTGTCGCTCCAGGCTTCGAGCTCGTGTGCGGCCGGGATGTGCCACAGCGAGCGCATGGCCGTCTCGTCGCGATATAGGCCGAGATGCACGGAGAACGGCACACGCTGCAGATGCCGCGCGAACTCGAGGTCGGCCGGCGTCGCATACAGAGGGTTCACGCCGAGAATGAGCAGCTCCTGCACTTCGCCCGCCGCCATTGCGGCGCTGAGCTGTCGCAGTGAGTCGAGCTGATCGATAGGCTCGGCGAGCACGGGATTCGTGTACTGGACCGTCGTGCCGACGTTGCCCAGCCGCTCGTTCGCGAGATGCGCGAGCGCGTGCACGTGCGCGGGCTGCCGCTCGCCCACGAGGATCAGCGACTCTCCGTGCCTCGTGAGCAGATCGAAGGCGCACGCGTCGAGCCAGCCGGCCTCGATCGGCACCGAGGTCGGAGACTCGACCGCGATACCCAAGCGCTGTGCGAGCGCTCGCGCGACGCGGTCGATCTGAGACGCACGCAGTCGCCTGCAGTGATCGGCTTTCGCCCCCGTGAGCGTCGGCGAGCTTTCGATCGCGTAGAGCCGGTTGTTGGCGCTCGGCGTCTCGCCCGGGCGCCGAGCGCCGTTGAAGTCGCGCGCGTAGCGCACGTGACCGGGCATCGAGCGGAGGAAATCCGCGTCGAGTGACAGCACCGTGCGCGCGCGCGTGAAGTCGTAACGCGGCTCGCGAGTCTCGCCGAACGCCAGTCGCGTGCCCGCGTAGACGTTGTCGCGGTTGATCGGCTGGTACTGATGCCAGCGTGCCTCCGGATACTTGTCCAGCAAGCGATGCAGCTGCGCGGCCAGCGTCGGTGAAGTGACCGAGCCCGTGAGGATGTGCAGGCCCGCGCCTCCCTGGCTCGCGAAGCGGCTACGTCGGGCGGTGAGTGCCGCGCGAAACGCGTCCCACGTGCTCAGCACGCCTTGTCGTAGCACGGTTTGCGAGCGATCTGGATCCCACAAGGTGAGCACCGCAGCTTGCGAGAAGACATCCGTCGCGCCGAGGCTCGCCGGATGGTTCGGGTTTCCTTCCACCTTGATGGGCCGGCCCATCGCGCTTTCCACGAGAACGCCGGAGCCGTATCCGTCGAGGCTCAACGCCGTCGCGAAGTACAGAGATTTCGTCGCGGCGAGCTGCTCCGGCATGTCTTCGTACGGAACGATTCTCTCCGGCAACTCCCGCGAGCAGCCGCTCGCGAGCGCGATCGAGGCCCCCATCAGCTTCAGGAACTCGCGGCGGCTGCGCTCCGGCACACCGGAAAAGTCGAACTCGCGCCGCGGCTGCCGGGGGCTCATTGCACGCTCACCGATGACAGGTCGAACAATCGGTGAGCGCACGTGTGCCGCGAATGTGATACGCAGCTACGAGCCGCCGCCCGAGCTCCAACTGATTCGCGGGCGGTTGCCAGCTCATGTCGAACACGCGGTTGCGGGGACGAACGTAGCGTTCGGGCGCGCGATGGCATCCGAGGCACCACTGCATCTCGAGGGATGCCACGCGCCACGTGAGCGGCATCTCGTCCACTCTGCCGTGACACGTCGAGCAGCCGACGCCCTTTGCGACATGAATGCTGTGATTGAAGTAGACGAAGTCCGGCAACTGGTGAATGCGATTCCAGTAGACCGGCGCGCGCTGCGATCTCGTGTCGAATAGCGGCGCGAGAATCGGCGCATCGGTGAAAAGCTGCGAGTGGCAGGTGCGGCAGGTCGCCATCGATGGAATGCCGGCAAACGCCGACGTTTCCACCGAGGAATGGCAGTAGCGGCAATCGAGCCCGTCGTCACCGACGTGATGCTTGTGACTGAACGGGATCGGCTGCTCGACCGGCACATTGCGGGCGACCGGAGCCTGGGTGGCGACGCGGTACAGGAACGCCGCGGCGATTGCCGCCAAGAGCGCGCCAAGCGCGATTCCTTTCAGCAGCAGCAGCTGCCGGGGATGAAATACCTGCGCCATGTGAGAGGGTCGCCGCGCGCGTGATCAATCGCGATCGCCGAACGCGCGGTGCCACGGGCAGCAAGCCGTGTACCGCGGCGACCGCGAATCAGGCTTGCGGCGGCGATGCGCGCCAGTGCGCGTACAGCAGTGCGCCTACGCCGATGAGCCCGGCCCCGATACCGATAGCTCGACGGTGTGTCACGACCCAGAGCGCGCGGCTGCGCGCCAGAGCTTCGGGATCGAAGCGACCGTGCGCACCGTGATCTCCGGGAGGCGAGCGCCAGAGATTATCGGGGCGTGAGGGGGTGACGGGGCTCTGGTCGAGCTGCGAGTCGAAGCCGGTGCGGGCGAGGTAACGATCGAGCACCGGCGCAAAGAACCGGTTCGCCCACACCGCAAGCGAGGTCGAACCGCCGACGTTCACTTCGCGACGCCGATGCCTTGCGGCCCAGACGATGGCGCGCGCCGCCACCTCCGGCTGAAAGACGGGCGCCACGGGACGCGGCTCGCGCGGCATGCGCGTGAGACACCAGTCGAACTGCGGCGTGTTCAGCGCCGGCATCTGCACCATCGTGACGTGCACGCGGCTCTTGCGATGGAGCAGCTCGCATCGCAGGGAATCCGTGAAGCCGCGAATGGCGAACTTGGCTCCGCAGTACGGCGCCTGCAGCGGTATCGCGCGATACGCAAGTGCGGAGCCCACTTGAACGATGACTCCGCGATTGCGCGGAAGCATGCGATGCAGCGCGGCGAGCGTGCCATTCACCGTGCCCAAGTATGTGACCGCCGTGACGCGCTCCACTTCCTTGGGCTGCACCAGCGACACCGGTGAGACGACGGTCACCATCGCGTTGTTGACCCACACGTCGATCGGCCCGAGCTCCTCTTCGATGCGCTCCGCCGCGGCTTCGACGGCATCGCTGTCGGAAACGTCGAGCGGAATGGGGAGCGCGCGCCTGCCGAGCTCGCGGATTTCCGCGGCGGCTGCATCGAGCGCTTCGCCGTTGCGTGCGAGCAAGGCCACATCGGCTCCGTTGCGCGCAAACTCGCGCGCCGCCGCGCGTCCGACGCCGGCACTGGCGCCGGTCACTACGGCGACTTTCATTCGGGTGAACATGCTTGGCGCGGTCTCGTACGAGGGCTCGGACGAAGCGCGCCGCATACGCCGTGCCCATGTGCGCGCGTCAGTCCGTTCAGTTCGAGTGGAACGGATCGAATCGTCGCCGCGCGCGGTGGCGGAATGATTGTTGCGGCTTGCAATCTCCATCGAGCTCGAGCGTGGACGAATCGCGCGCTACGAGCCCACCGTCAAGCTCGCCGCAGGCGAGCCGCGCGCGAGGAGCCATCATGCCGAGCGAAGCCGTTCCTCTTTGCATCGTGATCTTCGACGGGCAGCGCGTATCGGGTCCGGTGGACCGTCCACTCATCGATTTCCTGCATGCCAACGGGATCGAGCTGCCGCACGTCTGCTATCACCGCGCGCTCGGCCCGTTACAGACCTGCGATGTGTGCTGGGTGGAAGTGGGCGGCGAGCTCAAACGCGGCTGCACGCTGCGCTCTGCCGACGGTCTCGAGTTGCGGAGCGCGACCGATCGGGCGCGCGCCGCGCGCGAGGAGGGCATGGATCGCCTGCTCGCCAAGCACGAGCTGTACTGCACCGTCTGCGAGAACAACACCGGCGACTGCACGCTGCACAACACATTTGCGCAAATGAACTTGCCGATACAGCGCTATCCGTTCCAGCGCAAGCCGTACGAGAAGGACTTCTCGAGTCCTTTTTACACGTACGATCCCGACCAGTGCATCCTTTGCGGCCGCTGCGTCGAGGCCTGCCAGAACGTCGAGGTGAACGAGACGCTCAGCATCGACTACACGGCCGAGCATCCGCGCGTGCTGTGGGATGGCGGCAAGCCGATCGACGAGTCCTCGTGCGTGCACTGCGGTCATTGCGTGACGGTCTGCCCGTGCAACGCGCTCATGGAAAAGACGATGCAGCCGGATGCCGGGCCCTTCACCTCGATGCCGCAGTCGCTGAAGCGCCCGCTCATCGACCTGGTGAAGTCGCTCGAGACGACGATCGGTGCGCCGCCCATCACGATGATCTCGAAGCTCGACGCGCAGTGGCGGCAGCCCGAGATCAAGCGGACCAAGACCGTGTGCACCTATTGCGGGGTGGGCTGCGCCTTCGAGATGTGGACGCGCGATCGCCACATCTTGAAAGTCCAACCGGTGGCGGACGCGCCGGCGAACGGCATCTCCACGTGCATCAAGGGCAAGTTCGCGTGGGACTTCGTGAACAGCACGCAGCGCCTCACGACGCCGCTCATCCGTGAGAACGGGCGCTTTCGCGAAGCGGGCTGGGACGAGGCGCTCGATCTCGTGGCGCGCCGGCTGCTCGAGATTCGCGACCGGCACGGGCCCGATAGCATCGGCTTCATCGGCTCGAGCAAGGCGAGCAACGAGGAAGCGTATCTGACGCAGAAGATCGCGCGGCTCATCATCGGCACGAACAGTGTCGACAACTCGTCGCGCTACTGCCAGAACCCCGCGACGAAGGGGCTTTTCCGCACCGTGGGCTATGGCGGCGACTCCGGCGGTATCACCGATATCGAGAAGGCGGACCTCGTCGTGCTGGTCGGGACGAATACCGCCGAGAACCATCCGGTCATCGCCTCACGCATCAAGGCGGCGCACAAGCTGCGCGGGCAGAAGCTGCTCGTCGTCGACGTGCGCAAGCACGAGATGGCGGCGCGTGCCGATTTGTTCCTATGCCCGAAGCCGAGCACCGATCTCGTGTGGGCATCGGCGCTGGCGCGCTACGTGTTCGACCACGGCCGTGCGGACACGGATTTTCTTGCCCGGCGTGTGAACGGCGTCGACGAGTACCGCAAGTCGCTCGAACCGTTCACGCTCGAATTCGCGGAGCACATCACGGGCGTGCCGCGCGACCAGCTGATCGCGGCGGGCGAGATGATCGGCAAGGCCGAGCGCGTGTGTCTTCTCTGGGCGATGGGCATCACGCAGCACTCGCACGGCGCCGATATCAGCACGGCGCTATCGAACCTGCTGCTGGTCACCGGCAACTACGGCCGTCCGGGGACCGGCGGCTATCCCATGCGCGGCCACAACAACGTGCAGGGCGCGAGCGACTTCGGCTGTCTCAAGAACGTGTACCCCGGCTACGAGCACGTCGACGACGAGAAGATTCGCGCCAAGTGGGCGCGTGCCTGGGGTGTGCCGCCCGAGCGGCTGTCGAACAAGATCGGGCTCGACAACTTCGACATGGTGCTGCACGCGGGCGAGGGCAAGCTGAAGGCGATGTACGTGATCGGCGAGGAGACCGCGATCTCCGACGCGCACGCCGCACACACGCAAGATGCGCTTACGAAGCTCGACTTTTTCGTGGTACAGGACATCTTCTTGAGCCGCACGGCAGAGTTCGCGGACGTCGTGCTGCCCGCGAGCCCGAGTGTGGAGAAGGAGGGCACTTTCACCAGCACGGAGCGCCGCATCCAGCGCTTCTACGAAGTGATGAAGCCGCTCGGCGGCACACGGCCGGACTGGCAGATCCTCACCGATCTCGCTCGGCGTATGGGGCACGACTGGGGGTACACGCATCCCTCGCAGATCATGGCGGAGGTCGCCGGAATTGCGGAGATGTTCCGGGGTGTGAGCTACGAGCGCCTCGCCGGCTGGCAGTCGCTGCAGTGGCCGGTGAAAGAGGACGGCACGGACACGCCGCTGCTCTACACCGAGCGCTTTCACTCCGCCGACGGCCGCGCCACGCTCTTCCCGCTCGAATGGAAGCCGCCCGCGGAGGCGCCCGATACCGAGTACGACCTTTCGCTCGACAACGGACGCATGCTCGAGCATTTCCAGTCGACCAATCAGACCGGTCAGGGGCCGCGCATCCGGCACGAAGTGCCGGACTGGTTCGTCGAGGTGAGCCCGGAGCTCGCGGCCGAGCGCGGCATCGAGGACGGCACGTGGCTGCGGGTCACTTCACGGCGCGATTCGGTGGAGGTGCGTGCGGTCGTGACCGATCGTGTGCACGGCAAGACCCTGTACCTGCCGATTCACCATTCGAAGCCGGCGGCCAATGCGCTGACAGGCGAGCATCACGATCCGGATGTGAACACGCCCGGATACAAGGAGACCGCCGTCAAGATCGAGGTACTGCCGAAGCGCGGTGCGCCGCCGCTGCCGTATCACAACTACCGGTACGGTCACCCGACGCCGAACGGCGGCCCCCACGTCGAGGACAAGTGGCAGCGGCCGGACTACGTGCCGCCGCCGGCACATCAATCCCATCCGGAGCGCATGTGATGGCTGAAGCAATTCGATATACCGTGCCGCCGCCGCGCATCGAGACGACCGCGCGCGAGGAGCTCGATCGCCTGCTCGAGACGTGCCACCGCCACGGCGTGCTGCGCTTGATGAACGACGTGGTCGCGTCGAACACGCAGCTCGCGCAAGTGATCGTGGAAGGGTTGCAGAGCGAAGGGGCACAGAACGCAATCAAGAACGCGTCGATTCTGCTGATGGCGCTTTCGCGTATGCCGCCGGAGCAGTTCTATCGAGTGATATTCGCGATGCGAGACGGAGTGGCAACGCTCACCGGAGCCGCGGCTGAGGAGCCCGATGGGCAGGAGGCGCCTGGCATCACCGGTGCCCTCCGCATGCTGCACGATGAGCAGCTGTGGCGGGCGTTGAGCCCGCTCGTGGCCGCACTGAAAGCGTTCGCCACGCGACTCGACCGCGAGGTCGAAAGCCCGATCGCGGATTTCTCAGGAAAGCCGGGCCGGCCGAGCTGAGCTCTCGCGCGAACGCGCCGCCGTCGCGCAAAGGTCGTTTCCTCTCACCCCTGTGGTGCGGTCACGATCTCGGTTTCGAGCGTGCGCATACCATGTAGTGAATTCGAGATGAGACAGGTGTGTTCCGCCCGCTCGAGCAGCGAGCGAGCCTTCGCCACGTCGGTCCCCGTCGGTACGGTGAGCGTTGCGTGCGTCGCGAAGCGCGTGAACTGCGAAAGTGCACCGACCCGCTCGAGTGTGCCTTCGACACGGCAGTCGAGCTGCAGCCATTCGAGACGCGCGACGCGAGTGACGGCGCGGAACGTGAGGATGAAACAGTCGGCCACGGCTGCGCAGAGCAGAGTCTCCGGCGACCAGAAGCCGCCGGGGCCGTCGAACTCGGGCGGCGCTGCGGTTTTCATCGTCGGCAGCGCTGCGGAGGACACGGCGACCGTGCCGCCCGGCGCGCCGGCTGCGGATACCCGATAGATGTGGGGGTAGGGGTGCATGGACAGTCCTCATTCATCGAGAAACGGAGACGGAATCGCAGCGAACGCGGCCGTCTCCGGCGGCTACCCGCGTGTCCTGAGAAGCATCGCGACCCGGCAGCAGCCCTTGTGCGTATTCTTCGAGCGCGCTCGGTGGCCCGCATCCGTAGCCCTGCGGCCGAGCACCGGCAGTACTACGTACCCACGACGCGACGCCTGGATCGCCTGAGCGACCCGAAGTAGGGTTGCGTCCGTACGCGCGCGGCGACCGCGGCCCGTACGGGGGCACCCGGGTCGCTGCACCTCGTCGGCGTGATACCCTGCGCGCGGCCAAGTGGCCGTGGAACGACCAGCCCTTCACTAGACGAGTCACGACACGATTCATGAAGACCTTCATTTCGATCTTGGTGGTGCTCGCGCTCGCCGCCGGCGGCGCGTGGTACGTCGCCGGCCGCTCGCCGGGACCGACTCTGCAGATTCATGCGCCGGCGGCGGCCATCGGGCCGCGCGGCGACCTCGATCTCACGATCGATACGCCGCAAGCAAAGCTCGATCGGCTGGAGGTCGTCCTCGAGCAGGGCGAGACGCGCATCCCCATCTTCACGTACCCCGGGGATCAGGCGGCGCTGCTGGCTCGTGAAGGCGACAACCGCTTGCGGCTGACACGGCCGATCGGCAAGAGCGCGCTACCGCAGCTGCAGGCCGGCAAAGCGCGGCTCACCGTGACGGCGGTCCGGCCGGTGCTGTTTGGATACCGGCACGTCGAATCGCAGGCGGTTCGCGAAATCGACGTGCGACTCAACCCGCCGGCGCTCGCGGCGCTCTCCACGTTCCACTACATCAATCTCGGCGGCTCGGAGATGGTCGTCTACCGGGTGTCGCCGGCGAGTGCGACCTCCGGCGTTCGCGTCGGCGACTACGAATACCCCGGGTTCCCGGCGGGCGGTGCCGGCATCGCCAACGCCGATCCGGAGCTGCACGTCGCGTTCTTCGCGCTGCTCTGGGATCAGGACCCGAACACCGCGATCACGCTGTTCGCTCGCGACGACGTCGGCAACGAAGCGCACGCGGGCTTCGACTATCGCGTGCTGCCGAAGACCTTCCGCAAGAGCCGCATCACCCTCGACGATCGTTTCCTCGCGAAGGTGGTGCCGCCCATCCTGCAGAACACTCCCGAGTTGAAGGTCGACAATCCATCGGACCTGCTGGGTTCCTTCCTGCGCATCAACGGCGATCTGCGCCGGCGCAACGCCGAGCAGATCGCGGCGCTCGCGCACTCGACGGAGCCCAAGATCCTCTGGCACGGCGCGTTCAAGCAGCTCGTGAACACCGCCGTCGAGGGCAGCTTTGCGGATCAGCGGACGTACGTCTACCAGGGCAAGGACGTCGATCATCAGGTTCATCTGGGCTTCGATCTCGCCTCGACCGCGATGGCGCCGGTGACGGCGGCAAACAGCGGCAAGGTGGTGCACGCCGGCTGGCTCGGCATCTATGGCAATTGCGTGATCCTCGATCACGGCATGGGGCTGCAATCCCTCTACGCGCACCTTTCATCGATCGGCGTGAAGGTCGGCGATGCGGTGAACGAGGGCGATACGCTCGGCCGCAGCGGTTCTACGGGACTCGCGGGTGGCGATCACCTGCATTTCACGATGCTCGTCGGCGGGCATGCCGTGACGCCCATCGACTGGTGGAGCGCGAAGTGGGTCGAGGATCGGATTACACGCAAGCTGCGCGAAGCCGGTGCGGCAGTCGGGGCGCAGGGATCCGGTCAGCCGAGGTAGGCCTCCGTCGCGTACCGCCGCATCATTCGATGTGAGTTGAAGTACGCGGCGTTCTTGGCGATCGCCCCGAGCATCACGCGCACCCAGCCGGCCTTGTCGCGATACAAGGGCAGGATCACTCGCTCGAGCTTGTCGTAGAGCGACGTCGCGTCATCGATCGCCCAGCCGGTCACCCCTTCGATGCAGCCCTCGATCCACCAGCCATCGAGGACCGAGAAGCTCGGCACGCCGTTGAACGCGGCCTTCATGCCGCTCGTGCCCGATGCCTCGTACGGCGGGAGCGGCGTG
>DASZSS010000529.1:0-4996 GCA_035548535.1 Steroidobacteraceae bacterium
CACCGCGTTCATCGTGATCTCGCCGGTGCTCGGGCTGCTGCTCGGCGCGCTCATCATGATCGCGGTGTCGTGGATCTTCTTTCGGTCGTCGCCCCGCGGCGTCGACATGCTGTTCCGGCGCGTACAGTTGCTGTCCTCGGCCCTCTATAGCGTGGGTCACGGCAGCAACGACGCACAGAAAACCATGGGCGTCATCTGGATGCTGTTGATCTCGTCGGGACACGCGTCGACGACGCACCTGCCGTATTGGGTGATCGTGAGTTGTTACGTGGCAATCGGCCTCGGGACACTCTTCGGCGGATGGCGCATCGTGAAGACGATGGGACAGAAAATCACGAAGCTCCGGCCCGTAGGCGGGTTCGCGGCCGAAACGGGGGGCGCCATGACCCTGTTTCTCGCGTCGAGCCTCGGCGTGCCCGTGTCGACGACGCATACCATCACGGGCGCGATCATCGGCGTCGGGACGGCGCAGCGCGTGTCCGCGGTGCGCTGGGGTGTGGCGGGCAACATCGTGCTCGCATGGGTGATCACCATACCCGCCGCCGCGCTGATCGCGGCAATCGCGTGGTGGATCGGCGCCCTGTTCTTCTAGCCCCACGTGCCAAGGGCGGCACGTTCGCGAGCACCGTCGCGGTGTCTCAAGGTGCGCTTCGCGCTGTTAGCTGCTCTGTGTCGTCGCGGCCGTCGCCTCTGGCGCCGTCCCGCGCTCCTGCCCGATCGCCTCGATGTGGCGGCCGAGATTGCGCGCGTGGTCGCCGATGCGCTCGAGCGACTTCAACACGAACGCCGCTTCCAGCGCCACGTCGAAATGCCGCGGGTCTTCCATCGCGCGCGTCAGCAAGCGGCGCAAGCCGGCCGCGTACTCCTCGTCGAGCTCGCGATCGCGTGCGATGACTTCGCGCGCCATCGGGAGATCGATCCGGTCCAGCGCTTCGAGTGACATGCGCAGCAGGCTCACCGCGAGTTGCGCCAGGTGCCTTGCATCGCGCGCCGTCGCGGGCCCGGGCCGGCTGCCCCGGACGCGCAGCACGGTGCGCGCGATCTTGGCGGCCTCATCTCCGACGCGCTCGAGGTCCGCCACGATCTTCGAGATCGCGATGATCGCGCGCAGGTCGGACGCCACCGGCTGGCGCCGCGCGATCAACGTGAGCTGCTCCGCGTCGATGCTCTCGTCGTAGCGATTGACCGTGTGCTCGCGCTCCATCACGCGGCGCGCCGCGGTGGCGTCCCACTCCGTGTAGGCGAGCGCGGCTTCCCGCACCTGATCGAGGGCCAGGCCGCCCATCTCGATCACGCGCAAGTGGAGCGCCATCAGCGCGCCATCGAAGGCTTTGCTGATGTGCCCTTCTATCATCGGCCTGCCTTCATGAGCACCGCTCGCCCGCTCAACCGAAGCGGCCGGTGATGTAGTCTTCCGTCAGCTTGTGCCGCGGGTTCGTGAAAATGCGGTCCGTTTCGCCGACCTCGATGAGCGAGCCGAGGTGGAAGTACGCCGTGCGTTGTGACACACGCGCCGCCTGCTGCATCGAGTGCGTCACGATCACGATGGCGTAGCTCGCGCGCAGCTCATCGATCAGGTCCTCGATCTTGGCGGTCGCGATGGGATCGAGCGCCGAGCACGGCTCGTCCATCAGAATGACTTCCGGATTCACCGCGATCGTGCGCGCGATGCACAGCCTCTGCTGCTGGCCGCCCGACAAGCTCGTGCCCGGTTGCGAGAGCCGATCCTTCACTTCGTCCCAGAGGCCCGCGCGCCGCAGGCTCGTCTGCACGATCTCGTCGAGTTCCACGCGATCCGCCGCGAGCCCGTGGATGCGCGGCCCGTACGCGACGTTCTCGTAGATGGACTTCGGAAACGGGTTCGGCTTCTGGAACACCATGCCGACGCGGGCGCGGAGCTGCACCACGTCCTGCTTCCGGTCGTGAATGTCCCTGCCATCGAGCAGAATGGAGCCCGTCACGCGTGCTCCAACGATGGTGTCGTTCATGCGATTCAGGCAGCGCAGGAACGTCGACTTGCCGCAGCCCGACGGCCCGATCATCGCGAGCACCTGCTCGCGCGCGATGTCGATGCTGACGTTTTTGATCGCGTGCTTCTCGCCGTAATACACGTCGACGTTGCGACACGAGAACAACGGGTTCTCGACCGTCACCGTGCCGACGGTCGGCACGTCGCCGCTCGCGCCCAGCGACTCGGGACTGGGGGCCGCCGGGCGGCGGCCACTCGGCTTGACGTTGAGGCCGGCATCCGGCGAGGCGACAGCAGTGTCCCGTTTCGTCTCGACGGCAGTGGAATCCATGTTCGAGCTCACTCTGAGTTACCAGCGTTTTTCGAAGCGATTGCGCAGCACGACCGCGGCGGCGTTCATGATGACGAGGAACGCGAGCAGCACGATGATGGCGCCCGAAGTGCGCTCGACGAATGCGCGCTCCGGGCTATCCGACCACAGGAATACCTGCACTGGCAACACGGTCGCCGGATCGGTGAAGCCCTTCGGCACGTCCACGATGAACGCCACCATGCCGATCATCAGGAGCGGAGCCGTTTCGCCGAGAGCGCGGGCCATGCCGATGATCGTGCCGGTCAGCATGCCGGGCATCGCAAGCGGCAGCACGTGATGCACGACCATCTGCACCTGCGATGCGCCCATCCCGAGTGCCGCTTCGCGGATCGATGGCGGCACGCCTTTCAGCGCGGCGCGCGAGGCGATGATGATCGTGGGCAGCGTCAGGAGCGTCAGCACGAGCGCGCCCACGAGCGGCGACGAGCGCGGCAGGCCGAAGAATCCGATGAACACCGCGAGCCCGAGGAGACCGAACACGATGGACGGCACGGCCGCCAGATTGTTGATGTTCACCTCGATGAGATCGGTCCAGCGGTTCTTGTGCGCGAACTCTTCGAGATAGATCGCGGCCGCCACGCCGATCGGGAAGGACAGCGCCAGCGTCAGAACGAGCGTGAATGCCGAGCCCACCACGGCGCCCCAGACGCCGGCCTGCTCCGGCTCGCGCGAGTCGCCGTGTGTGAAGAAGGTCTCGTTGAAGCGCAGCTCGAGCGCATCCGCCTTCTCCAGGGCCGCGATCCACTCGAGTTGCTGAGCCGACAACGGGCCGCCATCCCTGCCGGCATGGGGCAGCTTCCCTTTCATGTACATCCCGACATCGTCGCTCGCGAGCACCCATTGCGTCTCGCGCTCGCCGATGAGGCTCGGGTTGCTCATGACACGATCGCGCAGATCGAAGGCGGCGCCGCTGCTCACGAGCCGCGCGAGATCGCGCACGGCCTTGCGCCCTTCCACCTCGGGGAAGCGCTCCTTCAGCGCCGCGCGCACGAGCGCCTGATAGTCGGCGTCGCGAATGTCGTTGGGCTTGCGCGTGCCCGCCGGATCGATGATGGCGGGGTCGTAGAACACATCGAGCTTCACGTACGACTGGCGGAAAACCGATGCGCCTTGCATGACGATCGTCGCGAACAGAAACACGACGAACGCGATGCCGAAGAGCACGGCGAGAATGCCGTAGAGCCGAAAGCGCCGCTCCGCCCAGTACCGCCGGCGCAAGCTCTTGGCGACGCGCTCCTGCGTTTCCTGCGGCGAGCGCCGCGCGACAGCGGGCCGTGCCGCAATCGCCGCCGTGGCGCTCGACAGATCCTGCGTGCGCTCACTCATATTGTTCCCGGTACTTCTTCACGATGTGCAGGGCGAGAATGTTGAGCCCGAGCGTCACGAGGAACAGGACGAGGCCGAGCGCGAAGGCGGCGAGCGTCTTCGGGCTATCGAATTCCTGGTCTCCGACCAGCAGCGTCACGATCTGCACCGTCACGGTCGTCACCGCTTCGAACGGATTCGCGGTGAGATTCGCGGCGAGGCCGGCGGCCATCACGACGATCATCGTCTCGCCGATCGCGCGCGAGACCGCGAGCAGCACCCCGCCCACGATGCCGGGCAGCGCCGCGCGGATCACGACCTGCTTGATCGCCTCGGACTTGGTCGCGCCGAGCGCATACGCGCCGTCGCGCAAGGACTGCGGAACCGCCGTGATCATGTCGTCCGCGAGCGAGGAGACGAACGGCACGATCATGATGCCCATCACGAGCCCGGCGGCGAGCGCGCTTTCCGATGCGACGTTCAGCCCGAGCGCCTCACCCCACGTACGCAGCGCCGGCCCGACCGTCAGCGCCGCGAAGAAGCCGTACACGACAGTCGGGATGCCCGCGAGGATCTCGAGGAACGGCTTGGTCCACGCGCGGAAGCTGCGATGCGCATACTCCGCGAGATAGATCGCGGAGAAGAGCCCGATCGGAACCGCGATCAGCATCGCAATCCCCGAAATCATGAGCGTGCCCCAGAAGAGCGGCACCGCGCCGAAGGCGCCGGAGGAGCCGACTTGATCCGCGCGGATGGCGGTCTGCGGGCTCCAGTGCAAGCCGAAGAGAAACTCGTACCACGGCACCTTGCCGAAGAACCGCAGCGCCTCGAGCGCGACGGACGCGATGATGCCGACCGTCGTCAGCACCGCGATCAACGACGCCGCGATCAGCCCCCAACCGATCATGCGTTCGACGGCATTGCGCGCGCGGAACGGCGCCGAGATCCGCGCCCGGACGATCAGCATCGCGACGATGCCCATCGCGATGACGAGCACCGTCAACGCGAGCCGCGCCGTGCTGCGCAGCTGCTGATACTCGGCGGCGGCCGCTCGAATCTCAGGTCTCGCCGCGTTCGGCGAGACGTTCCCCGCGACGACGTTGCGCACGTCGTTGAGGGCGAGACCGAGCTCCGCCGGCGGCAGTTGCCGCATATCCGGCGGCAAGTGCTTCGTGACGATCCCGGTGATGATCGAATCCTGAAACGCGAGCCAGAGTGCCAGGACGAGCAGGGCCGGAACGGCGCACCACAACGCGGTCAGCGCGCCGTAGTAACTCGGCAGTGAATGCAGATTCCGAATGCCGCGCAGCCCGCCCACGACTGCGAGCGCACGTTGCTTGCCTACTGCG
>DASZSS010000530.1:0-2616 GCA_035548535.1 Steroidobacteraceae bacterium
GCGCGATTCAGATCACTCGCGAATACAGGGATTCGGCGGCGCGCGGCTGCAGATACGCATCGAAAACCATCGCCACGTTGCGCGTCAACATGCGGCCACGCGATGTGATCTCGATCATCTGCGGCGTCAAGCTCACGAGACCGTCGGACTCGAACGTGCGGAGCTGCTCGAGCTCCTGTGCGAAGTAGCGACCGAATTCGATACCGAATGCCGTCGCGATGGGCGCGAACTCGCACCGCTCGTGACACATCAGCTCCTGGATCACGGCCGCGCGAATGCGATCGTCCTGCGTGAGACGGATGCCTCGGTGGATCGGCAGCCGTCCCGCGTCGATAGCAGCGTAGTACTCCGGAAGCTGCTTGTAGTTCTGCGCGTACGAGTGCCCGACCTTGCCGATCGCACTCACGCCGAGCGCCACCAAATCGTAGAGCGCATGCGTCGAATAGCCCTGGAAGTTGCGATGGAGAGTGCGCTCCCGCTTCGCGCGCGCCAGATCGTCGTTCGGCAACGCGAAATGATCCATGCCAATGTATTCGTAGCCGGCGCTCGTTAGCATCTCGATCGTGAGGCCGAGCAAGTCCAGACGCGCAGCGGGCGAAGGAAGTTGCTCTGCGCTGAGCCGGCGCTGCGCCTTGAAGACGTGCGGCATGTGTGCATACGCGTACGCGGCGATCCGATCGGGTCGCGCTTTCAGCACCGTCTGCAACGTGCGCTCGAACCCCCCGAGCGTTTGCCGCGGCAATCCATAGATGAGATCGAAGCTGATCGACTCCACTCCGGCTTCGCGAGCGGCCTCGACCAGCAGCAGCGTGTCACTGGCCGATTGCACTCGATTGACGGCGCGCTGCACGGCCTCGTCGAAGTCCTGGATGCCGAGGCTCATGCGATTGAGCCCGAGCTGCGCGAGCGAGGCGACCGATGCGGGCGTCACGGTGCGCGGATCGATCTCGATGGAATACTCGCGCGTCGCGGAATCCGTGAGCTCGAAATGGGTGCGCAATTCCACCATCAGGCGCTCGAGCTGTGCGAGCGAGAAGAACGTGGGCGTGCCGCCGCCGAAGTGGAGCTGCTCGACCGTTCGACCGGCGCCGAACAACGCCGCCTGCATCTCGATCTCGCGATACAGACGCAGCAAGTAAGCCGCGCCTCGATCCTCGCTGCGCGTGATGATCCGATTGCACGCGCAGTAGAAGCACGGGCTCGTGCAGAACGGCAGATGTACGTAGAGCGACAGCGGATCCGCGCCCGCAATGGCGCGTCGGGCGAGCGCAACCTCACGGTACGCTGCCTCGCCGAATCCAGTATGAAACTGCACGGCCGTCGGATACGACGTGTACCGTGGGCCGGAGCGATCGTAGCGCTCGATCAGCTCCCGATCGAAACAGAGCGCGGTCATGCGGCGGAAGAGCGCGCGCCGGGCTCGGCCGCACAGCGCAGACACTCACGGGCATACGGCACGGCCTCGAGCCGTTTCCGCTCGATGGCGTAACCGCAGCTCGTGCACACGCCGTAGCGGCCGGCGACCATGCGCGCCAGCGCGGCGTCGATCTCCGCCAGCTCCACGTCGGCGGCGAGCCCGAGCGAGTCGATGACGTCGTCGTTCTCGCGTTGGATGGCGCGGTCCGGCGCGTCCGGACTGAGCGGCTCGGCATCGCGCCGTTGATCCGCGCCGAGTCGGCGTAGGCGCGTGCGCAGCTCATCACGCCGCGCCGTCAAGCGCGCGCGCATCGCATCCACAAAGCCAGCGGGAATAGTCATACCTTTCCTTCACCGGGGACACTGCCCTTTCTCGCCCATGGAGAATGGTGCAGGTCTACCGATCGTCCGGCCTCAGGGGGAGCACTGTCGCCCTACGCAATGCTCCGTATGCATGCGCTCTTCTTCGGTGCGACGATGAATTCACTTCCCGAGATGCCGTGGAGAGCGACGATGGAACACCGCTGGGGTCGCCGAATTGCTCTCGATCTACCCGTGCGGCTCGTGCTCTCGCCCGGCGTGGTTGTGTGGGGTCAGCTCCGCAACGTCAGCATGACAGGCGCCTTCGTGCGCAGCCTCCAACCGCTGCCAGCGGGAGCGCTGGTATCCATCGAGCCGACATTCGCAAGCGCGCACTGCTTGCCGGCGGCTCTCGAAGCGACGGTTATCTGGACACGGGACGATGGCGCGGGCATCGAATGGTGCGAGCCCTTGGAGTCGCCACCCTGGGCTCCGCAGGACAGTACGGCATGGGACCGGAGGCGAACTTCGCCGGCAGCGGCCACTCCGCCGGACATGCGGCGCGCGTGACACCGTTGCATTCAACGAGTGTTAATGGTTAGCCTACTGATCCGTTAAACCCCGCAGAGCGTCTACATGCTGTCGGCGGAATTGGTCCGCAGCGTGCTCGATTCCGCGCCGGATGCAATGATCATCATCGACGCATCCGGTTCGGTGATATTCGCCAACCAGCAAACGACGGCCCTTTTCGGCTATCCGGCCGAGGCCATCATCGGGCGGCAGGTGGAGATGCTTCTCCCGGACCGCTTTCGCCAGCGGCACATGGAGCATCGTGCAGCCTATGCCAAGTCCGGCCGTGCGCGCCCGATGGGCGTGGGCCTCGAGCTGTTCGCGCGACAC
>DASZSS010000531.1:0-4928 GCA_035548535.1 Steroidobacteraceae bacterium
CACCCTGCTCGCGGGCGCGGCTCTCACCGATATCCTGAGCTACCGCGTCGGCACGGGCGATGTGATCGCGCTCGATCGATGAGTTGCTCATCGCCGGTGCGGCACGCGGACATCCCAGGCGTCCGTGGTTACGGGCGCCGTGATCCCGCTCGATCGGTGAGTTGGCGTCGTCGTCGCAGCGCTCGCGCACATTCCAGGCGCTCCGGGGGTACGGACGCTTTGGTCTCGCTTGATCGACGAGTTACCGTCGCTGGCGCAGCGCTCGCGGA
The DNA here is from genome assembly GCA_035548535.1 of Steroidobacteraceae bacterium. Taxonomy (GTDB): domain Bacteria; phylum Pseudomonadota; class Gammaproteobacteria; order Steroidobacterales; family Steroidobacteraceae; genus JADGHX01. Next base: position 270 of record DASZSS010000531.1, read on the forward strand.
CATCTCATGCGCTGCATGGGCACAGACGCCGTGATCCCGCTTGCTCGTTGAGTTGCCATCGCCGGCGCAGCGCTCGCGGGCATCCCAGGCCCTCCGCGGGCACGGGCACCCCGCTCGACTGACGAGGTCGCATGTCCAGCGCGGCCGCCCGCGCCCATGCACGGCCACGCTTCACCGAGTCCGCAGTAGCTGGCGTAAGACTTGCTTCTGCTTCGCCGGTCTTTCCCCACTGCACAGGCTCCGCCATGCCCGCTCCCGGTTCCGGCCCCGATCTCGAAGCGATCGATGCGCTGTGGCGCGCAGCGAACTATCTCTCCGTCGGCCAGATTTACCTCTACGACAACCCGCTGCTGAAGCTGCCGCTCGACCGCTCGCACATCAAGCCGCGCCTGCTCGGCCATTGGGGGACGGCCCCGGGCCTGAACTTCATCTACGCGCACATGAACCGCGTGATCCTGATGCGCGATATCAACGCCATCTACGTCACCGGCCCGGGGCACGGCGGCCCCGCCATCGTCGCGAACACGTGGCTCGAGGGCACGTACAGCGAGCTGTACCCCGACGTGTCGATGGATGAAGCGGGCATGAAACGCCTCTTCAAGCAGTTCTCGTTTCCAGGAGGCATCCCGAGCCACGTCGCCGCCGAGGTGCCGAACTCGATCAACGAGGGCGGCGAGCTCGGCTATTCGCTCGCGCACGCGTACGGTGCGGTGTTCGACAACCCCGATCTCATCGCGTGTTGCGTCGTCGGCGACGGGGAGGCCGAGACGGGCGCGCTCGCGACGAGCTGGCACTCCAACAAGTTTCTGAATCCGGCGCGCGACGGTGCGGTGCTGCCGGTGCTGCATCTGAACGGGTACAAGATCGCCGGTCCTACGGTGCTCGCGCGCATTCCTCGCAGCGAGCTGCAGGCGCTCTTCGAGGGGTACGGCTACCGTCCGTATTTCGTCGAAGGGCACGAGCCATTCGACATGCACCGGCAGATGTCCGAGACGCTCGATCGGGTGTTCGACGAGATCGCCGACATCCAAGCGGCCGCGCGCAACGGCAAGACGGAGCGGCCGACGTGGCCGATGGTCGTGCTCGTCAGCCCAAAAGGGTGGACCGGCCCGCGCGTGGTCGACGGCAAGCAGGTGGAAGGCACGTTCCGCTCGCACCAGGTGCCAATGGGCGAGATGGACAAGCCCGAGCACATCCGCATCCTCGAAGACTGGATGCGCAGCTACAAGCCGCAGGAGCTCTTCGACGAACAGGGCCACGTGCGCGAGATCATCACGCGCGCGACGCCGAAGGGCGACCGGCGCATGAGCGCGAACCCGCACGCGAACGGCGGGCTGCTGTTGCGCGATCTGCGGCTGCCGCCCTATCAACAGTACGCGGTCGCGGTGCACACGCCCGGTGGCACCATCGCCGAATCCACGCACGTCCAGGGCGAGATGATCCGCGACGTCATCAAGGCGAATCCGCACAACTTCCGCGTCTTCAGCCCGGATGAGACGGCCTCGAACCGCTGGTCCGCCGTATTCGATGCGACCGATCGGATGATGATGGCCGAGCTGAAGCCCAACGACGATCACTTGTCGCGCACCGGCCGCGTCCTCGAGATGCTGAGCGAGAACCAGTGTCAGGGCTGGCTCGAGGGATACCTGCTGACCGGCCGCCATGGGTTCTTCAGCTGCTACGAAGCCTTCATCCACATCATCGATTCCATGTTCAACCAGCACGCGAAGTGGCTGAAGGAGTGCGCGCACATTCCCTGGCGGCGGCCGATCGCGTCGCTGAACTACCTGCTCACGTCGCACGTCTGGCGGCAGGATCACAACGGGTTCAGCCATCAGGACCCGGGGTTTCTCGACCACGTCGTCAACAAGAAAGCCGAGATCATCCGCGTGTATCTGCCGCCGGATGCGAATTGCTTGCTATACGTCACCGATCAGTGCCTGCGCACGAAGAACAAGGTGAACGTCATCGTCGCCGGCAAGCAGCCGCAACCGCAGTGGCTCGACATCGAGCAGGCGATCGTTCACTGCACGCTCGGCATCGGCATCTGGCGCTGGGCGAGCACCGATCATGGCGGCGAATGCGACATCGTTCTCGCATGCTGCGGGGATGTGCCGACGCTCGAAACGCTCGCCGCCGTCGACCTGCTGCGCGAGATGCTGCCGGACCTGCGCGTGCGCGTGATCAACGTCGTCGACTTGATGAAGCTGCAGCCGAAGCGGATACATCCCGACGGCCTCGAGGACAAAGAGTTCGACGCGCTGTTCACGCGCGACAAGCCGATCGTGTTCGCGTTCCACGGCTATCCCTGGCTCATCCACCGCCTTGCCTACAAGCGCACGAACCACGACAACATGCACGTGCGGGGATACGTCGAGGAAGGCACGACGACGACACCCTTCGACATGACGGTGCTGAACGGTCTCGACCGCTTTCATCTCGTCATGGACGTGATCGAGCGCGTGCCGCGGGTGGCAGACCGCGCGGCGGATCTGATGCAGACGATGCGCGAGAAGCTCATTCAGCACCGGCACTACATCAACAAGTTCGGCGATGACATGCCCGAGATCAAGGAGTGGAAGTGGGGCGGAGGCGCGAAGCGCCACGAGGAACGCCCGAGCCGCCGGGAGCAGGAGTGAGCCGCCGATGACGCCCATCCTCATCGTCAACACCGGCTCCGCGACCTTCAAGTGGGCGCTGTTCTCCGACGACGACGAGCACTACATCGACGGCGGCACGGAAGAGTGGGGCGCCGAGGACGCGCTCCGGCGCAAGGCGCAGATCGAAGAGAAGCTGCGCTCGCTGCCGCCGTGCCGCGCCGTCGCTCATCGCGTCGTGCATGGCGGAAGCGTGTTCACCGAGTCGATCGTCATCGACGACGAGGCGCGCCGCGAGCTCGAGTTGCTCGTGCCGCTCGATACGCTGCACATGCGTCCGGCGATGTGCGGCATCGACGCGGCGCTGGCGGCGTTTCCCAATGCGCGGCAGATTGCGTCCTTCGACACGGCCTTTCATCGAACGATGAGCGAGGCCGCCGCCGGATACGCGCTACCCGCCGAATGGACTCACAAGTGGGGGCTGCAGCGTTTCGGGTTCCACGGGCTGTCGGTGGCGTGGAGCGTGGACTGGGTGCGCCGCAAGCGCGGCGCGATTCCAGAGCGTACCCTCGTCGCGCATCTCGGTAGCGGGTGCTCGATCACGGCGTTGCGAGAGGGCCGATCGGTCGACACGACCATGGGTTTCACGCCGCTCGATGGGCTGATGATGGCCACGCGATCCGGTGCGGTCGATCCGGGGTTGCTGCTGCATCTCGAGCTTCGTTGCGGCATCTCGGCGCAGATCCTCGAAGACACGCTGTTGCGCGGCTCGGGATTGCTCGGCGTCTCGGGCATCTCGGGGGACATGCGCAAGGTCATCGCCGCGGCCGACGAGGGCAACGCGGCCGCGAAGCTGGCCTACGATCGCTTCATCCTTTACGCGCGCCGCGGCGTTGGCGCCATGGTCGGAGCGCTCGGCGGCGTCGATATGCTGATCTTCACCGGCGGCGTGGGCGAGCACGAGCCGCGCGTCCGGCGCGACATCTCGCAGGCTCTCGGCAGCGATCTCATCGATGACGCACGCAACGAAGCGACGGAAGAAGGCACCATTTCCGATGGCGCGAGCCCGGTGGAGATCCTGACGGTGCGGGCGCGCGAGGACCTCGTTCTGCTGCACGAGGCTCAGCAGCTTCTGCGGTGAGGGAGCTCTGAGTCCGAAAAGTCCCTTAGCGGCGTCTGCGGACGCCGCAGCAATGAGCACATGGCCAACAGCGACTTACGTCTCTACAAGCGCACTGGTAGAACATGCGGGCGCGGGATGCAGCAATGAGCACTTGGTCAACAGCGATTTGCGTCACTCGTCCGGGTGCGCCGCGTAATAGCTGAGCGCCGCGTACGCGTACGAAAGAACGAAGACGGCGAGCATGGAGAGCGACGCGATGATCGCGACGCTCGCGGACAGCACGACGGGCACCGTGAGCGCGCGGCTCTCGTGCGGAGTCATCCCGTCGAAGAACGAGCAGAGCAGGTAGGCGATGGCGCCGCTCACGAGCCAGCGCTGGATGTACGTCGTGAGGCATCCGCGATGACGCAGGTTGTGACGGAACGCGGCCGCCCGTTCGAGGTAGGTGCCGCGACTCACGTCCCGCATCACTTCGAAGGGCGAAAAATATCTCCACACCCTGGCCAGCACGGCGGCGATCCTCGAAAAGGGTCTGGTCGAGCGCATCATGGCACAGCTCTTGTTCATTTATTTACCCTTCTGGGAGCACCGGCACCGCCCATTGGTTCACGTCCGTCGGGTCCCGCCGACGCTGCTGCCGGCACCTTCGCAAGCGACGCGCCCAAATGGTGCTTGGCGGACCGCTCTCGCCGGTGTCGGCGCGGGTTTCACCGGTGCAAATGTGCTCATGACCTCCAATTTGGCGCGCCTGCGAGAAGGCTCTATTCTTCGCTCCGGCTTCGGGCCGCCTTAAGGGCCAAATCGGTGCCGCAAGTGGGGAGGCGCGCAGATGTTCGGTCGGATCGCCAATCTCGTTCGAGGCTTTCTGTCGCTGTTCATCAGCGGCGTCGAAAAGCGTAATCCCGAGGCGCTGCTCGAGCTGGAGCAGGAAAATCTGCG
>DASZSS010000532.1:0-13015 GCA_035548535.1 Steroidobacteraceae bacterium
GAGCGCGCCGGAGAACGGCGGCACGCGATCCTGCAGCTTCGCGAGCTCGTCCGCGATGTCGCTCGGCAGGAGATCGCGCCGCGTCGACACCGCCTGGCCGAACTTCACGAAGATCGGGCCGAGCTCCTCGAGGGCGAGCCGCAGCCGCTCGGCACGGCTGACGCCGCGCCGGCGCGCGAGCCACAGGCTCGGCGAGAGCAGGAACACGAAGCGCAGCGGTCGATACAGATGCGTCGCGCGCACGAAGTCGTCGAGCCCGTGCCGGAGCAGCACGCGCTGGATTTCGAGCAGACGCGCAAGCACGCGCAGCCTCATGGAGTCGGCACGGTTCTATGCACCGTTGTCAGGCACCGCTGTTGCCGGCGAATGCGCGCCCCCGCGCGGCGAGATTCCGGGCGACCACGTCGAGGCGCGCTTCGAGGCGATCCACGTCTTCGCGCAGCGTATCCACGCCTTTGAGGAGCTGATCGCCCTCGGCGCGCGGCACGAGATGCTGCTTTTCGTGCGCCAGGTATTCGGCGACGTTCCGCAAGGTCGTGCCCGCGGCTTTCTGCGACCAACCGAAGACGCCGCGTGCGAAGCGGCCGAGCTGGTGCGCGGGAACATCGCCGATGAGCTGCGACAGCTCTTCTTCCAGATCGGGCCGCAGCAACAGCGCGAGCTCGCGGAATTTCTGTGCGAGCTCCGCGTCGCCGCGGATCTGCACCTGACCCCGCTGCAGGACGTCCTCGGGCGCATCGCTCAGAAGCCCCATCAGGCTGAGCGGCCCGCCGGCCAGCTCCGCGGCCGCGGGACTGGTGGCATCGCGCGTCAAATGCAGCGTGTGGCCATCCGATTCGACCACCCAGCGCGTGAACCCCGTGACCTCGATGCCGACGCGATGGCCTTGCAGCTCGCGGCAGAGCTCGCGCGCGCGCGGCGAGCGCGGCAACCCCCGGTTCAGCACGTTTTCGAGCGTGGAGGTCAGCATCAGTATCGATACCCGCGGTGAACCGCGACGATGCCGCCCGTGAGATTGTGGTACCGGCACCCTTCGAGGCCGGCCTCCTGCATCATGTCGAGCAGCGTCTGCTGGTCCGGGTGCATGCGGATCGATTCGGCGAGATAGCGATAGCTCGCTGCGTCGTTTGCGACGATCCGGCCGAGAAGCGGCAGCACCCGGAACGAGTACGCATCGTAGAGCGGCTTCAGTGCCGCGGAGGTCGGATGCGAGAACTCCAGGATCAGCAACTGACCGCCCGGCTTCAGCACGCGCCGCATCGAGGCGAGCGCGGCGGGCTTGTCGGTGACGTTCCGCAGGCCGAATGCGATGGTGACGCAGTCGAAGGTGCCGTCCGCGAAGGGCAGCTTCTCGGCGTTCACCTGCGCGTAGCGAACGTTGCCGACGATCCCCTCGTTGATGAGGCGATCACGACCGCGCGCCAGCATGGCGGCGTTGATGTCGGTCAGCACGACGAGCCCGCGCTCGCCCACTTGCTTGGCCAGCCCGGCGGCGATGTCGCCCGTGCCGCCGGCAACGTCGAGCGCGCGTTGCCCCGGGCGCAAGCTCGTGAGAGACAGCGTGAACTGCTTCCAGAGCCGATGCAGGCCGCCGGACATGAGATCGTTCATCAGGTCGTAGCGGCTGGCGACGGAGTCGAACACGCCCCGCACGCGCAGGGACTTCTCGTTCCACGGGACGCGCTCGTAGCCGAAATCAGCGGTCTTGGGGTCGCTCATGAGCGCGCCCATTCTAGACGAACGCGCTGCGCGCGCTTCCCCGACCGTCGAGGTTGCAATTTCGACAACCCGGCGCGCAGAATCGGCCCGACTCATTTCGGGGGTCTTGAAACGTAACTCGGGCCGGATACCCACGCGGTATCCGGCCTTTTTTACGAGCCGGTGCCACGACCGGCTTTGAGCCGACTCCACGACCGGGCCTGCGACCCCGGCTCTTACGACTGGCTGCGGGCGCGGCGCACGCGCTCCTGGTACGCCGCCCACTTCGTCGCGTGCTGGGAGCCGAGCTCATACAGGTAGGCCCAGGTATAGAGCCCGGTGTCGTGCCCGTCGTCGAAGACGAGCTTTACCGCGTACTGCCCGACCGGCTCCACCGCCCGGATGCCCACGTTCTCCTTGCCGAGCACGAGCACTTCCTGCCCCGGACCGTGCCCCTTGACCTCGGCCGACGGCGAATGGACGCGCAGATATTCGAACGGCAGCGCGAAGCGCTGGCCGTCGGTGAAGCTCACCTCGAGCACCCGGGAGCGGGAGCGAAGCTTGATCTCGGTGGGAGTGGGAGCCGCCATAGGGGCGGCGAGTATAGGGCGACGGCGACCCGTCGCGCCCGCCGACCGCGATCGGCGAGCGCGCCCTGCGCCTTCCGGCCTTGCGCCTAGCTTGCGAACACCACGCCGACCGAGCGCGCGGCCAGCGCCGCCTGCGTCCGGTTCGCCACGCCCAGCACCTTGAAGATGGCCGTGACGTGCGCCTTCACGGTCTTCTCCGAAAGTCCGAGCTCGGTGGCGATCTGCTTGTTCGCCTTGCCCTGGCAGACGCGCGAGAGCACTTCGATCTGCCGCAACGTCAGCAGCGAGACGTCGTGCTCCTTCACGCCGGCCGCCGCGAGCGCCGCCGAGGCGGGCTTGGTGGCCGCGAGCGTCTGCGTGGTGGCGCCCGCATCGAGCACCTGCTGCAGGACGTTGATGAGCACGCGCGTGGCCGACGATTTCGGCACGAAGCCCATCGCGCCGGCGTTGATCGCGCGACTGACGCTCGCCGCATCGTCGAGTGCCGAGAGCACCACGATGGGCAGCGACGGAAAGCGCTCACGCAGCTTGCCGATGAGCGCAAATCCGCTGACCCCCGGTAGGGCGACGTCCAGCAGCACCAGATCCAGGTCGGGGTTGGCAGCGGCTGCTGCGAGCCCCTTCTCGGCCGTGCGCGCCGCGACGATGGTGACGCCATCGCCGAAGCCTTCCAGAGCCGCTGCAACTCCCTCGAGGACCAGAGGGTGATCATCGACGACGAGTAGTTTCAGAGCCATGTTCCCCGCGAAGTCCTTCTCTCTCTGATCTATTCCAGCAAATCAATGATCGCGACCAATGCGACCTTGGTCGCGACGGGTGTGACGAACCCGACAACTTTGACGCTTGATGGCGACAGCATCGAGCAACGAGAAACCGATTTCGAATTGTACGAGTGTCGTGACAACCGCGCGGCGCTGGATTCAGCCACGCGACCCACCGGGAAAGTATTCTGCCTAGGACGCGCGCTCCTGTCGTCCCATCGAGAGCCTTTCTTGACCGGCGTCGCGCCGACCGTCCCTGTCCCGCGGCGGCTCGCCCGGGTTTGGCGCCGTTCGTCACGGTCCGGAGAATCCGGTAATCGCCCACCGACGTATGTCATGCTGCCGGGCGCCGCCGGCTGCCGGGCCCAAACGGGGGCTGCGCGGCGCGTACCCTTCCGCCGGGGGCGAAGGCACCCGCCGGAAGGCGTGGCGGCGCGGCGACTGTCCCGTCAAAGTGACAATCCGGCGCGCCTCTCTATACTGTCCGCCTGCCTGGTGGCGTTGAGGGGGCCCCCTTCGCGGGGCGATAGATGCAACCGACTGACACCCAGCATCCCGACTACTTTCATAAGGTCGTGGATTGCCAGTGGGCTTGTCCGGCCCACACCGACGTTCCCGAGTACATCCGTTTGATCGCGCAGGGGCGATTCACCGACGCGTACATGGTGAACCGCCGCTCCAATGTCTTCCCCGGCATCCTCGGCCGCGTCTGCGACCGGCCCTGTGAGCCCGCCTGCCGCCGCGGCCGCGTCGAGCAGAAGCCGGTGGCGATCTGCCGTCTGAAGCGGGTCGCTGCCGACAATCGCGACGAGGACATCGCCCCGCGGCTGCCGAAGATTCCGCGCCTGAAGAACGGCAAGCGCATCGCCTGCGTCGGCGCCGGCTCGGCTTCGCTCACGGTGGCGAACGACCTGATGCCGCTCGGTTACGAAGTCACGATATTCGAGCAGTACGGGGAGCCGGGCGGGCTCATGCGCACGAACATCCCCTCGTTCCGGCTGCCCGCATCGGTGCTGAACGAAGAGATCCAGCAGATCATCGGGATGGGCGTCGACCTGAAGCTGAACCACCCGATCCAGAGCATGAAAGCGCTGCTGGCGCAGGGGTTCGACGCCGTGTTCGTGGGCTCGGGCGCACCGAAGGGCAAGGACTTGAAGCTTCCCGGCCGCCAGGAAGCGGCTGCGAACATTCACATCGGCATCGCGTGGCTCGAGTCCGTGGCGTTCGGCCACGTCGACCGCATCGGCGAGCGCGTGCTCATCATCGGCGTCGGCAACACGGCGATGGATTGCTGCCGCACGAGCCTGCGCCTCGGCGCGAAGAACGTGAAGGTCATGGCGCGCAAGCCGCGCCAGTTCTTCAAGGCGTCCGCATGGGAGCTGGAAGACGCGGAGGAGGAGAGCGTCGAGATCGTCGTCAACCGCTCGCCGAAGTCCTTCGTCGTCGCGAACGGCAAGCTGAGCGGCATGCTGTTCGACAAGATGGAGTACGACATCGACGCGGCCGGGCGCATCACCGCCGAGCGCGTCGTCGGTGAAGAATTCCTGCCCGCGGACGATGTGATCCTCGCGATCGGGCAGGAGAACGCGTTCCCGTGGATCGAGCGCGATCTCGGCATCGAGTTCGACAAATGGGACGTGCCGGTCGTCGATGCGAAAACGTTTCAGTCGACGCGCGCCGGCGTGTTCTTCGGCGGCGATGCCGCGTTCGGCCCGAAGAACATCATCTGGGCCGTCGAGCACGGGCATCAGGCCGCGATCTCGATCCACCGCCACTGCCAGGGCGAGTCCGTGAGCGATCGCCTGCCGCCCGGCGTGAACCTGCAGAGTCGCAAGATGGGCATGCACGAGTGGTCGTACGCGAACGACTACGCGCCAGTCGAGCGGCGCTTGATGCCGCACGTCTCGCTGAAGGAGCGCTTCAAGAAGCTCAACATCGAGGTCGAGCTGGGCTTCACCGCCGAGCAGACCGCGCAGGAAGTGCAGCGCTGCCTGAACTGCGACGTGCAGACCGTGTTCGACGCGAAGCTGTGCATCGAGTGCGATGCCTGCATCGACATCTGCCCGGTCGATTGCCTCACGATCACCGAGAACGGCGCGGAAGCGGAGCTTCGTCCGCGCTTGCGCGCGCCCGCGAAGAATCTCGCGCAGCCGCTCTACGTGTCCGCGCCGCTCAAGCAGACGGGGCGCGTCATGGTGAAGGACGAGGACCTCTGCCTCCACTGCGGCCTGTGCGCCGAGCGCTGCCCGACCGCGGCCTGGGACATGCAGAAATCCTACGTGCGCTGGCCGCACGCCGCGGACGAAGCCAGAACCCTCGAGGCGCAGCAGCCGAAGATTGCCTAGTCGCGGCCCCGCGTATTGCGCAGCGCGCTCGCCGCATCAGCCAGCCATCGCCAGCTCACTCACATGTCGCCCACCAAAACGCCCCGTATCAACGATTTCGCCATCAAGATCGCGACGGTGAACGGCACCGGCTCCGCGAGCGCCAACACGCTGCTCATGAAGTCCATCTTCAGGAGCGGCATCCCGGTGATGGGGAAGAACTACTTTCCCTCGAACATCCAGGGACTGCCGACCTGGTACGAGATCCGGGTGACCAAGGACGGCTACGTCGCGCGCTCCGGGCGCATCGACATCATGGTCGCGATGAATGCGGAAACGTACGCGCGCGACGTCAAGGAGGTCGCACCGGGCGGCTACCTGATCTACGACTCGACCTGGCCGCGCCCCGCGCTGCTGAAGCGCGAGGACATCACCGTGCTCGGCGTGCCGCTCGCGCAGCTCTGCAACGAGAACTTCAACGGCGTGCGCACGCGCATCCTGATGAAGAACATCTGCTACGCCGGCGCGCTCGCCGCGTTGCTCGATCTCGATCTCGAGCAGATTCGCGCGCTGCTCGCCGAGACGTACGCGAAGCGGCCGCAGCTCGTCGACAGCAACATGAAGGCCATCCAGCTCGGCTACGACTACGCCAAGCAGAATTTCCAGTGTCCGCTGCCGTTGCGCGTCGAGAAGATGAGCAAGACGGCCGGGCACATCATGATCGACGGCAACACGGCGGCGGCGCTCGGCTGCGTGTATGCGGGCGCGACCGTTGCCGCGTGGTACCCGATCACGCCCTCCACCTCGCTCATGGATGCGTTCAAAGCGTTCTGCGACCGGCTGCGCGTCGATCCGGAGACGGGCCGCAAGAACTTCGCGTTCATCCAGGCCGAAGACGAGCTCGCTGCGATCGGCATGACGATCGGCGCGATGTGGAACGGGGCGCGCGCGTTCACCGCCACCTCCGGGCCGGGAATCTCGCTGATGTCGGAGTTCGTCGGGCTCGCGTACTACGCGGAAGTGCCGGCGGTGATCTTCGATATCCAGCGCGTCGGCCCCTCCACCGGGATGCCGACGCGCACTCAGCAGTGCGACATCCTCGCCGCCGCGTACGCGTCGCACGGCGACACGCGGCACGTCTGCCTCTATCCCGCGAATCCCGAGGAGTGCTTTTACATGGCCGTGCAGGCGTTCGATCTCGCCGAGCGCCTGCAGACGCCGGTGTTCGTGATGTCCGATCTCGACATCGGCATGAACGACTGGATGTGCCGCGATCTGAAGTGGGACGACAGCTACCGGCCGGATCGCGGCAAGGTGCTGTCGAAGGAAGAGGTGTTGAAGCTCGACAAGTTCTATCGGTATCTCGACAAGGACGGCGACGGCATTCCGTATCGCACGCTGCCGGGCACGCATCCGAAGGCCGCGTACTTCACGCGCGGCTCCGGTCACACGCAGTACGGCGTCTATACGGAAGACGCGGCGGACTATCAGATCGTGCTCGACCGGCTGCTGAAGAAATGGGAGACGGCGAAGAAGCTCGTGCCGCGCGCGGTCATCGATGCGACCGCGGGGAGCGACATCGGCATCGTCTCGTTCGGGAGCTGCGACGGCGCGGTCCACGAAGCCATCGACGTGCTGAAGGCGCAGGGCGTGCGCGTGAGCTACATGCGCGTGCGCGCCTTCCCGTTCAGCGAAGACGTGGAGCGCTTCCTCGACGCGCATCGGCTGCTGTTCGTCGTCGAGCAGAATCGCGATGCGCAGCTGCGCTCCCTGCTCACGCTCGAAACGAAGGTGGACAAGGCGAAGCTGCGCTCGCTCCTGCACTACAGCGGCCTGCCGATTTCCTCCGCGTTCATCGTCGAGGGCGTGCTGGACGAAGTCCGGCCGCGGCCGAAGGAACAGCTCACGGAGCAACGCGCATGACGTATATCGCGAAACCCAAGATCGCCCACCCGTCGCTGCCGCGGAACGCGCTCGGCCTCACGCGGCGCGACTACGAAGGCTCTCTTTCCACGCTGTGCGCCGGCTGCGGCCACGACTCGATCACGGCGGCCATCGTCGAGGCGTGCTGGGAGCTCGCGCTCGAGCCGCAGAATGTCGTGAAGCTCTCGGGCATCGGCTGTTCGTCGAAGACCACCGCGTATTTCGTGAGCGGCGGGCACGGCTTCAATTCAGTGCACGGGCGCATGCCGTCCATTGCAACGGGCGCGAACGCCGCGAACCGTGAGCTGCACTACATCGGGGTGTCCGGCGACGGCGATACCTTGTCCATCGGGCTCGGGCAGTTCTGCCACGCCATCCGCCGCAACCTGAACATGCTGTACATCATCGAGAACAACGGGGTGTACGGCCTCACCAAAGGCCAGTTCTCGGCCTCCGCCGATATCGGCACGAAGGCGAAGAAGGGCGAGACCAACTTCCAGCCGCCGATCGATCCGGTGCTGCTCGCCATGACGCTCGGCGCCACGTTCGTCGCGCGCAGCTTCTCGGGCGACAAGGCGCAGCTCGTGCCGTTGATCGAGGCCGGCCTGCGGCACAAGGGCTTCGCGCTCATCGACGTGCTGTCGCCGTGCGTCACGTTCAACGACCACGAGGGCTCGACGAAGAGCTATGCGTACACGCGCGAGCACTACGAGCCCGCGGTGCACGCGGACTTTATCCCGCTCGAGCGCGAGATCACGGCGGACTACAAGGAAGGCGAGACGTTGCCGGTGGTGATGCACGACGGAAGCCGGATCGTGCTACGCAAGCTGGACAGCAGCTACGATCCGACGAACCGCGCCATCGCGGCGACGCACATCCAGGAGCGCATGAAGGCCGGCGAGTACCTGACGGGCCTGCTGTACGTCGAGCCCGAGGAAAAGGACTTCCACGATCTGAACAACACGCCGGACACCGCGCTGAACAAAGTGCCGTACGAGAAGCTGTCGCCGGGCTCGAAGGGGCTCGAGAAGATTCTGGCGCGCTATCGCTGAGAAGCTACCGCTAAGAAAAAAAGGGCGTCGCTTGCACGACGCCCCCGATCGAGTGGACGGCGCACGACGCAGGGTCGGGGGCCGTCAGGGATTCGTTAGTTTTTCAACCGTTAGTCTTTCAACCGTGATCTATCGAAGCGGGTGTCAGGTCCGCGCGCGTAGGCGCTTTGCCTGGCATCCCGCTCGACACCCGCTCGAGGCGAGTTACCAGCGCTTCGGGCCGCCGCCACCCCCGTCGCGACGCGGGCCGCCGCCGCTGCCGCGCTCCTGCGCTTCGTTCACGCGCAGGGGACGACCGCCCATGTCCTTGCCGTTCAAGGCCTGGATGGCGCGGGAAGCATCGGCGCGCGACATTTCCACGAAACCAAAGCCGCGCGGACGGCCGGTGTCGCGGTCGGTGATGAGGCTCACCGACTCGACCGTGCCGTGCTGCGCGAACAGATCGCGAACTTCGCTTTCGCTAGCGGAGAACGGCAGATTGCCGACATAAATCTTCGTCATAAAAGAATCAGACTCCAGAAATCGGGCACCGGCCTGGACGCTCCAGCGTCGCAGGTGACGGCCCCGCTACACACGCAAGGCAGAGGTCTGCCGGGCGATCACTGCGAGATCGTGCGGAAGGCACCTGCCACCTGGTCGAGAACGATTCGGCTTTTCTTGGTCGGAAGCCGGCACACAGGGCCAAGCAGGCGGCAGAGAAAGGGAAAGGTCACGAACCGCGGAGGACGATACCTCAAGGTCTTGGGGCAGACAAGGCAGCGACTTGCGTGCCGTCAACCCTCCACAAGAGAGAGCTTGCCGGTCGCCGGGCATATGTCACGCGAGGAGCAGTGACAGCGCGACGAAGGCGCCGGCGGTGGCGAGCCCTGCGGCCACGGTCCAGAAGGAGCGCTGGAATACGAACATGGTTGGTCCGGGTCGCTGACAACCTTGGTTTCGCGGTGCGAGCCAGCGTAGTCTCGCGGCCATTCCGGAACAGCCGGCCAATCGCGAAATCATTGTTCGGGCGGCGGGGACAATCCGATGGACCAACTCACGTGCATGCGCACCTTCGCGCGGGTCGCGGAGCTCAGCTCGTTCACGAAAGCGGCGGACTCGCTGGAGCTCTCGCGCGCTGTCGTCAGCACGCAGATCGCGGAGCTGGAAAAACATCTCGGGGTACGCCTCTTTCATCGCACGACGCGCCGCGTGGCGCTCACGGCCGATGGCGCGGAGTACTTCGATCGTACCCGTCGCATCCTGGCCGACGTCGCTGCCGCCGACGAAGCGGTGAGGTCTGCAAAGCAGCGGCCGCAAGGTCGGCTGCGAGTCGATGTGCCCGTCGCCTTCGGGCGCCACCTGCTGCTGCCGGCGCTCGCGCAATTCACCGCGCGCTACCCGGACCTGTCGCTCGAAGTGCAATACAACGACCGCGTCATCGACCTCATTCAGGAGGAGGTCGACGTTGCCGTGCGCAGCAGCGCGATGCGCGATCCGAATCTGATCGAGCGGCGGGTGTGTCGCACGCGCGTGCTCACCTGCGCATCGCCCGACTACATCGCGAGACACGGCGTGCCGTCGACGCTCGAAGACCTGCACAAGCATCGCTTGATCGGCACGCTGTCGGGCGCGAACGGCAAGCCGAAGCCCTGGGTGTTTCAGCGCGGCTCGGTGCGCAAGCAACTCAAGCTCCGCCACACCGTCGCGTTCAACTCGTACGAGGCGACCGTGTCGGCGGCGCTTCGCGGCGTGGGAATCGTGCAGTCGATGGACCTGATGGTGGCCGAGGCGCTCGCGCGCGGCAGGCTGCAGATCGTGCTGCCGGACTGGTCGACGGCGGGCAAGCACATGTCGATCGTCTATCCGGCCGCGCAGCGCGGCTCCCTGAAAGTGCGGGCGTTCGCCGATTTCGCGGCGGGATTGCTCATGCAAATGCGCGAGCACGTGGATAGAATCCTCGCCCCGCCAACTGAGCTACACGAGAGAGGCGTCAATGGGTAAGGGTGATCCGAAAACCCGTCGCGGCAAGATCTACAAGGGGTCGTTCGGCAAGTCGCGGCCGAAGGATCCGGCGCGCAAGAAAAAGTCCGCCGCGCCCGCGAAGAAGTAAGCGGCGCGATCAGCTCCACGCGACGCTTGCCGGACGCAGCTTGCGTTCGGTGACGTCGCGGATCAGCTCGAGAGCCGTCTTCTCGCTCGGCGGCAGCTCGACGCTCGATGTGCCGAGCGGTGTCACGCGCTCGCCCCAGCGGATGGCGTGAGCGCCATACGTGAGCCCGCCGCCGAAACCCGGCATCAGCACCAGCGCGCCGGGTTGTAGCCGCTTCTCCTCCAGCGCCTCGCAGAGCGCCACGGGCACGGTCGCGGACGACATGTTTCCGTAGCGCTGCACGTTCACGAACACCCGCTCCATCGGGATGCGCAAGCGCTTGGCGACGGCTTCGATGATGCGCAGATTGGCTTGGTGCGGCACCACGAGGTCCACCGCAGCGGCGCTCGTTTCCAGTTTCGCCAGCGCGCTTTCGCAAGCCGTGCCCATGCCGTGCACGGCGCGCTTGAAGATTTCCTGGCCCTCGAACTGCCACCGCGTCACTCCGTAGAGCGCGCCGTGATTCGCGTAGCGCCCGCCCATGCCGTGCACCCGCAGGGTCTCGCGCGCATCCGCATAGCAGCCGAGCTTTTCGGCGAGCAGGCCTTCGCGCCGCTCCGTGGCTTCGAGCACGACGGCCGCCGCGCCGTCTCCGAAGAGGACGGCGACGTTGCGATCCTTCCAGTCCATGAACGGCGAGATGAGCTCGGCGCCGATCACGAGCGCACTCCGCACCACCCCCGTGCGGATCATGGCCGTTGCGGTCGAGAGCCCGTAGAGGAAGCTGGTGCAGGCCGTGTTCACGTCCATCGCGGCGGCGTTGTGCGCGCCGATGCGGAGCTGAATGCTCGACGCCTGGTTCGGCACCTGATCGTCATGGCTGCACGTGCCGAAGACGACGAGGTCGATGGCGCCGGCGTCCACGCCCGCGCACGCGAGGGCGCGCATGGAGGCGACGTACGCCAACTCCTCGATGCCGACATGCGAGATGCGGCGCTCGCGGATTCCAGTGCGCGTCGTGATCCACTCGTCCGACGTGTCGAAGAGCGTCGTGAGATCGGCGTTGGAGAGCACTGCGGGCGGCAGGCACTTGCCCCAACCGGTGATCGCCGCATGAGTCACACACCGCCCCCTTTGATCACGATGCACTGAAAAATGGCAGGGCCGGAGGATAACAGAAGGCTGCGCTGGCGCTTTCGCGCGGCCCGCGCGGGCTTGGCAGGCACATGATGTGCTGGGCCGGCGGCGGGGAGCTCGCGCGCGAGATCGATCGATTCCCGAATCGGAACGTCGCTCGCAGCCCGGCGTTACCCATTGCGCGCGCCGGTGGTTCTTCCCGCCGACCGGGAAGCGCAACCGAAACCTAGGGAATCAGTGAGGTGATCCTATGAATCGCAGTGCCTTGTTCTTGAGTGTGACCGCGTTGCTGCTCATGTCCGCGTGCGCGAAGCAGGAGCATGCCGCCACGGCCCCGTCGGACACGACACCGCCGGCCGATCAGTCGGCGACGCCGCCCCCGGCCGATACGACGACGATGCCTCCTCCGGCGAATGAACCGGGCACGGCCACACCGCCGCCGGATCAGTCCACGACACCTCCGGGCGATACGACGACGTCGCCGCCTCCGAGCGACCAGAGCAGTCCTCCGCCGCAGTAATCGCCAGGCCAGCGCATGACCAGAGGCGCTGCGGGCGGCATCCGCGAGATGCTGCCCGCCGCCTTAGCCTGCGTTCTCGCACAGCAGAAGCTTGTGATCGGTGAGTGACCCGATCAGCAGGTACTTGCCATATTTCCCCGCCGCATCCGCGTGCTCGCGCTTCGCGAGCATGGTGGCTTCCGCAATCTCCCGCGCTTTCGCCTCGCTCGGGGTAACGAGCGTCTGGCCGTTGAAGTACGCCACCGACTGGCGTCCGAATTGCCACCAAGGCCCCGGGCTCACCACGTAGAACTGATCCGGTCCGCTCGCAACGATCGCAGTCGGATTCGCCAAGCGCGAATCGTGAAGCGTCTGCACGAGCGTGAACGCGCCCGTCGCGGATTGCTCGAACACCTGCACCGCCAGAACGCCGTCGCCTCGATCGAGCACGAACAGGCGCCGCACGCCTTGCTCCGGCGCGTATAGGCTCAGCGCGATCGGGCGGAAATGCTGCGGGTCGCTGGACAGCGCCGCCCGCACCCGCGGCTCCTTCGCATTCAGATCCACGAGCATGATCGTGCCGGTCGGGCGCTGGCCCTCGGCGTTCGAGGTGCGGTCGAGATACGCGAGATAGGCAACGCCGCGCGCCGTGTCGACCGCGATGTCGCCGACACCTGCGGCGGTCGGGATCTCGCGGCACGAGTCGCGCCCCACGCCGCGCGTCGCGATGCGCGGATACAGCAGCCACGCGGCGAGCGCGAGCGCCGCGACGCCGCCGACAATTAGCCATTTCTTTCCAGCCACTTGCACACCCACCGACCCAGGCCATCACCATAATGGAGGATGTCCAACGCAATAGGTACATGCTTTGCTTGTAAGGTTGGACTGTCCTCCATTTCCGCTTCCGGAGAGATCGTTATGACGAAGTACGTGCTTCCCGACCTGCCTTACGACTACGCCGCG
>DASZSS010000533.1:0-3913 GCA_035548535.1 Steroidobacteraceae bacterium
GGCGGGAAATCGACGTATCCCTTCGGTCCCGGTGAGTAGAAGATGGCGGGGTCGGGAGTATTCAGCGGCGCATTTCGTGCAAAACGCTCGGGAAGATCGGGATTGGCGATGAACAGCTTGCCATACACGATGAAGTCCGCGAGACCGGACGCGAGCGCCGCGTTGCCCGACTCGCGAGTGAAACCGCCGCCGGCCGCGAACGTGCCGGGGTAGAGGGGACGCAGCAATTCGAAGGTATTCGGCAGGGCCGTCTGCAATACATGCAAATACGCGAGGCCTCTGCCGGCGAGCGCCTTGACGAGCGTCGTGTACGTCTCGACCGGATCGGCGTCGTGGATATCGTTGAACGGCATGGCGGGCGAGATCTTGATGCCCACTTTGTCCGGCGAACCCGCCGCGGCAATCATTGCGTCGAGCACCTCGAGCACGAAGCGGATGCGGTTCTTGGCGCTACCACCATACTGATCGTTGCGCTGGTTGGTGTTCGAAGAGAGGAACTGCATCGGCAGGTAGCCCGAAGCCGAGTGTAGCTCGACACCTTTGAAGCCGGCCGCCAGTGCATTGCGCGTCGCCTGCGCGTAGCTCTCGATCACCTCCGCGATCTCGGCGATGGAGAGGGCGTGGGGCGTGACGAAGTCCTGCAGGCCCTTGGCGTCGGTCCAGATCTGCCCCGCGGCCTTGACCGCGGAAGGCGCCACGAGCGGCCGATCCGTGTATCGATTCAGAGGCGACCCGATCCGGCCGACGTGCATGAGCTGCATGAACATGCGGCCGCCACGCGCGGTGACCGCCTCAGTGATGCGCTGCCAAGCGGCGATCTGCTCGGGTGTCTCGATGGCGGGCGTGCGCGCGTAGCCGATGCCTCCGGCGCTCGGCGCGGTCCCTTCGGTGAGGATCAAACCTGCGCCGGCTCGCTGCGAGTAGTACTCGACGCCGAGCTCCGTGTGTACGCCGTTGGGGAGGCAACGGTTCCGCGTCATGGGAGCCATGATCATGCGGTTGGGGACTTCGAGAGTGCCGATGCGACCGGGAGTGAACAGGTTCGTCTGCGTCACGCGTGATCTCCACACATTTATAGATGCATCCGCAGCCGGCCTGCGGGTGCCGCAGGACGCTAGCACATCGGTAGAACAACAATAAAGTTGAAATTGTCGAAAATCACTGCTCATAATAAAAAATATCGCTTTTCGAGAAGGCGGAGCGTGGAATGGCGAGCAGCACCGATATTCACCCCTGGGCAGCCGCTCCCTTCGATTCGGAGCTGACGGCGCAGATCGGGCTCGCCACTCGGCTCGAGATGTTCCGCTTGCTGACGTTGTTACGCGCCGCCGAGCAGCGCGCGTTCGACCTTTTCCTGCAGAATCAAATCAAAGGCACGAGCCATCTCTCGCTCGGCCAGGAGGCCGTCGCTGCAGGTGCCGCCGCGGCGATGAAACCGGGCGACCTCACGTTCTGCACGTACCGTGGGCATGCGCACACGCTGGCGCGCGGTGTTCCGGTCGAGAAAGTGCTTGGCGAGCTGATGGGGCGCGACAACGGATTGATGCGCGGCAAGGGCGGCTCGATGCATCTGACATCGGTCGAGCACGGTGTCATGGGCTCTTACGCCATCATCGGCGCTCATCTGCCCATCGCGTGTGGCGCGGCTTGGCGTGCGCAGTACAAAGGCCAATCGGACGTTTCCGTCTGCTTCTTTGGCGATGGCACCACCAATATCGGTGCGTTCCACGAAGCGCTGAACTTTGCGGCGTACCTGAAGCTACCCGTCGTTTTTGTTTGCGAGAACAATCTGTACATGGAATACACGCCGATCGCGGACGTGATTCCCGTGCAGTACCCGGCCGCCGACCGTGCGGCTGCCTACGGCCTCGACCGCATCGTCATCGACGGCAACGACGCCGATGTCGTGTACGAAACCTTGAGTCGTGCGTACGCACGCGCGCGCGCCGGCCTCGGTCCTTCGCTCGTCGAATGCTTGACCTATCGCTACTCCGGCCACAGCCGCGCCGACCCTGCGAAGTACCGCCCGCCCGGCGAGCTGGAGAAGTGGAAGGCGCTCGACCCGGTGAAGAGGTATCGCGAGCGGCTGCTTTCGCTTGGGGTCGGCGAGACGAAGCTCGCAGCAATCGAGGAGAAGGTCGCAACGATTGTCGATGACGCGAC
Organism: Steroidobacteraceae bacterium; assembly: GCA_035548535.1. Lineage (GTDB taxonomy): Bacteria > Pseudomonadota > Gammaproteobacteria > Steroidobacterales > Steroidobacteraceae > JADGHX01. Next base: position 2,164 of record DASZSS010000533.1, read on the forward strand.
GAAGGCCTGTCAGGCCGCACCGGCCAGCTCCACAGAGCTTCTCTTCGCGGATGTCTACGCGAACGGAGGTTGCGCATGGCGCAACTGACCTATCGCGAGGCCGTGGCGCGGGGCATCGCTCAGGAAATGGAGCGCGACGAGAACGTCGTCTTTCTCGGCGAGGACGTGGCGAAGGCAGGCGGTGTGTTCAAGGCCACCGTCGGCTTGCTCGAGAAGTTCGGGCCGAAGCGCGTGCTGGACACGCCGATCTCGGAGCAGGCGATCCTCGGCGCGGCAATGGGCGCTGCGATGACCGGCTTGCGCCCGATCGCCGAAATCATGTTCGCGGACTTCATCGCCGTCTGCTACGACTACATCGCCAACGAGTTTCCGAAGACGCGTTACATGACGAACGGGCAGATCAGCCTGCCGCTCGTCGTGCGCTGTGGAAACGGCGGCGGAGCGCGCTTCGGCGCGCAGCACAGTCAGAGCGTCGAGAACTGGTGCATGCAGTTCCCGGGACTGAAAGTGGTCGTGCCGTCCTCGCCGGTCGACGTCATCGGGCTGCTGGCCGCGGCAGTACGCGATCCGGATCCGGTCGTGTTTCTCGAGCACAAGTCGCTGTACGCAGCGAAGGGTGAAGTGCCGGACGGCGAAATCGTGGATCGGCTCGGCACCGCGAAGACCCTGCGCACCGGCTCGGATGCGACCATCCTGGCGCTGGGCATGATGGTGCCGCGAGCCCTGGACGCAGCCGCGATCCTCGAAGCGGAACACGGCATTCGCTGCGAAGTCATCGACGTGCGCTCGCTGATCCCGCTCGACACTCAGCAGATCTTGCAGTCCGTGGCTCGCACGGGCCGAGTGTTCACCGTCGAGGAAAATCCGCGCCAGCTTGGCTGGGGCGCGGAGATCGTCTCGATCCTCGCGGACGAGGCGTTCTACGATCTCGACGGGCCGCTCGTACGCATCACGACACCCAACATTCCGCTGCCTGCAGCGGATGCGCTCGAGGATCTGGCCATTCCGTCAGTGAGCCGTATCGCCGCAACCGTTCGCCGGAGTCTCGCTGCGTGATGGACGTTCTGATGCCGCAACTCGGCGAAACGGTTACCGAGGGGACGATCAGACTCTGGCACAAGGCGGTCGGCGATGACGTGGCGGCGGGCGAGCCGCTGTTCGACATCGAGACGGACAAGACGACGATGGAAGTGCCGGCCGTCGCGACCGGGACTCTGCGCGAGATCCGTGCCGAGGCGGGCGAGACGGTTGCAGTCGGTACCATCGTTGCTGTTATCGCCGAGCCCGATGTCGCGGAATTCCCGGTGACCGTTGCTCAAGCGACATCTTCGGCAACGGCGCCAGACGATGCTCCGGAGCCAGCGCGCGCGGCGCCGCCCGATCCCTTTCATGGCCTCCGCACGCCCGCGCAGAGCTTCGGCAAAGCGAGACGCGCTGACGGAGTGAAAGTCTCCCCGCGCGCCAGGCGCTTGGCCGCCGAGGCGCACCTCGACGTGGCGACTCTGCAAGCTTCCGGGCCGCAACGCCGGATCGTGGCTGCCGACGTTCTCCGCGCAGCTGCAGCAGGTGTTGCGTCGACGACCGCGCCAGTCGCAGAGACCGACTTCGTCCGAGCGCTGTACCGGAATACGCCCCATCGCGAGGTCGCGTTGGACGGCATGCGCAAGCAGATCGCGCGCCGCCTGAGCGAATCGAAGCAGAACGTCCCGCACTTCTACGTCCACGCCGATGTTCGAGCGGACGCGTTGCT
>DASZSS010000534.1:0-8680 GCA_035548535.1 Steroidobacteraceae bacterium
GCCATCCGGGTGTTCTCGTTCTCGGTCGGATCGGCCGCGAAGGCCGCGCTCGCCGCGAGGATCGTCGCGCTGAGTCCGAATACCAGCTTTCTCATGCATCACTCCTTCATCGACTGCGAAAAGAATTCAGTCGACCGAGACGGGGCAAGGGGTGTGCCGGGCCCTCCGATCAAGGGGTTGGGAGCCGAGCCGGAAGCGTGGGGGACCGCCCGCAAGCTCGGCAGGCCTTTGATTTGTTTGGGTTTGGCGACAGTCGAGCCGATGCGCGAGCGTATTTTTCAACGGGGCGGTCCGAGCGGGCGAAACGCCGTCGAAACGCCGCAACCGCTCGGTCGCGCGTCCGCGCACGCCGCGGGGCGTCCCCCACTGTCATGACGGTCGGTCCGCGTGCGAGCCTTGCGACGAGGCGAACCGCGTGCGCGAGAGCCGGACGGCGGATTTCGCGCGATATCGCCTAAGCTCTCCGTCGATGTTCACACTGGATCAACTGCGCTCCAATCGCGATGCGCTCTTCTGGACCCTGCATGCCACAGGCTGGGGCGCATACGCCATCGCGCAGTGGTTCGGCGCGCTGCTCGTCGAGAAGCCGTTCGAGTATCAGCTCGTCATCGGCATCGCCGCGGTCGCGGGCTTCGTGCTGTCGATGCCGATGCGGTACATCTATCGCGCGGTCGTCGGCAAATCGCTGCGCACCGTCATTCTCACGGTGCTGGTCACGAGCTACGTCATCTCGCTCGCGCTGCGGATCATCATCAACTATTCGTACCAGTGGCTCGTCGATCCCGAGTCCCAGTTCAAGACGGGGTTCGAGATCTTCGGCGGCGCCGTGTCGATGATGTTCCTGCTCGTGTGCTGGAGCGCCATCTACTTCGGCGTGAAGAACTACGAAACCCTGCAGCGGCAGCGTGAAGCGGCGCTGCGCTCGGCGGCGCTGGCGCAGGAAGCACAGCTCAAAATGCTGCGCTATCAGCTCAACCCCCATTTCCTGTTCAACACCCTCAACGCCATCTCCACCTTGATCCTGGACAACCAGAACCGAACCGCGAACCACGCGGTGACCCGCCTGTCGGAGTTCCTGCGCTACACGCTCGACCAGGACCCGATGAAGAAAGTGACCCTGCGTCAGGAAATCGAGGCGCTCGACCTGTACATGAACACGGAGCGTCTGCGCTTCGGCGGCCGGCTGCGCCTCGAATACGCGGTCGAAGAGCCGGCGCTCGACGCTCTCGTGCCGAGCCTGCTCCTGCAGCCGCTGATCGAGAACGCGGTCAAGTACGCCATCACGCCGCGCGAGGAAGGCGGCTCCATTCGCATCGAGGGACGCACGCGCGGCGCCATGCTCGAGCTCACCGTGATCGATGACGGTCCGGGACTGCGCGATGGCAACGCGCTCATCGAGGGCCGCGGCGTCGGTCTGCGCAACACGCGGGAGCGGCTCGCGGTGCTCTATGGCGACAAACACCGATTTGCGGTGTTGAATAGCCACCCGGGAATGCGCATTGAGATCGGGTTCCCGCTCGAGAAGGCGGCGCAGCCGTCCACGCCCAAGCCCACTGCGGCAGGTACGAGGGTCGCATGAGCTCGAAGATCCGCACGGTCATTGTCGACGACGAAGCGCTTTCGCGGCGCGGTTTGGAGATTCGCCTGCTCGCCACGCAGGACTTTGAGATCGTCTCGCAGTGCTCGAACGCGCGCGAAGCGGTCGCGGCCATCACGACGCATCAGCCGGACCTGGTGTTCCTCGACATTCAGATGCCCGGCATGTCGGGGTTCGACGTGCTGGCGCAGCTCCCGAGCGAATCGCTGCCGCTGGTCGTCTTCGTCACGGCCTACGATCAGTACGCGATCCGCGCGTTCGATGCGCGCGCGCTCGACTACCTGCTGAAGCCCGTGGACGATGCGCGCTTCGAGGCGGCGCTGGAGCGTGTGCGCGAGCACATGCGCTCGCGCAATGCGGCGGATCAGCGCGATCAGCTCTTCAATCTCATCGCGGAGATCACCGGCTCGGGCGAGATCGCGATGGACGAGCTGCTCGCGCGCGGGCGCAAGGCGCTCGAGCCGAAGCATGCGGAGATCCTGCCGGTGCGCCAGGGACGCGAGATCGTGCGCGTGCCCATCGCCTCGATCGAATGGATCGACGCCGCGGGCGACTACATGTGCATTCACGCCGGCGGCAACACGCACATCCTGCGCGGGACGATGAAGGACCTCGAGGGCTACCTCGACCCGAAGCTGTTCCAGCGCGTGCACCGCTCGACCATCGTGAATCTGCGGCGCGTGAAGAGCCTGCGTGCGCACATGAACGGCGAGTACTTCCTGACGCTCGACGGCGGGCACGAGCTGAAGCTCTCGCGCACGTATCGCGACAAGGTGGAGTACTTCCTCAAGGGCACCCAGGGCGCGTGAGGCGACTCGCTGACGCGCGCGGCGGCGGTGCCGGGCTCGATGAAGCGCGCACTGCAGGAGACGAAGCGGCGGCCGCTCTTGCATCGCCCACCCGGGCGGAGGCGCGATTGCACCTCCGCCCGCGCGACTTACGTCGGACGCATCACCACGTGTAGCGCACGCGGTATCTCACCGTCGTCTCGCCGTCCTTGGCGACCTTCACTGGGAAGGTGATCGTGCGCGCGTCCTCTTTCGTGAAGTCGTGCGTCTTCGAGAGGATGGTCCAGTTGCTCCAGCGGTAGAGGCTCTCTTTCACGAGCACGTCGACCGGCTGGTCCTTGTGATTGCGCAGCTTGATCTCGAAGGCTTCTTCGAGCCAGCGCGCCTTGCTGTCGACGGCGAAATCGGTTTGCCGGCGCTCGCCGACGACGTCGAAGGCGGAGCCGAGCTTCACGCGCACCATCTCATCCTTCGGCGTGTGATCGATGCGGTCTTCGCCGATGAACTCGAGGCTCGTGTCGGCCGCGTCGAGTTGCGACACGCGAATACGACCGGCGGGGAGCGGCACGCCGAGGCCGTACTGCTTGTCGTTCTTGAACTCGAGATACACGTCGACCTTCTTGTTCGACTGCAGGCCCAGATCGCGGTCCGTCGCCGGATTCGGCGCGAAGTACGGCGGCGCGCTCAGCCCGTAGTACACGAGCACTTTTTTCGCCGGTATTTGCCGCGCCTGATCGAACAGCTCGATCTGCTTGGTCGAGTTGTTGGGCAGCGTGGTCGGCCGGCCGAGCGTGTAGAGGTGGAATTCGAAGAACGACTTCTGCTCGAACCCGCCCGCGTCGGTGCTTGCGGCCGCGGCTTCGAGCATCTGCTTGCGATACATGGGTGCAAGCGGCGGCGGCGCGCGATGCACGTCGCCCGCGATCAGCTTCAGTTTCGCATCGGGATACGTCGCGCCGGACTGGTTGATGATGCTCACCCAGGCGGACAGATCGAGCTGTCCGCTGTTGGCATCCTTCCCTTCATTGAAGATGAGGTTGTAGTCGGCCCACCAGGTGATGCCTCCTGTTTGATACGTGACGCGTGTGCGCTGCTCGCCCGCACGCGGCGCGAGGATGTCCCACACCAGCGTGGGTTTCGTGTTGAGCCCGCCGGGCAGCTCCGGAAAGCGCACGGAGGTGTAGCCCTGCAAGGCCTGGATGCCGTCGTTCGTCTTCAGCACGAGCCCGTCGACGGACGAGAGCAGCGTGCCGCTCACCGTGATCGCCTGATTGCCCACCGCGCGCTCGATCGTGATGGGCTTGTCGATGTACTTGAGAAGTAGCTTGTCGGTGCTGACGAGATCGAACTGAAAATTCTGCTCGAGCACCCGCGTGCGCGGATCGCTGAGCGAGGCGAACGTCACCGTGGTGGGATCGATGAGCGCGGCAACGTCCGTGAACTTCACGGTCGAGCGGCCGTTCGCGAGATTGAGCATGCGCTCCTGCCGGATCATCGCGTAACCCGGCACGGCCATCGCGTTCGGCACGCCTGCGCCGGGAATCGGCCGATACATCTCGGGCGGAATGGCGCCGGGCGCTGCGGAGCTGTAAATCGTCACCGCGGTGGTGTCGCCTTCCGCTGCGTGCGCGGCGGCGCTCGCAAGCAGTGCGGAGAAGACCGCGAGTTGGATGGAGTGAAGGGAGGAGCGTCGACTCTCGGGCATGCAGCGCGAACCTTTCATAACGTGAGATCGTGGCGGGGCAGTCGCCGGCGAGTCCGCCGCGCGCCCCGGTCGCGACAGTGAAAACGCGAGTGTGCCGTGATCGGGTTGGCCCACGCAGGGGGACGTGAACTGCGACGTGTGTCGCAATTCGCCGTCACTTTTGGCCTTCCGCGCGTTGGGTTCTGTGAGGCGCAGCCCACGGTGTCGCCGGGCGACGTTGCACGATACGCCGGTTCGCCGCCCGTCGAAGCGGCGAAGAACGAGTATCAAGAGCCCGGATTATGGAAGCTGCCTCGCGTTTGCCTCTCGAGCCTTTGGAGCCGCTGAGCGAGTCGGGCCCGGAGATGCCCGCTCCCTCGTCCTCGTCGCTCGCAAAGCCCGGTGCGGCATTCGACCCGCTGCCGCTGGAACCGCTCGAAGGCCCGGATGCGGAGCTTGCGCCGTTGCTGCTCGGCGCGAGCACGGAGCCGGCGAGTGCGGCGTCTGCGCAATCAAGCGCGGCGAATCGAGTTGCTTCCGACGACGTCGCAACGCGTTCGGTCGTCGATACGACGAGCGATCTGGCCGCGGACCTCGCGGCGCTGATGGCGTCGGTGGGCGGCTGCGACAGCTCACCCGCGAGCGGCGCGCCGGATGAGCTGGCGCGCGCGGCAACGGCGGCGCCGGATGGCTCGTCTGCATCGGCAGGTACGGCCGTTACGTCTGCGAGCGTCGCTGCGCCTTCGGGCGCTGCGTCGGCCGATCACACTGCCAATGGATCTGCGGCGAATGCCGCGTGGACCACTGCGCCCGCAAGCGGCGCTGCTGGCGCGCAGCCGAGCGTTGATTCGCTGGGCGATTCGCTGATTGATACGGGATCCCTGCTGCCGCCCTTGTTGGCGAGCTCGCAGTTCGCAGGCAGTGCAGAGTCGGCAAAGACTGGACCGTCGGCAGATGCCGTGCCGTCACCTCAGAAAGTACAGCCGACGAACAACGCGCCAGCGGCGAGCAACGCATCGGCAGTCGACAGCGCTTCCGCGACGAACAGCGGCCAGGTGGACGGCAGTGCGCCGACGCCAACCCATGCACCGGCGGTCGGCAGTGCGCCGACGGCAAGCCACGCACAGCTAGCCGGTACTGCGCCGGCGACGAGCAACGCCGGGGCAGTCGATAGCGCGTCCGCAACGAACAGCGGCCAGATAGCCGGCAGCGCGTCGACCGCAACCCATGCACAGGCAGTCGCCGGTGCGCCAGCGGCGAGTAGCTCGCCCGCAGTCGACAGCGCGCCCGCGACGAACAGCGCCCAGGCAGCCGGCGGTGCGCCGACGGCAAGCAATGCACAGGTAGCCGGTGATGTGCCGGCGGCGAGTAGCTCCCCCGCAGCCGGTAATACGCCAGCGGCGACGAACTCCCTCGCAGTCGACAGCGCGCCCGCGACGAACAGCGCCCAGGCAGCCGGCGGTGCGCCGACGGCAAGCAATGCACAGCCGGCCGGCGCCGCGCCGGCAAGCGCCAGTGCGCCGGCCGCCGGCAACGCGCAGAACAGCACTGCGGCGTCCGCAGTCGCATCGGCCGCATCCGCGGCAGCTCTCGCGACGTCGTCGCCGCCGGTAATGACGGCTGCGCGGCAGAAGCTCGCCGCCGCCGCAAACGCCAAGGCGAAAGAGCGCGAGCTCGCGATCGCGCAGCGGGCGAGTGCGTTGAGTTCCTCGTTCAATCGAGCGCCGAGCCCGGCGCCCTCTCGCACGCAATCGACTGCGGGGAGCACGAGCCCCGCAACGTCGAGCGCGCCGACAAATGCGAGTCACCGCAGCACGCAAGCGCCAACTGCCCCGACCCAGGCCAGCACGCCCGTTGCCACCGCCAAACCGAGTCACAGCAGCGCGCCCGCAGCGAAAAGCGCATCGAGTCACCGCAGTGGGTCCGTCGCCGCGGCGCCGAGCCAGAGCAGCGCGCCTACTCCCGCCAGTCCATCGAGCCGCAGCAGCGTCGCGCCCGCAGCTCCAACTGCACTGAATCCCCGCGCCGCTCCAAATTCGGCGCCCGCATCAGCACACAGCGCTGCACCTGCGTCCGCGCCTAGCGCCGCCGCACAAACACACACGGCTGTATCCGCACCCACTCTCGCGCCGAGTCACAGTCCCGGGGCCAGCGCGGCATCCGCGGCGGCGACATCGGCCGCCCCGGCCGCCACGCCCAGCGTGCCCGCCACGCCGCCGATGGATCGCGATTTCATCGCGCGCAACCAGATCGTCGAGCGCTATCTCTCCGGCCGGCTGCCCATCAAGGGCGCGACGGATTTCGAGCGCTTCTGCCGGGACAATCCGTCGCTGCTCGATGAGCTCGGCCTGCCCGAGCGCGTGAACGCCGGGCTGCGCCTGCTCGAAGCGGCCGGCAAGCCCGAGCCGTGGCAGGAGCCGCCGAAGAAGTTCTGGCAGAAGCCGCTGGTGCCGGCGGGTCTCGCGGCCGCGGTGCTGGTGCTCGCGATCACGCTGGGTGCCGTGTGGAACGGCAGCACCGCGAAGGACCGGCGCCTCGCGAAACTCGAACATCAGGTGCAGGAGCAACCGCTCGAGCCGGCTCGCCGCACGACCGCGATCCGCCTGCTCCCGAGTTACACCGGCAGCTCGAATTCGCCGGCCGCCTTCATTGGTGCCGCCGGCGAAGCGCAGCTCGCGGATTTGAAGCTCGACCTCTCGCGCTCGCGCTACCGCAGTTTTCGCGTGACCATCGATCGCATCGATCAGGGCCGTGTCGCCGTGCTTCACAACGTGATGAAGGATTCGAACGGCCACGTGCGGATTGCGCTGAATACGTCCGCGCTCGGCCCGGGCAACTACCAGCTTTCCATCGATGGCATGACCTGGAAGGGCGAGGCCATCCCCGAAGCCTGGGTGACGATCGGCATCACCCACTGAGCTCGGCGCGCGAGCCGCGCGGCCCGCGAGCTACCAACGCGCCTCCGGCGCAACGCCGCTCATTTGCCGCGGTAGAGCAAAGCGTGCTCAGGGCGAGCAACGGCGGGGCTTCGGCGCGAGGAGCGGCTCGGAGCGTTGAGTAGCCAACGCGCAAACCGGCGCAACGCCGCTCATTTGCCGCGGCAGAGCAAAACATTCTCAGGGCGAGCAACGGTTGGGCCTTGGGCGCAAGCAGCGGCTCGAAGCGTTGAGTGACCAACGCGCCTCTGGCGCGGCGCCGCTCATTTGCCGCGGTAGAGCAAAGCCTGCTCAGGGCGAGCAACGGCGGGCCTTGGGCGCAAGCAGCGGCTCGAAGCGTTGAGTGACCCACCCGCCTCTGGCGCGGCGCCGCTCATTTCACCTGCGCCGTCGCGCTGCTCGCCAGGTCATCGCGCAGCGCCCGCCGTAGGATCTTGCCGACGTTCGTCTTCGGCAGCTCGTCGCGGAAGTACACGTGCTTCGGCACCTTGTAGCCGGTGAGCGATTTCTTGGCGTGCGCGATGATGTCCTGCGCGGTGAGCGACGGATCCTTGCGCACGATGAAGAGCGCCACGACCTCGCCCGAATGCTCGTCCGGCTGCGCGACGGCCGCCACTTCGAGCACGCCGGGATGCGTGGCAATCACCGACTCGACCTCGTTCGGATACACGTTGAATCCCGACACGAGGATCATGTCCTTCTTGCGATCCTCGATGTAGACGTAGCCCTTCGCGTCGATGCGTCCGATATCGCCGGTGCGCAGCCAGCCGCCCGGCAGCATCACCTTGGCCGTCTCGTCGGGACGATTCCAGTAACCCGCCATCACTTGCGGCCCGCGCACGCAGATCTCGCCGACGGCGCCGATCGGCAGCTCCTTCCCGTCGTCGTCCATGATCGTGACCTCGGTCGACGAAATCGGCAGACCGATCGAGCCGGTGAAATCCTCGCCCACCGGATTGATGCACACGCCAGGGGAGGTCTCGGTGAGCCCCCACGCCTGCGTGAGCACTTTCCCCGTGATCTTTTTCCAGCGTTCCGCCACGGCCCCCTGCACCGCCATGCCGCCGCCGAGCGCCACGAGCAGATGGCTGAAGTCGACATGGTCGAAGCCCGGCGTGTTCATCAGCCCATTGAAGAGCGTGTTCACGCCGCTCAGGTACGCGAACGGATACTTCTTCAGCTCCGCCACGAACGCCGGCAAGTCGCGCGGATTGGTGATCAGCACGTTCTTCCAGCCGAGCATCATGAACACAATGCCGTTCGCCGTGAGCGCGAAGATGTGATACAGCGGCAGCGGCGTGATGCTGATCTGCGGGTCCTTCGGAAACGAGGGCCCGACCCATGCGAGCGCCTGCAGCACGTTCGCGATGATGTTCCGGTGCGTGAGCATCGCGCCTTTCGCCACGCCCGTCGTGCCGCCGGTGTACTGGAGGAACGCGAGGTCGTCGTGCCCGAGCGGGACGGGCGTCAGCTTCATCGCGCGTCCGGCCTTCAGCGCGTCGCGAAAGTCCAGGGCGCCGGGGATGCTCCACGCCTTCACCTGCTTGCGCTGATGCCGCACGACGAAGTTCACGATCCACGACTTCGGCCAGTGCAAGAAGTCGCCCACCGCCGTGACGATCACCTTGCGCACGTCCGTGTGCTCGATCACCTCCTGCAGCACGTGCGCGAAGTT
>DASZSS010000535.1:0-8901 GCA_035548535.1 Steroidobacteraceae bacterium
CGCGTTTCCGAAAGCCCGCGTAATGCGGGTCATCGTCGACACGAACATTCTGCTCAGCGCTCTGATCAATCCGCACGGTCTGCCGGCTCAACTCATCGATGCCTGGCGAGGCGCACGGTTTCAGCTCGTCACTTCGCAGGAACAGTTATTGGAGCTTGGCGAAGTGGCGCGCCGCCCGGCGCTGCGTAAATACATCGTGCCCGCGCACATCGGGCGCTTCATAAACGACCTGCGCGAGCTTGCTGACGTCATCGTTCGCCTGCCTCACGTCGATCGCTGTCGCGATCCAGCCGACAACTTCCTGCTCGCAATGGCGGCAGCGAGTAACGCGGAATATCTGGTCTCCGGCGACAAGCGCGACGTGCTGGCACTGAAATCCCACGGCTCCACGCACATCGTGACGACGCGTCGGCTGCTTTCAATCCTCGATCTTTAAAGATCGACGCGATTCGGCTTCCTGCGCCGCTCTCGCTCGGGCACCGTATCTGCCCAGCGTCAGCGCCGGCCCCTGGCAAGTTCACCGCATCGCGACGATGCTGGGTGTCTACGCGGCCTGGGTCGAGGGCGCGCGTGAGTGCGACATTGCAGCAATACGGCGTGCGATGGGCTATGACCGCGAGATCCCGACGCCCTCGAACCGCGACGGATGCCGTGTCGGCGTCAGCGCCGACCGTACCCACCGCACGCGTGGTGACCGCCAATTTCCTCACGGGAGCAGGTACGAAGCTCAATCGACTGACGATCCGTCTTCGCTTGGATGCGTCAGCGCTTCAGATCGCGGATTCAAAAGGAGAAACGCCGGCTCGGCGCGAACCGGCACCGACCCCGGCACCCAAACGCAAAAGCCGTACTGGCAAAAAATTCGCCAGTGAGCAGAAGCCGAAAGCGCCCAAGTGGTTTACGGGAATGAAGAAGACTGGCGGAGCGGACGGGACTCGAACCCGCGACCCCCGGCGTGACAGGCCGGTATTCTAACCAGCTGAACTACCGCTCCGGCTGGGTGTGAATCGAAGGGGGCGCATCCTAATCGATTGATCGCAAAGCCGCTAGCCTTGCCAGCGACGTCGGGATCAGGAAAAGCCCCGGGCCGGCGGGCCGGTCAGGAATTCGGAATGAATTCCACGGGATTGATCAAGGTTCCGAGCCCGGAAATCGTCACCTCGACCGGTCCCGCGGTCCGCGCGAGGTTCGCCAGATGGATGCTCTTGCGGCCCGGCGCCGGCTTGAAGGCCGTGCCCATCGAGATCACGTCGCCCGGCTCGAGCGTCTGGAAGCGGCTGATGAAGGCCACGACGGCCGCGACGTTGTAGTTGAAGTAGCGCGTGCTGTCCTCGGCAACCACCTCGCCGGCGACGCGGCACCTCACCTCGAGATCGTCGGGATTCGGCACCTCGTCGCGCGTCACGAGCCACGGCCCGAGCGGCCCGAAGGTGTCGCTGCCCTTGTAGCGGCCCGCGTAAGAAAGGTGCTGTTCTACCCTTTCGAGCTTGTCCGGATCGTCCTTCGAAGCGTACAGCGCGTAGTAGTGGAACAGGTCCTCCGCGCGCATGCCGTTGCTCGTGATGTCATTGCAGATCGTGTAGCCGAACACGGCATTCAGCGCGTCCTCGCGCGGAATTTGCCGGCCGCCGCGGCCAACGACGACCGCCAGCTCGGGCTCGGGATGAGTGCTGCCGTAGTACTCGTAGATGCGGATCGGCTGCAGGTGTCCGACGAGGCACGACGCCGGCTTCAGAAAGAACGCGGGATGATCCGGCGCCTTGATCTTGCGCGCGTTGCTGGCCGAGTTGTTCATGGCCACACCGCAGATCTTGCCGGGGCGGCGCACCGGCGGGCGCCAGACGACCTGCGCGCTCGGAATCAGCAGGCGGCGATCGGCTGCACTGGGCTCGAAAGTGCCCGCCCGCGGCACCCCGCGCGCGCGAAGCGCGGCGAGCCCGTCGGCGATGCGCGCCAGCAGCCCCGCCCCGCCTCCGATCAGGCCGATCATGTCCGGGACGTCGACACCCAGGTCGCGCACGTCCACGAGGTGTTCGTCGTCCACCGCGACGACCACGCGCTCGCGTCCGTCATGTTGGATACTTGCGAGTTTCACGCGTCCGGATTCGGGTAGTGTCGGCGGAAGAATCAGAGGATTTATGGCGGACTCAGCATCTATGACGAGCGGCCAGGCGCTCGTCAAGTCACTGATCAATCACGGGGTGGACACGGTGTTCGGTCTGCCGGGCGTGCAGACCTACGCGCTGTACGACGCGCTCCACGAATACCAGGACCAAGTGCGCTACATCGGTTCGCGGCACGAGCAAGGCGCCGCGTACATGGCGTTCGGCTACGCGAAGTCGACCGGCCGGCCGGGCGTGTACACCGTCGTGCCGGGACCGGGCGTGCTGAACACGAGCGCGGCGCTGTGCTCGGCGTATGCGGCGAACGCGCCGGTGCTCTGCTTGACGGGCCAGGTGCCCTCGAAGGGCATCGGCTCGGGTGCGGGCTTTCTGCACGAGCTGCCCGATCAGCTCGCAACCATGAAGCTGCTCACGAAGTGGGCGGCTCGCGTGGATGCGCCCGAGCAAGTGCCAGCGGTGATGGACGAGGCATTTCGTCAGATGACGACGGGGCGACAACGGCCCGTCGCGATCGAAGTGCCGTGGGATGTGTTGCTGAAGAAGGGGAACGTGCACTTCCCCGCCGCGAACAATTGCGTCGCGTCGTCGAGCAGGATCGACTCGCGCGCCATCGATCAGGCCGTCGCGCTGATCCGCGAGGCGCGTCAGCCGATGATCATGGTTGGCAGCGGCGCCATCGACAGCGGCGCGGAGGTCCTCGAGCTCGCTCAACGCATCCAAGCTCCCGTCACGGCGTTCCGCAGCGGACGCGGCGTCGTGAGCGACGAGTCAAACTATGCTCTCACGTGCGCCGCCGCGTATCGCTGGTGGGACAAGACCGATCTGCTCATCGGCATCGGCTCACGTCTCGAGCTGCAGTACATGCGCTGGCCGTCGCGGCCGGCGGGTCTGAAGCTGCTCCGTATCGACATTGATCCCGCCGAGCTCGCGCGCCTGAGACCGAACGTCGCCCTCGAGGGCGACGCGAAACCCCTGCTCGCTGCGCTGAACGCCGCGCTCGCGCGCAGCGGTTTCAATCCGCGATCGCGCGAGCAGGACATCCTCACGATCAAACAGCAGACGGAAAAAGATATCCAGGAAGTGCAACCGCAGCTCAGCTATCTGCGTGCGATTCGCGACGTTCTGCCGCGCGACGGCTTCTTCGTCGAGGAGATCTCGCAAGTCGGGTTCGCGTCGTACTTCTGCTTTCCCGTCTACGAGCCGCGCACGTTCGTCACGTGCGGCTACCAAGGCACGCTCGGCTTCGGCTTCCCCACGGCGCTCGGCGTGAAGGTCGGTAATCCCGGCAAGCCGGTGGTGTCCATCACCGGCGATGGCGGCTTCATGTTCGGCGTGCAGGAGCTGGCGGCAGCCGTGCAGCACGACATCAATCTCGTCACGGTGCTGTTCAACAACAACGCGTTCGGCAACGTGCTGCGCGATCAGCAGACGAAATTCCGCGGCCCGCTCGGCTCTGAGCTGCGCAACCCGGATTTCGTGAAGCTCGCGGAGAGCTTTGGCGCGCAGGGCTGGCGCGCTCACGATCCCGCGGAGCTGCGCACGCTCGTGGAACGCGGCTTTGCGCAGAAGGGGCCGGTGCTGATCGAAGTGCCGGTCGCGCAGGGCTCGGAATTCTCGCCATGGAAGTACCTGGTACCCGGCGGCTACTAGCGCGGCGACCCATCGCTCGCGCGGGAACACCAATCATTCGGACAGGCGCCTCGCCGGCGCTTCTCACTCGGAGTCGACATGCGTCTCGATGCAATCTCAACCGGCCGTAACCCCCCTGAAGAAGTGAACGTGATCGTGGAGGTGCCGGTCGGCGGCGAGCCGATCAAGTACGAAATGGACAAGGCGTCCGGGGCGCTCATCGTGGACCGCTTTCTGTACACGGCGATGCGCTATCCGGGGAATTACGGCTTCATTCCTCACACGCTGTCCGAAGACGGCGATCCGTGCGACGTGCTGGTGGCCAACCAGCGGGGCGTGATTCCGGGCGCCGTGCTGGCCGTGCGGCCCGTGGGCGTCTTGAAGATGCAGGATGAAGCGGGCGGCGACGAAAAGATTCTCGCGGTGCCGGTGCCGAAGCTCACGCGCCGCTACGAGAAGGTGCACAACTACACCGACCTTCCCGAGATTACCGTGCGCCAGGTGCAGCACTTTTTCGAGCACTACAAGGACCTCGAGAGCTCGAAGTGGGTGAAGGTGATCGGCTGGGGCGACGCGGACGAAGCCAAGCAACTCATCGTCGCGTCGATGGAGCGGGCCAAAGCGCGGAAATAGCGCGGCTGAGCGAGCAGTCGCGGCGCCGACGAAGCAGTATGCTTCGCCAGCGCTCAAAAGCGGTGTCGAGCGGCATGCCGTTCCGTGGCGAACGCTCTGCGGAGTCACTCAGCAGCATGCTGTTCGGGAGCAAACGTGCTGCTGGGGCACTGAGCCGCATGCTGTTCGGGAGCAAACGCCCTGCCGGGCGCCGAGCAGCACGCTGTTCGGGAGCAACGGTCCTGCTGGACGCCGAGCCGCATGCCGTTCGGAGCAAACGTCCTGCTGGACACGAGCAGCATGCTGTTCGGGGCAAACGTCCTTGCTGGGCACCGAGCAGCATGCTGTTCGGGAGCACCGTCCTGCTAGGGCACCGGCCCGCATGCTGTTCGGGTAGCCAACATCCTGCTGGGCCACGGAGCAGCACGCCGACTCAGGTCGCGAACGTCTGCTGGGTCAGCCTAAAGTGCGTCTTCACGGGGGTAACCGATGCGTCGACGAACATTCCTAGCCACCCTGCCCGCGCTGGCCACCGGCGCCTCGCTCGCGCAAACGCGCATCGCCAATCCCAATCGCGACCGCCCCGATGTCCGCAGCGGAGATCGCGTGGACGGCGCCACTTTCGCGTCGCGCTCCACGGTGTGGGGAATACACGGCGCGGCCGCCACGGCGCATCCGCTCGCCACACTCGCGGCTGTCGACATCCTGCGAGCCGGCGGCTCGGCGGTCGACGCGGCCATCGCCGCGAACGCGTGCCTCGGCTTTCTCGAGCCCACGTCGAACGGCATCGGCGGCGACTGCTTCGTCATGCTCTGGGACACGAAGCAGCGCAAGGTCGTCGGGCTGAACGGGTCGGGTCGCAGCCCCGCGAACCTCAGCCTCGAGACGGTGCGCAAGCGGGCGAAGAACGGCCTCATCCCGGCTTCCGGCGCGATCTCCGTATCGGTTCCCGGCACGGTCGACGCGTGGTGGGAACTGCACACTCGCTACGGCAAGCTGCCTTGGAAGTCCGTGCTCGCGCCGGCAATCGGCTACGCCACCGAAGGCGCGCCCGTCGCACAAACCGTGGCGTTTTACCTCGACGCCAGCGCCAAGAAGTTCGCGCGCACCGATCTCGGCATCGAGGAAACCGAGAATTTCAAGAAGGTGTGGCTGGCGGAGGGCCACACGCCGCGCGAAGGCGAAGTGTTCCGCAATCCGCTGCTCGCGCGCACGCTCACGCTGATCGCGGATCAGGGACGCGACGCCTTCTACAAGGGCGAGATCGCGGACACGATCGAGCGCTACTTCAAGCGCATCGGCGGCTGGATGACGAAGGCGGACCTCGCCGCGCATCACTCCGAGTGGACGCAGCCCATCGTCACCGATTATCGCGGTGTGCAGGTGTACGGCCTCGCGCCCAACACCCAGGGCCTTGCGACGCTGCAGATGCTGAACATCATGGAGACGTTCGATGCGCGCGCGATGGGCTTTCAGTCGGCCGCGTGGATTCATCATTGCGTGGAGGCGAAGCGCCTCGCCTTCGAGGATCGCGCGCGCTACTACGCGGACCCGGATTTCGTGAAGACGCCCATCGAATGGCTCAACTCGAAGGAGTACGCGCGCGAGCGCGCGAAGCTCATCAAGGCCGACCGCATTCTCACGCCGGTGCACCCTGGGGAGGCGCCGAGCCACGGGGACACCACGTACTTCTGTACGGCCGACGCGAGCGGGATGATGGTGTCGATCATCCAGTCGAACTACAGCGGCATGGGCTCGGGGCTGATGCCCGACGGGCTCGGCTTCATGTTTCAGAATCGAGGCTGCCTGTTCGCGCTGACGGACGGACACCCGAACCTCTACGCGCCGCGCAAGCGGCCCTTTCACACGATCATTCCAGGATTCGCCCTGAAAGGCGGCGAGCCGTGGCTCGCCTTCGGCGTGATGGGCGGGGACATGCAGCCGCAAGGGCAGGCGCAGGTCATCTCGAACATGGTGGATTTCGGGCTCGCGCTGCAGGAAGCCGGCGATGCGCCGCGCTGGCATCACGAAGGAAGCACCGAGCCCACGGGTGAGCCGCAGCACGGCACCGGACTGCTACGCGTGGAAACCGGGATTCCGGCGCCGACGCAGAGAGCGCTTGCTGCGCTCGGGTGGAAGCTCGGCAAGAGCGACGGCGGGTTCGGGCGCTATCAAGCGATCGAGCGCTGGCCGGGCCGTTACGCCTCGGCGGCGGATATGCGAGCGGACGGAGTGGCGTTGGCGTATTGAGCCGAACCGGCGACACTGCGCGGCATGGCATTGAGAACTGGCAGCGCCGATCTGCCGCTGCACGGCGGCCGGGTGCCCGCGTGGCTCGCCACCCGCATGGCGTCGCTCGGGCGCGTAATCGTCGCAGCCATCGCGTACCACTATGGGCGCGACGAGGTGCTGCGGCGGCTGGCGCATCCGTTTTGGTTTCAGTCGTTCGGCGCCGTGATGGGGATGGACTGGCACTCATCCGGCATCACCACCAGCGTGCTCGGTGCGCTCAAGCGGGGGCTGCAGCCGGTTCAGCATGAGCTCGGCATTTACGTGTGCGGCGGGCGCGGTAAGCAGTCGCGCAAGACACCGGATGAGTTGCTCGTCGTCGGGGAGAAGACGGGGCTCGATGCCGCCCCGCTCGTGCGCGCGAGCCGCCTCGTGGCGAAGATCGACCATGCAGTCGTGCAGGACGGATTCGATCTCTACTTGCACGGATTCATCGTGACGTCCACGGGGAAATGGTGCGTCGTTCAGCAGGGCATGAGCGATGCGCGCGGAGAGGCGCGCCGTTACCACTGGCTGTCGGAGAACTTCGAGGACGCGACAGCGCCGGCGCTGAGCGGCTCGGCGCGGCTCGGCACCGTCGGCGCTCAGCGGGCGTATGACGAGCGCTTGCTCAGCTCACCTCATGCGGCCATCGAAGGTCGCAACCGTGGCGTGATCCTGAATCTCGCGGACGCGCGCGCGAACGCGAGCCGCCGCGCCGGCATGCAGCTCGTGCACGCCGGGCCGGACAAGACGATCGCGGTGCTGCGCGGACTGCGCGAATCGAAAACACGAACGCTGAGCTTGTTTCCCGAGCTGGACAGGGACATCGCGCCCACGCCAGCAGTGCCCGACCTCTACAGGCGCAATGCGCGCAAGGCCGCTGGCTCAGAGCCGGACAGGAACATCGCCCCCACGCCAGCAGTGCCCGAGTTCTACAGGCGAATGGCGCGCAAGGCCGCTGGCTCCGAACTGGACAGGGGCATCGCCCCCACACCAGCAGTGCCCGAGCTCTACAGGCGCACGGCGCGCAAGGCCGCAGGCTCCGAGCTGGACAACGGCATTCCGCCTCCGCCCGCCGTGCCTGAGCTGGACGTGAGCGTTTCACCGAAGCTCGCCGTGTCCGAGCGGGGCCTGTCGCTCTCGCCGACGCCCGAACTGCCCCATCTGCGCATGCCCGCCCGTCACGACGTCCGCGCTTCCGACATCGATCTCAAGCGCTTGCACGCGACGCTCGCCGCCGCCGCGGATCGCGGACCGGAGGACTTCGCGGAGCTACTCCTGATACCCGGCGTGGGAGCGCGGACCGTCGAAGCGCTCGCGATGGTGGCCGAAGTCGTTCACGGCACGCCGTCGCGCTTCAAAGACCCGGCCCGCTTCTCCATGGCACATGGCGGCAAGGACGGGCACCCCTTCCCCGTCCCACTGCGCGTCTACGACGAAACGATCCGCGTACTGAAGAGCGCGGTCGATCGCGCCAAGCTCGGCAACGACGAGAAGCTCGCCGCCATTCGCCGCCTCGACGCGCAAGCGCGCAGCCTCGAGCGCTTGGTCAACGGCCCGAGCTTCGAGGAATACATCCGGACCGAGCGGGAGCGCTCGCCCAGCTACGACGGCCGCATCGCGTAAAGACGCCGGCCTCTCCACGCACGTCGAGTCGGCCCACGTTTGCGGATGGCGATAGGCCGGCCCACGCGTGCGGATGGCAATGGGCGCCGGATGGGACGGGGACGGGAGCGCTTCAACGCGCTGCTTGCACGAACACTCGAGGCAAATCGCGCCGCCTTTGTACCCTCGTTGACCGAGCTGTCGCGTGCGTTCGCGGCTCACTTGATCGAGCCCGGTGCCCACAAGCTCATCGAGGAGGGTGCGCAGCGACGCCGGCGCTGGATAGATTGGGCCGTTTTCCACGTGGAGCCTGCGCAGTCGCAATGGATGCGCATCGGCTCGCGTTGTGCGAAACGGAGCTTGCGAGCCGCTCAGGGCTCCTCGATCCGATCCGAGCCGAGCTTCCCCGTCGCGAGATACGACAACTCTGTGTCCGAGAGCCCCGCCGATCCCAGCAGCGACTGCGCGCGCCCGAGGGACTCGGCGGGCACGAAGATGTCACAGGTCCGCGCCACCCCGAGAATCTCCGAGTCCGTCCGCACGCGAGTCGGTACGCCCTCGCCGTTCAAGCGGTCCGCGACCACCTGCGCGGAAAGCGTGTCGAACACGGTGATCAGCAACTGCCACGAGGGACTGGACATGCCGACAGCATAGGGGAGCC
>DASZSS010000536.1:0-2605 GCA_035548535.1 Steroidobacteraceae bacterium
GACATCGTCTGTCACGCGTGCCGGAAAGTTCTCTATACCGCGCAGCAGCCCGCGGCCGAAGAAACCGCGGTTCCCGCGAGCGTGGAGCCACTCGACCTGACGCCCGATCCCTAGTTGACGCGATTCCTTGGTTGATGCGCCCTCGGGCGGGGTGCGCGACGAAACGCCGCAGGCACGACCAAACGCAGCACGCGCGACCAACGCAGCAGACGCGACCAATCGCAGCAGACGCGACCAATCGCAGCAGGCGCGACCAAACGCCGCAGGCGCGACCAACGCCGCAGGCGCGACCAACGCCGCAGGCGCGTGGTCCGGCGCGGCAAGCACCACGTCCGGCGAGCGGGCGAATCAGCCGCGGACGTCGCTCGCCGCGAGGATCTCCGGAATACGATGCTCCCAGCCGAGCGCCATGATGTGCACCCCGGCGCACAGCTTGCGGATCTCGCGCACCAGCCGTGCCGCGATGTCGATGCCGACGGCCGCCTCCCCCTCCGGCCCGGCGCGCTCGAGCTCTTCGACCAGCGCCGGCGGCACGCGCACGCCCGGCAGGTTGGCATTCAGCCAGCCGGCCATCTTCGCGGACTTCAGCGGAATCACCCCCGCCAGCAGCGCCACATCGCCGAGCTCGACGGCATCGAGATACCGCCGCAGCACGTCGATGTCGTAAATCGGCTGCGTTTGCAGGAACTGGGCGCCCGCCTCGATTTTGCGACGGACGCCTTCCGTCTCGTACGCGAGGTCCGCCGCCCCCGGATTCGCGGTCGCGCCGAGAAACAGGTGCGGCGCGCCCTTCAGCTCGTTGCCCATCATGTCGCGACCGGCACGCAGGGAGCGCGCGGCGCCGAGCATCTCGAGCGTGGTGAGATCGAACACGCCCTTGCAGTCCGGATGGTCGCCGTTCTTCGGGTTGTCGCCCGTCATGAAAAGGAAATTCCCGATGCCGAGCAGCGCCGCGCCGAGCAGATCCGCCTGGATGCCGATGCGATTGCGGTCGCGCGCGGTGATCTGGACGATGGGATCGAGACCGCGATCGATCAGCAGGTGCGCGACCGACTTCGGCTCGACTGCCATGCGTGCGCGCGGCGACTCGGTGAGGTTCACGGCGTCGATCCAGCCGCGCAGCGCGTCCGCCCTGGCGAATAGCTCGGTGAGGTCGATACCCTTCGGCGGTGTGAGCTCCGTCGTGACGACGAATGTGCCGGCGCGGATCTTCGTTTCGAGTGGAGTCATCGTTCACCTGGTTTCGGACGCATTGTGCCATGATGACCGCACGCACGGAGTCGCACGCATGATCCTTCTTACTCGCCGCGCAGCGCTGACGAGCACGCTGGCGTTCGCGCTGGCCCCGCAATCCTTCGCGGGCTCGCATCCCGTTGTCCCCACGACCTTCGGCAAAGTGCGCGGTTATCGCGACGGGGACACTTATGTCTTCAAGGGTATCCGCTATGGAGCGGATACGGGCCCCACACGCTTCATGCCGCCGCGGCCCCCGACGCCCTGGCGCGACGTGCGCGACGCTTTTGACTACGGCCCGGCCTCACCGCAGACCGGCCAAGACGAGCGCATCAGCGAGGACTGCCTCTTCTTGAATGTGTGGACGCCGAGCCTGCGCGCGACGCGTCCCGAGGAGCGCCGTCCGGTTATGGTGTACATCCACGGCGGGGCGTATTCGCACGGCTCGGGATCGAGCCCGCTGTACGACGGCACGCGGCTCTCCCGTCGCGGCAACGTCGTGGTCGTCACGCTCAACCACCGGCTCGCGGCGTTCGGCTATCTCTATCTCGCGCGCCTCGGCGGCCCGGCGCTCGCGGATTCGGGGAACGCGGGCATGCTCGACCTCGTCCTGGCGCTGCGCTGGATTCGCGACAACATCGCGGCGTTCGGCGGTGATCCGGGAAAAGTGATGCTGTTCGGCCAGTCCGGCGGCGGCGCGAAGATCGCGACGCTGATGGCGATGCCCGCCGCGCACGGCCTGTTTCATCGAGCGGCGACCATGAGTGGCCAGCAGCTCACGGCCAGTGGGCCGCTGAATGCAACCGCCCGCGCGCGCGCTTTCCTCGACGCTCTGAAGCTGCCCCTCGAGCGCGTGGACGACGTTCGCACTCTGCCCATCGACCGGCTCCTCGCGGCGCACGAGGCCGTGGACCCGATCATCGGCAAGGGCTCGCTCTACTTCGGGCCGGTGCTCGACGATCGCACGCTCGAGCGCCATCCGTTCTATCCGGACGCGCCACCGATCTCGGCCGACATTCCGATGATGATCGGCAACACGCACGATGAGACGCGGAGTCTCATCGGCCGCGCCGATCCCTCCACCTTCGATCTCACCTGGGACCAGCTTCCCGCGCGCTTGCTGCCGGAGATGCGCGTCGACATCAATCCGGAGCGCGTCGTCGCCGAGTACCGGCGCCTTTACCCGCAGTACTCGCCGTCCGACGTCTTCTTCTCCGCGACGACGGCCTCGCGCTCGTGGCGCGCGGCCATCGTCGAAGCGGAACTGCGCGCCGCGCAGGGCGCGCCGGCATTTGCGTACCAGCTCGACTGGAAGTCGCCGCAGGATGGCGGCAAATGGGGCGCGCCGCACACGCTCGACATCCCGCTGGTG
>DASZSS010000537.1:0-3512 GCA_035548535.1 Steroidobacteraceae bacterium
AGCCGGGACAGTCCGGGCCGCCGCCCCTGCACTGAGGAACGCGTGCCCGCCGCAGTCCGAACCCGAGCCGCACCGAAGCGTGCCCGCGCCATTCCGCGAGATGAATTTGCCCGCCGCCGCCGCCAGCTCATGAAGCTGATGGGGCGCGACTCCATCGCCGTCATCGCCGCCGCGCCAGTCCGTCTCCGTAACAACGACGTCGAATACCCGTACCGTCAGGACAGCGACTTCTTCTATCTCACCGGGTTCGACGAACCGGAGGCGGTCGCCGTGCTCATTCCCGGGCGCGAGCAGGGCGAGTACCTGCTGTTCGTGCGCGAGCGCGATCCGGCGCGCGAAGCGTGGGACGGCAAGCGCGCCGGCCCGGAGGGCGCCACGCGCAGCTACGGCGCCGACGATGCGTTTCCCATCACCGATATGGACGAGATCCTGCCCGGGCTGCTCGAGAACCGCACCAAGGTGTTCTACACGATGGGTGCGCATCCCGAGTTCGATCAGCGCATCGTCGCCTGGGTGAACGGGCTGCGCTCGCAGTCGCGGCCCGGGCGCAGCGCGCCGCTGGAATTCGTGGCCCTCGCGCACTTCCTGCACGACATGCGGCTCTTCAAGTCGCAGAACGAGATCGATCTCATGCGCGAGTCGGCGCGCATCGCCGCCGCGGCGCACATCCGGGCGATGAAGGCGTGCCGGCCGGGACGCAAGGAGTACGAGATCATGGCGGAGCTCGTGCACGAGTTCCGCGTTCACAATGCTGACATCTCGTATCAACCGATCGTCGGCAGCGGCGACAACACCTGCGTGCTTCACTACCGCGCCAACGATCAGACGCTGCACGACGGCGACCTGCTGCTCGTCGACGCAGGCTGTGAGTACGAGTATTACGCGTCGGACATCACGCGCACGTATCCGGTCAACGGCGAATTCACGCCCGAGCAGCGCGCTTTGTACGAGGTGGTGCTCGAGGCCAATCGCGCCGCGATCGCGAAGGTGAAGCCCGGGAACAACTGGAACGACCCGCATCTGGCCGCGGTACGCGTCGTGACGCAGGGTCTCGTAAGGCTCGGGCTGCTGAAGGGCCGGGTTCCCGCGCTGGAGAAGGACGGCGCCTACCGCAAGTTCTTCATGCATCGGACCGGCCACTGGCTGGGTATGGACGTGCACGACGTGGGGGAATACAAGGTCGGCGATGAGTGGCGCGTGCTGGAGCCGGGCATGGCGATGACGATCGAGCCGGGCATCTACATCCCGCCGGGCATGAAAGGGGTGCCGAAGCGCTTTCGCGGCATGGGGATCCGCATCGAGGACGACGTCGTCGTGACGCGCACGGGCGTCGAGGTGCTGACCGCCAAAGCGCCGAAGGATCCCGACGAGATCGAAGCCTTGATGGCGCACGGCTGAGACTGCCATGCGCGAGGTGGACGTGGTGATCGTCGGAGGCGGAATGGTGGGGGCAAGCCTCGCGCTCGCGCTCGCCGGCACCGGCCTCGACGTCACGATGATCGAAGGCGTCGTGCCGGGCGGCGGCGCCCAGCCGAGCTTCGATGACCGCACCACCGCGCTCGGGAACGCGAGCCGGCGTATTTTCGAAGGACTGGGAGTCTGGGGCGACATCGCGCCGCAGGCCGCGGCCATTCGCACCATTCACGTCTCGGACGCGGGCCGCTTCGGCTTTGCGCGGCTGAACGCGAGCGAGCAGGGCATCGATGCGTTCGGCTATGTGGTCACGAACCGCGTCATCGGCGCGGCGCTGTGGGCGAAGCTCGCGACAGCGAAGGGCATCACGGTGCGTGCGCCGGCGCATCCCGAGTCGATCGACGTCTCCGCAGACGCCGTGCAGCTCACTGTGGTCGACGATCGCGGCCGCAATGCCGGTACTCAGGAAGCGGGGGCCCACAATGGCGGGGGCCCTGCGACGGAACAGATCAAGGCGCGTCTGATCGTGGCCGCGGACGGCGCACACTCGAGCGTGCGCGCGGCGGCCGGAATTGGTGCGACGATCGAAGACTACGAGCAGGTCGCCATTGTCGCGAACCTCGTGACCGATCGCCCGCACGACGGCACGGCGTACGAGCGCTTCACACCCACCGGTCCGCTGGCGTTGCTGCCGCTGTTCGATGGCCATTACGGCCTCGTGTGGAGCAAGAGCCCGCCGGAGGCGAGCCGCGTGCTCGCGCTCGACGACGCGTCGTTTCTCTCCGAGCTGCAGCAGTGCTTCGGCTGGCGCGCGGGTCGTTTCACGCGCGCCGGGCGCCGCGCGTCTTATCCGCTGAAGCTGACGCGCGCCGTAACCACCGTGTCGAGGCGCGCCGTTCTGATCGGCAATGCGGCCCAGGCACTGCATCCCGTGGCGGGGCAGGGATTCAATCTCGGCCTCCGCGATGCGGCGATGCTCGCTGAAGTGCTCGCAAGCGCGCCGGCGGAGCGCGTGGACGCCGGAAGCGAGGAATTGCTGGGGCGGTTCGAACGCTGGCGTGCCGGCGATCGCAGCGGCGTCATTCGTTTCACGGACGGCTTGATCAAGCTCTTTGGCGATACCCGTCCGGGCATGTCGCTCGCACGGAACTTCGGCCTGCTGCTGTTCGATCTGACGCCGCCGGCCAAGAGCGCTCTCTCACGGGTGAGCGCAGGGTTCGCGGGCCCGTCACCGCGACTGGCGCGAGGCTTGGCGCTCCGATGAACGCGACGGCGACGGATTCAGTTCTGGATGTGCTCTTCGTCGGTGGCGGACCCGTGGGCGCCGCGGGCGCCGCATTGCTCGCGCAGGCCGCGCGAGGCGATCGTGCACCGCTGCGCATTGCCGTTCTCGAGCCGCGCAAGCCCGCGCCGCTGACTCCGGATGCGCCAATGGAATTGCGTGTGTTCGCGTACTCGCGGGCCAGTGAGCGCATCTTGCAGACCGCGGGAGCCTGGGAGGCGATCACCGCGGTTCGCGTGAGCCCGTACGAGCGCATGCGCGTATGGCATGAAAGTGTGGCGCCCACCGCGCGCGAGGCCCTCGTCTTCGACGCTGCGGAAGTCAACGAGCCCAACTTGGGCTACATCATCGAGACGCGCCTGGTGCAGCGCGCGCTGCTCGATGCGGCCGAGGCGGCGGGCGCGACGCTGGTAAGCGGTGCGCTGCAGGCTCTCTCGATCGGTGAGGATCACGTCCACGTCGAGACGAGCGCTGGCGTGCTGCGGGCGAAGCTGGTCGTGGGCGCGGATGGCGCGCAATCGGCAGTGCGCGCTGCAGTGGGGCTCACGGCGGACATGTCGCCTTATGAGCAGACGGCCATCGTCGCGAACGTTGCGACGGAGCGTTCGCACGAGCGCACGGCCTGGCAGCGCTTCCTGCGTACCGGGACCCTGGCGTTCCTGCCCTTGAGCGACGGAATGAGCTCCATCGTCTGGTCGGCGGACGATGACGTCGCGAAGGGATTGCTCGCGGCCTCGCCCGAGGGCTTTGCGAAGGCGCTGGACAGCGCCTCGGACCTCGCGCTCGGCGCGACCCGGCTCGTCAGCGAGCGTGCGTC